>NZ_LT629788.1:4567490-4872480 GCF_900105805.1 Pseudomonas moraviensis | reverse complement strand
ATTCACGCCCGATGGTTCCCGAACCCTCAATGGATGTGTTTAGAATGCCCCTCGTCGCGATATTCCGAAGTTGAACACGGGGGTTGCGACGCAGAGTGAAACTGACCACTAAAACAAGAACTAAGACGTGTCTGATGAAGGACGCCGTGTCGGGATTCCCGGCCCGATCCATCTCTGGCCGTCACAGCATGAAGTTGCCGGAATGGCAGCTTTATCGTGGGATGCCATGAATTTCATTCTTTACTCGGACGTCAGCGACAGCTCCATCAGCCAGAGTCTCGGCCGTCCCGAATACAGTTATTACTTCGTGCTCAAGGCCTATCGTCCGTTGCTGGAAAGTCTTGGTCGTGTGCATGTCGTATCCGCCCCGGCAGAAGTCGATCCCCTCTACCGCCGATTGCTCGCCGCAGGCGAAGACAGCGTATTCCTGTCGTTTGCCCCACCGCAGAAAACCCCGGCCGATCTGCAATGCCCGACGGTCTGCGTCGTGGCGTGGGAGTTCGACTCGATTCCCGATGAACAGTGGGACAACGACCCGCGCCAGGACTGGACGCAAATGCTCGCGCGCCAGGGCCGGGTCATCACCTTGTCGAGCCACACTGCCCGGGCGATCCGGCGGGCCATGGGTGAGGATTTTCCGGTGCTGGTGCTACCGACAGCGCTATGGGAAAGGTTTTCGGATATCCGCCAGGCGCATGTCCCGACACCGATCAATGCGGGGGTAACCCTGGCGATCAGAGGCTGTATTTTCGATAGCCGCGAACTTGGCTTGTCCGCCGATGCGCTGAGTCCCGTCCCTTTGACACCTGAAGAAGAAGCTGCGCTGGCGGCTGAAATAGAAGCCGCGCGTCCACCGCCGCTGACCCTGAAGCGCCGGTTCGTCATCGCCCGGCATTATCTGCGGCTATGGGCACTGGATCTCGGGCGTGACCTGGCAGAGCCGGTCCCACGGGTGAAATACCTGCAGAACTGGTACTGGGAAGGGGTTCGTGATCGCGTTCCCGACAACCTTCACGCCTGGCTCGAGCAACGTCTGCCCGCCATTTGCGGCGCGCAACCGATTCCGCTCAGCGAACCACCGCCGCTGGACCTGCCGGCCACCGACGGCATCGTTGAAACCCGTGTCGACGGTGTGGTGTACGTCTCGGTCTTCAATCCCAAGGATGGCCGCAAGAACTGGCATCAACTGATTACCGCGTTTTGCTGGGCATTTCGCGAGCAGCCGGACGCGACCCTGGTGGTCAAGATCACCCAGAACGATCTGGCCTTGTATTACAGCGAATTGATGACGTTGCTCGCGCAGCTCAGCCCGTTCGCTTGCCGCGTTGTGGTGATGCACGGCTACCTTGACGACGCGCAGTATGCCGAGCTCTACAAGGCGGCGACGTTCTACGTCAATGCCTCGCGCTGCGAAGGCCTGTGCCTGCCCTTGATGGAGTTCATGTCCAGCGGCAAACCGGTGATCGCGCCGGCCCACACCGCCATGGAGGATTACATCGACGACTCGGTGGCATTCGTGGTCAGGTCCAGCGAAGAGTTGACGATCTGGCCCCAGGACACGCGGATTATTTACCGCACCCTGCGCTACCGACCGGACTGGGGTTCGCTGAAAAGCGCCTACGAAAACAGTTACCGCATGGCCACTGCGCACCCGCAGGACTATCAGCGGATGTCGGCCGCCGCCATCGAGCGGATGCACGATTACTGCGCGTTCGCGCCATTGCAGACACGCCTGGCGGATTTTTTCGCGCTGGCTCCCACGGCCGCTGATATCGAGCCTGTTCTGGATAACGCCTCATGCTGATCATCATTCATTCTGAAACCAATCAGCACACCATCACGCAAAACCTGGGGCGTTCCGAATACAGCTATTACTTCGTCCTCAAGGAATATCGACCGGTTCTCGAACGAATCGGGCGGGTTATCGAAGTGGCTGATCCGCAGACGCAAGTCGATGCGCTCTATGGCGAATGCCTGGCTCGGGGCGAGCCCTGTGTGTTCCTGTCGTTTTCCCCGCCGCACCGTACGCCCGTTGATCTGGCGTGTCCGACCGTGCCGGTGTTTGCCTGGGAGTTCAGCACGATCCCCAACGAGCCGTTCGCCGGTGAGCCACGCAACGACTGGCGCAGCGTTTTGCACGCCTGCGGCGCGGCTGTCACCCATTCCAGTTATACCGTCGCTGCGGTCCGCGAAGCCATGTCCGCGGACTACCCGATCAGCGCTATCCCGGCGCCGGTGTGGGACCGCTTCGCCGCACGCGGCAGGCAAGCACAGGATCATTGCGCTGCCGAGCCGCTGCGGCTGACGATCAAAGGGGTGGTGGCCGACAGCCGTCAGCTCGACTTGAATGCCTTCGCCCCAGAGCATTTGCGCAGCGGCGAGGGGATTGATTTTGCCGCACCAGTGACCGAGCAGACCCTGTCCCTTGAGGGCGTGGTGTATACGTCAGTGTTCAATCCCGGCGATGGCCGCAAGAACTGGGAGGACATGCTCAGCGCGTTCTGTGTGAGCTTTCGCGAAGTCGAAGACGCTACCCTGGTGCTGAAACTGACGCACTTCGATGCTGAAGAGGCGCTGGCTGACATCCTCCATCATTTGTACAAAAACCAGTCCTATCGATGCCGTATCGTGTTGATTCACGGCTATCTCGCCGATCCGGACTACGAGCGACTCGTGCAGGCGACTCGTTATGTCGTGAACACGTCCTACGGGGAAGGCCAGTGCCTGCCTCTGATGGAATTCATGTCTTGCGGCAAGCCCGCAGTAGCGCCTCGAACCACGGCAATGATCGATTACCTGAACGCTGAGAACGCGTTTCTGATCGAGTCCACCGACGAACTGACCGCCTGGCCGCACGATCCGCGCAAGGCATTTCGCACGCTGCGGTACGTGACCAACTGGGCATCATTATGTGAGGCCTACCGGGCCAGTTACGACGTTGCAAAAAACCAGCCGCAGCGTTATGCCGCGATGTCCGCACAAGCGGTCGACAGCCTGCAGGCTTTTTGCAGTCAGGCTGTGGCCGAGCAGCGCCTGCGGGCATTTCTTGCACAGTTGTTCGAACACCGTGCCGCTGCGGGGGAAGCCTGCCAAGCATGAACGGCAAGCGCATCATGGATATAGAAGTGCTGCGCGCCGTCGCCGTGCTGGGGGTATTGTTCCATCACCTGCAGGGCAGTCTGTTCGCGGACCCGGTGCCTTTGCTGGACAGCATTCACGGCAGTCTGCAAACGTGGTGGGGCGTCGATCTGTTTTTCGCCATCTCCGGCTTTGTCATCGCTCGCAGCCTGGTTCCGGCGTTGCAAGGTTGTACCAGTCGCCAGGAGTGCTGGCAGCAGACGCGCAACTTCTGGCTGCGCCGCGCCTATCGCCTGTTGCCGTCGGCCTGGCTATGGCTCGCGCTGATGCTGCTGGCCTGTGTGTTCCTCAATCGCTCCGGCGCTTTCGGTACCTGGCATGCCAACTTGCAAGCGACCCTGGCCGGCGTGTTGCAATACGCCAATTTCCGTTTTGCCGACAGCTTCTTCCGATACGAATACGGCAGCAGTTTTGTCTACTGGAGCCTGGCGCTGGAGGAACAGTTTTATCTGCTGTTTCCGCTGCTGATTCTGCTGTTTCGCCAGCGTCTGGTCTGGGCACTGCTGGCGCTGGTCGCGGTGCAGATTCTGACCGTGCGCACCCCGTTGCTGATGGTGGTGCGCACCGACGCGCTGGCCCTTGGCGTGCTGTTGGCGATGTGGAGCGCACGGCCCGGCTATCAGCGCTGGCAGCCAACCTGGCTGGCGCGGCCGTGGGCCGGGATTTCAGCCTTCATCGCCATCGCATTGCTGCTCAGCTTCATGGCCACCGATCGTTTCACCTTCGCGCCTTATCGCATCGGTTCAATCGCGCTGCTCAGTGCCGTGCTGGTGTGGATCGCTTCATACAACCGCGATTACCTGGTGCCTGCCGGTGCGGTGCAACGGTTGCTCGCGTGGGTCGGCAGCCGCTCCTATGGCATTTATCTGATCCATATCCCGGCCTATCAACTGGTGCGTGAACTGATTTTCCGTTTGCAGAGCGCCGGTCTGCCGAGTCCGGCCGGGCATCCGGTGGTCACGCTGTTGCTGGGATTCGGCCTGATCGTGCTGTTCAGTGAACTGAATTACCGCTTGATCGAAATGCCGATGCGCAACCGTGGCGCCGCGCTGGTCAAGCGCCTCGGCACGCCCCGATCCGCCCTTCCATCCCCTGGAGCCACCTCATGCTGAGCCTTTTGAAGAAACTCACGAACGCCACGCCGGCGCAGCCTGTTGTGGCGGTTGCCGAGAAGACCGACCCGTACATGCTCGGCCTGCACGATGCGATGCTCAGCGGCTGGTTCAATCAGCAAACCGGCGAACTGTTCACAGGGTTCCCGGTGACCCCCGACGACACGCTGCTCGATGTGGGCTGCGGCGATGGCGGTAACGTGCATTTCTGCGGCATGCGCGGGGCGAAGATCATCATTGCCGATATCGATGCGGCCAAGGTCGAAGCCACCCGTCAGCGCTTGAGCGATACCCCGGCGCGCGAAGTCGAGTGCCACGTCACCGATTGCAATCCGCTGCCGATTGCCGACGCCACGGCGACACGTGTGGTCTCGACGGAAGTGATCGAACATGTCGACGACCCTGCGCAGTTTCTCGCTGAGCTGGTGCGGGTCGGAAAGCCTGGCGCGTTGTACCTGCTCAGCGTGCCGCACCCAAGCTCCGAAGACCTGCAAAAGGACATCGCCGCGCCCGAGTACTTCCAGAAACCCAATCACATACGCATCATCAGTGAAGAGCAGTTCAAGGCAATGGTCGGCGACGCCGGGCTGGAAATCATCAGCCATAGCCAATACGGCTTTTACTGGTCGATGTGGATGATGCTGTTCTGGGAAGCCAAGGTCGAATTCAGCAACCCTGATCACCCACTGCTCAATCACTGGGCCGACACGTGGCAAGCGGTACTCGACTCCCCGCGCGGGGCGCAGATCAAACAGGCGCTGGATGCGGTGGTGGCGAAGAGTCAGGTGATCATTGCGCGCAAGCCTGCGGCATCCCTGTAGGAGCTGCGGCACGCTGCGATCTTTTGATCCTGATTGTTAACGCACGATCAAAAGATCGCAGCCTCGTTTCACTCGTCAGCTCCTACGGGGTTTTTGTGTAACCTTGCGGCTTGTGGTCTCAGGGATTTTCAGGGTATGCGGTTTATCGTGGGTCTGTTTCTTGGCGTCTTGCTTGCGGGTTGCGAGCAACACGTCGCACCTGCCCTGGACCAGCAACTCTATGTCTGGCAGCGCCAATGGACGTCCGCGCACGCGCCGGCATTGAGCGACAGTCGCAGTGACTTCTCGACGTTGCGGGTGCTGGCATTGCAGGGTTTTCCCGGTACCCGTTGGAGCAGGGCGCAGGTCGATCCAGCGTTACTGAAAGCGGATGACCGACCTTTGATCGCGGTGGTTCGCCTCGACGGTCAGCTTCGATCGCTGGATCAGGAGCAGGTCACCGCGCAGATTCTGCAAGTCATCGCCGACTGGCAGGCGCGGGGCCTCACGCTGAGCGGCGTCGAGATCGACCACGATGCCGGCAATGCGCGGCTGCCCGCATACGCTGACTTGCTCAAGCATCTACGCTCCGTCTTGCCGCCATCTCTGCCTCTGAGCATCACCGCGCTGCCGGCCTGGCTCGACAGCCCTCGGCTGCCGGCACTTTTGCAGAGCGTCGACAGCAGCGTGCTGCAGGTTCACGCGGTGAGCGATCCGCGACGAGGTCTGTTTGATCCACAGCAGGCCTTGAAGTGGGCCAAGGCCTGGGCACGTGCCAGCGACAAACCGTTCTATCTGGCGCTGCCGGCTTATGGCGTTGCGCTGTTGGCAACTGACGGTGGTGCGCCGGTGGTGGAAAGCGAAGTGCAACTCGAGCGCGGCGGACAGCGCCGGGAGCTGCTCGCCGATCCGCTGCAACTCAGCCAATTGGCCAAGACCTTGCGCGACGACCCGCCCGAGCATCTCGCCGGGCTGATCTGGTTTCGTCTGCCGCTGGCCAACGATCGTCGCGCCTGGAGCCTGACGACTTTACGCGCCGTGGCTCGAGGTGATTTGCTCAGCAGTCATTTCGGCCTGTCGCTCAAAGAGCAGGCGGGACTCTATGACATCCAGCTCGAAAACCGCGGCAATCTCGACATCCCGTGGCCCGCGCAAATCACGCTGAAGGTGCAGGACTGTGCTGGCGCCGATGCGCTCGCCGGTTACTCGTTGCAACAAAGTGCCAATCTGCTTACCTTCACCCGCCTGCGTGACGGCCGCTTGCCGGCGGGCGGGCAGCGCGCTATCGGTTGGGCGCGTTGTGCACATATTGATCAAGGAGGTTCGCATGTTGACCCGTAACTGGCCCCGCCATCTGCTGTGCCTGAGCCTCAGCCTGCCGCTGGGCTCGGCGTTGGCCTGCGGCCCGGACTTCCCGATGCGCCTGCTCGACAATCGCGCGCAGACGTTGGCCGATTTGCCCGAAGGCAGCTTCAGCTTCGAAATCAGTCGCCTCGGCAAAACCATTGCCGGGCTGAAAAATGTCACCGCCGCGACCCATAACCCCAACGATTACGCCGAAGACAACGCGTCGGAGCTGGCACGGGAACAGGCTGAACAGGTCGGCCTGAGCGCCGAGCAGCAAGCCTTGGTCAAGCGCTTGCGCGGGCTCAACGACGCGCGTCAGGCTGACGAGCAGGGCGCCGGTCTGCCGGCGGAAATCCGTTTGTACGTCGCCGGCGCAGTGGCCTTTGCCAGCGGCGATCAGCAATCGGCCACGGATTATTTCAACAAGGTGCTGGCGCTGCCGGCAGAGCAGCGTCCGTTGCGCAGTACCTGGGCGGCGTATTCCCTGGGGCGCATCGCTTTCGCCATGAGCACCGAGGCGCATGACCGTATCGAAGCGCTGGAACAGGCGCGCGCTGCCTTTCGTCAGGCCCGGCAGCTGAGCATCGATGGCTTCAGCGATCCGCTGGAACTGGGCGTTGCCAGCCTCGGTGAAGAAGCGCGGGTGTTGCGCAGCGCGGGCGACTGGAGCGGCGCCATCGAACTGTACGAAGCGCAGAACCTGCACGGCTCGGCGGTCGGTTACACCTCGCTCAAGCAACTGATGAACGAACTGGCTGAATTGCCCCAAGCCCAATTGGCGAAGCTGCTGCAGCAGCCAGCGGTGCAGCAACTGGTCACGGCGTCGCTGGTCAGTCGTCAGGGCTGGTCATTCGGTGAACAGCCGCCGAATGAAAAGAAACTGGTAAGACTGTTGCAGAACAGCACACATGGCAGCCTCGACAATGCCGATCGATTGGCGGCAATGAGTTATCAACAGGGCGATTACGCGTCTGCCAAGGCCTTCCTGGAAAATGCCGGGGACGGCGGGCTCGCTTGGTGGTTGCGGGCAAAACTGGCGGTGCGTGATGGCGACACGACTGCCGCCGCGGCAGCCTACGCCAAAGCCGCCCAGGCTTTCCCGCAGAACGAAGACTGGGGTTATCGCCGCACACCGGACTGGGCGTTTGAAACCGTGCAGCCGAAATGCCGGGTCGAGGGCGAAAGCGCGATCCTGGCGTTGCAACGCGGCGAATACCTGCAAGCCTTTGTCCAGTTGTACCGCAGCAACAGCATTTACTGGTTCGATGCCGCCACCGTTGCCGAGCGGGTGCTGACGGTCGATGAGCTTAAACAGTATGTTGATGAGAACGTGCCGGCGCCGCCGCCATTGACGCAGCAGGAACGCGATAACTACGTGCCGCTGTCGGTGGCCGCCAATCTGCGCAACCTGCTCGGTCGACGGTTGCTGCGTGAGGGACGTTACGAGGAAGCGGTCAGTTACTTTGCCAGTGACGATCTGCAGCACAAGGCCCGGCTCTATGGCGAGCAACGGCTCAAGGCCAAGGCGGCATGGTGGCCGAGCAAACGCGCCAGTGCGTTGTACAACGCCGCATGGACAGCCCGGGAGTGGGGCATGGACATCCTCGGTTATGAGATGGCGCCTGATTACGCCACATTCGGCGGCAGCTACACGCTGGAGAGCACGAAGCTGGATGTCGGCCCGCTGATTTCCGCAGCGGAAGTGCAGCGCCAGCAGGCCAGCGCCGCGCAACCGGATCAGCGTTATCACTATCGTTTTGTCGCCACGGCATTGGCCAGTCGCGCCGCCGATCACCTGCCGCACACCAGCCAGGCATTTGCCGCGGTGCTGTGCAACGCTGCCGGCTGGAACAGCAGCCTTGCAGACCAGAGTGCGCTTTATCAGCGCTACGTCAAAGAAGGTCCTTACGTGGCGTGGGCGCAAGACTTCGGCAATCAATGCCCGTACCCGGACTTCGAAAATGCCGACAAGCGCTACGTCACCCAAGTCACCGACGCGGTGCGTGCGACGCTGCGACCTTACAAGTGGCCGGTGCAGATTGGCGCGATGGTGCTGGTCGCTCTTGCCGCGCTTGTGTTGATCACCCGTCGTCAACGCAAGGTGCGCCAGGCTTAAGCCTGCTGAAGGAAGCTCAGGCGTACGGCGAAGCCGATCAACAGGCTGCCGAACAGCCATTGCTGAACGCGCTGGGCTGTTGGACTGTGTTGCAGCCAACGGCCCAGTGCCGCGCCGGTCAGGGCGACAACACTGTCAAACAGCAGGCCGACGCTGACCAGCACCAGGCCAAGTACGGCGAACTGGCTCAACACCGGCGCGCCGTGACTGACGATGAATTGCGGCAGCAGCACCGAGCAGAACAACAAGGCCTTGGGGTTGAGCAGGTTGGTCAGCAGGCCGCGCTGGATCGCTTCGCGCCAGTGGCCGTGTGCAGGTGCCCGCTCTTGGGATTGCAGGCTCGGCACCAGCGAGCTGCGAAAACATTGAATGCCGATCCACAGCAGGTACGCCGCACCCGCGATGCGCACCACATCAAACGTCCACGGTGCCGTTTTGAACAGCGCTGCCAGCCCCAGCGCCGCCAATGCCACATGACAGGCCCGTGCGATGGCCAGGCCCACGGCTGTGGCCAAGGCAGCGCCGCGCCCCTGCCGCGCACCGGTTTGCAAGAGCAGGATCATGTCCGGCCCCGGCAATAAAAGCACCACAGCCAGGGTCAGGATAAACAGCCAGAGACTTGCCACGTCGCGCCCTCTCATTGTCGATTTGGTCGCGCCAGTCTAGAGCGAGAGGGCAGGGCAGGTGCTTGCGTAGTCAGCTTCAAAACCCTCCGTGTTTGGCATAACCTGCTGGTTTTCCAGCGTGTAACTATCGGAATCTGCCAAAGATGAAACTTGACGCCTATGACCGCAAGATTCTCGCTGCGCTGCAGCGCAACGGCCGCCTGAGCAACGTCGAGCTGGCGGAGGAAATCGGCCTGTCAGCCTCGCCCTGCCTGCGGCGGGTGCGCATGCTTGAAGAAGCAGGAGTGATCCGCGGCTACCAGGCCAATCTCGACCGTGATGAAGTCGGGCTGGGGCTGACGGTGTTTGTCGGGGTCAAGGTCGAGCGGCATAACGAAGAACGCGCCGAGGCTTTTTATGCCGCTGTCACTGCGTTGCCTGAAGTGGTCTCAGCGTTTCTGGTGTCCGGGGAGTCGGATTTCCTGTTGCAAGTGGTGGTGCCAGACTTGCGCGCTTACGACCGCTTTGTCAGCGCGCACCTGCTGAAGCTGCCGGGGGTGAGCGATATTCGTAGCAACTTTGCCATTCACACAGTGAAAGCGCCGGGGGCGTTGCCGTTGGGGCATCTGCCGCTGTAGACCGGGTGGTGCCATTCGCGAGCAGGCTCGCTCCCACAGGGGTAACGCATTCCAATGTGGGAGCGAGCCTGCTCGCGAAGGAGCGCGCAAGGCTTGGAGATTTACATCTGCGTCGCCATCCCCTCGACATTCATCGCTGCCTGACGCAAAGCTTCCGAGCGCGTCGGGTGGGGATGGCAGGTCAGGGCGATGTCCTCGGCCGATGCGCTGAACTCCATCGCCACACAAAACTCGCCGATCATCTCGCTAACGCTCGGGCCAACTAGGTGCACGCCGAGCACTTCGTCCGTGCGCTCGTCGGCGAGGACTTTGGCAAAGCCTTCTGTTTCGTGATTGATCTTCGCCCGGCTGTTGGCAGTGAAGGGAAACTTGCCGACCTTGTAGGCGCGCCCTTCGGCCTTGAGCTGTTCTTCGGTCTGGCCGACGCTGGCCAGTTCCGGCTGGGTGTAGATGACGTTGGGAATCAGCGCGTAATTGACTTCGCCGGCCTTGCCGTGGATCTGTTCGACGCAGGCCATGGCTTCGTCTTCGGCCTTGTGCGCGAGCATCGGCCCGGACGTGACGTCGCCAATCACCCAGATCCCGGCGGCTTCGGTGCGATGTTGCTTGTTGGCGAGCATGCCGCGTTTATCGGTGCTCAGGCCGACATTCTCCAGACCCAGGCCTTGGGTGTACGGCCGGCGCCCGATGGCCACCAGCACATAATCGGCTTCAATCAGCTCGGCAGCGCCGCCTGCGGCAGGTTCGACACTCAGCTGCACGCCTGAAGCGGAGCTGGTGGCGCTGGTGACCTTCGAGCTCAATTTGAAGGCAATGCCTTGTTTGCTCAGCGCGCGTTGCAAGGTTTTGCCGGCCTCGCCATCGACGCCGGGGCAGATACGATCAAGGTATTCGACCACGGTGACCTGCGCGCCGAGTCGCCGCCATACCGAACCCAGCTCCAGGCCGATCACTCCGGCGCCAATCACCACCAAATGCCTGGGCACTTCACCGAGCGACAGCGCGCCGGTGGAATCGAGGATGCGCTGGTTGTCGATCTCGACCCCGGGCAGGGGAGTGGGCTCGGAGCCGGTGGCAATGATGATGTCCTTGGCGCTGAGCTCGGTCTTGTTGCCTTGAGCGTCGGTCACCGTGACCTTGCCCGGGCCGTCGATATGGCCCCAGCCCTTGATCCAGTCGACCTTGTTCTTGCGAAACAGAAACTCGATGCCCTTGGTCAGGCCGGCGACGCTTTCGTCTTTCTGTTTCATCATCTGCGCCAGGTTCAGCGTCGGTTTGACCTCTATGCCGAGGTTGGCGAATTCCGTACCGGCCGCAGCGGCGTATAGCTCCGAAGCGTGCAGCAAGGCTTTGGACGGCATACAACCGACGTTCAGACAGGTGCCGCCGAGGGTCGAACGTCCTTCGACGCAAGCGGCTTTGAGGCCGAGCTGGCCGGCGCGGATGGCCGCGTTATATCCACCGGGGCCACCGCCCAGAATCACCACGTCATAGTTGCTCATGCGCTTGCTCCAGATTGCTCGATGGGGATAGCCAAGATTAGTTGCGATAAAAATTATGTGCGTAATATGAGCGTTGACGAACATTTCGGTCAAGGCTTCAGGCAAGCGACAGCTGCGGCGTCTTTGAATAAGTGTAATTGTGTACGAATATTTCACAGCCTTCGTTATATCGTAACGTCAAGAACAATGTAGCCGGGGTGATATGCAAGTCGATCTTGAGTTGGACGCCACGCCAGTGACCGGGCTGCCACGCTTTCAGCAAGCAGCCGCGCAGGGACGCCAGTTGCGTCGGCTGGCTTATGGCCTCGGTGGATTAACAGCGGTGGGCTGGGTGTTGGCGTTTTTCGTCGGCCTGTTTGCGCCACGATCACTGTGGTTGCCATTGTTGATCAATCAAAGCGCAGCGTTGCTGGTGCTCGTCGCCGGGTTGCAATCGGCCTGGTGGGTGACGCAATGGCGCGCGCGAGTACTGCATCCGTTGAGTTCGCAACCGGCAGTTGTGGAGGAGGGCGCCACAGCCGATGGCTGGTACGAAAGGCTTCTGGAGCGCCTGAATCAGCGCAGCCGGCATCTGCTCGGACAAATCGGCGCGCCGACGTTGTGGCTCGGCGGCTGGGCGTTGCTGGTCCTGCTCAGTATCGAGCAAGTATGGAATCTGGCGTTACCCACAGCGGCGTTGGGTATTTCGGCGAGCATCGCTGCGGCATTGGCGTTGTTGATGGCGTTCGCCTTGCTGGTGCTGGAGCGGCACCTGGCACAGGAGCCGCCGGCGCAATGGCCGGAAGCGGCGGCGCTCGGGCAACTGGCCCGGGTGGTGATCTTCTCGCTTCTGATCGGTGCACTGTGTCTGTTGTTCGCCAGTGAACACGCGGTTTGGCCAGTTCGCATCGCGGTGATCAGCGCGATTCTGCCGATGTTGGTTGCCATCGAACTGTTGTTGCGCGCGGTGCTGTCAGTCTTCAGCCCGCGCCGCGAACAACTCGAACCGACCCTGCTGGCGCGCAGTTTTATCGCCGATATGCTGCGCTGGCCGCCGCAACCGTGGCTGGCGCTGCAGCATGAAATGCACAACCGTTTCGGCATCGATCTGCGCCAGATCTGGGCGTTCAGTTACATGCGCCGGGCCCTGTTGCCAGTGATGGCAGTGGTCGCACTGGTCGGGTGGATGCTGACCGGCTTACATGAAATCCCTCTGCAAGGTCGCGGCATCTATGAGCGCTTCGGTAAACCGGAGCAGGTGTTCGGCCCAGGTTTGCACGCCGGATTGCCTTGGCCGTTGGGGCGCGTGCTGAGCGTTGAAAACGGCGTCGTCCACGAACTGGCAACCAGCGTCGGCGACAAGCCGTTGGCCGTGCAGTCCGATTCCGCTGAAGGCCCGGCACCGCTGACCTCCAACCGTTTGTGGGACGCCAGCCACGTCAATGACAAATCCCAGGTCATTGCCAGCAGCCGCGACGCGCAACAGGGGTTGCAGATCGTCAATATGGACGTGCGCTTTGTCTATCGCATCGGTCTGAACGACGAGGCGGCGCTTGCAGCGACCTATAACAGCGCCGATGTACCGACGCTGCTCCGCAGCACTGCCAGTCGCATTCTGGTTCACGATTTCGCCTCGCGTACCCTCGACGGATTGCTCGGCGACGATAGGGCAGGGCTTGCCGAGGAAATCGGTCGCGCGGTGCAAAGCGATCTGAACCAACTGAACAGCGGTGTGGAGATCCTCGCCACCGTTGTCGAAGCAATCCATCCACCGGCCGGCGCGGCGAATGCCTACCACAGTGTGCAAGCGGCGCAGATCGGCGCCCAGGCGTTGATCGCTCGCGAACGCGGGGCGGCTGCGCAGGCCAGCAACGAAGCGCAGTTGCAGGCGAGCACGGTTCGCGACCAGGCGACGGCAAACGCTCGGGAGATCAATGCCGCCGCGCAAACCGCGGACCTGAAATTCAGTGCCGAACAGAAAGCCTTCGCCAGTGCCGGCCAGGCTTTCGTGCTGGAGCAGTACTTCGATCAGCTCAGTCAGGGCTTGAGTAAGGCCAGGTTGCTGGTACTCGATCATCGACTCGGCGGCAGCGCCAATGCGCCAACCATCGATCTGCGCACTTTCACGCTGCCGGCTGATCCGTCGCCCGCACGTATCAACGCTCAACCAGGAGCCACCCATTGAGCCAGTCGCCTGTGCATGACGTTCACGACCACCGCAGCCACGACCATGGCCACGGCGGGCATCACCATCACCATGGTCACCACCATCATGGCGATGCCCAGGACGCCGGGCCATTTCCCTGGCGGCGCATGGGTTGGGCGGCGTTGCTGGTGGCGTTTGCCATCGCTGCCGCGAGTCTGGTGCAAGTGCGCTCCGGCGAAGCCACGGTCATCACCCGTTTCGGTAATCCCTCGCGGGTCTTGCTTGATCCCGGATTGAGCTGGCGCTGGCCTGCGCCGTTCGAGGCGGCAATTCCGGTGGACTTGCGTCTGCGGACAACCTCCAGCGGTTTGCAGGATGTCGGTACTCGGGACGGTTTGCGCATCATCGTTCAAGCGTATGTGGCGTGGCAGGTGCAGGGTGATCCTGAACACGTGCAGCGCTTCATGCGTGCAGTGCAGAATCAGCCGGACGAAGCGGCCCGGCAGATTCGTACCTTTGTCGGCTCGGCCCTGGAAACCACGGCCAGCAGTTTCGACCTGGCCGATCTGGTCAACACCGATGCCAGCCAAGTGCACATCAGCGATTTTGAAGCGCAGTTGCGTCAGCAGATCGATCAACAATTGCTCGCCACTTATGGCGTGCGCGTGGTGCAAGTCGGCATTGAGCGGCTGACGTTACCTTCGGTCACGCTCAGTGCAACGGTCGATCGTATGCGCGCCGAGCGTGAAACCATCGCCACCGAACGCACAGCGATCGGCAAACGCGAGGCGGCGCAGATCCGCTCCGCTGCCGAACGCGATGCGCGAATTGTCCAAGCCGATGCCACGGTAAAAGCCGCCGACATCGAAGCGCAGTCACGGGTAGAGGCTGCGCAGATTTATGGTCGCGCCTACGCCAGCTCGCCGCAGCTGTACAACCTGCTGCGTTCGCTCGATACCCTCGGCACCATTGTCACACCGGAAACCAAACTGATTCTGCGCACTGATGCCGCGCCGTTCCGCGTGCTGGTCGATGGCCCCCCGAGTCTCGACAGCAAATCCGGATCGCAACCATGAATGAACAAGTTCCACGTGGAACACATGCGTTGAACAGTCCGTGGATTCAGGCGGGGCGTCTGGCGTTTATCGCCCTTTACGCGGTAACCGTGTTGGCCGCCTTGGCGTGGGCGTGCTCGAATGTGCGGCAGATCGATCCGCAGAACCGCGCCGTGGTGCTGCACTTTGGGGCGCTGGATCGCGTGCAGAATGCAGGTCTGTTATGGGCATGGCCGCAACCCTTTGAACAGGTAATTCTGTTGCCAGCTGCGGATCGGGTAATCGAGCGTCGGGTGGAAAATCTGTTGCGCAGTGACGAGGCGCTGAAGGCTGATCGTGTGGCTTCTTTCGCCACGCCATTGAGCGATGCTCTCGCCGGGTCTGGTTATTTATTAACCGGTGATGCCGGCGTGGTGCAACTGGACTTGCGAGTGTTTTACCAGGTCTCCGATCCCTATGCGTTCGTGTTGCAGGGCGAGCATGTGCTGCCAGCGCTCGACCGGGTGGTGACACGCAGTGCGCTGGCGCTGTCCGCCGCGCGGGATCTCGACACTATTCTGGTCGCTCGTCCGGAGCTGGTGGGCGCCGACAATCAGGCGGCCGAGAGCCGCGAGCGATTGCGCGGTGATCTGGTGCAAGGCATCAACGCGCGTCTCGCTGAGCTGAAAGCGAGCGGGCAGGGCATCGGCATCCAGGTGTCGCGGATGGATGTGCAATCGAGCCTGCCGGAACCGGCGGTCAGTGCCTTCAACGCCGTTCTGACCGCCAGTCAGCAGGCCGATAAAGCGGTAGCCAACGCGCGTACCGATGCAGAAAAACTCACTCAATCGGCCAACGAACAGGCCGACCGTGCGCTGCAAGTGGCCCACGCGCAGGCGGGTGAGCGTGTTGCAAAAGCTTCGACCGATACCGCAACCGTCTCGAGTCTCGCCACGTCTGCCGACCCGCAAATGCTCCTGCGTCTGTATCGCGAACGCGTGCCAAAGATTCTCGGCCAGGCCGGGTCGGTCACCACTGTTAACCCGAAAGACGATTCCCGGTTGATCATTCAAGGAGCCAGTCAATGACGGCGACCACCGCAGCGCCGAGTCTGTTGTCCTCGGCCGAACAACGCCGCGCCGCGCGCCAATTGACCCTGGCGATGCTCGCGCTCGGGCTGTTGGGTCTGGGGCTGGTCTGGCGCTGGATGCTGCCGGAGCAGGTAGGTGTCAGTCAGTTATTGCTCGGTTCTGCTTCTTTATTGGTAGCGGTTCCGGTGATGCGTTCGGCGTGGTACAGCCTTCGTTACCCCAGCCTGCACGGCATCACCGATCAGTTGATCGCGCTGGCCATGCTTGGTGCCTGGGCGACCGGCGATTTGCTCACCGCAGCGTTGTTGCCGATCATCATGATCTTCGGCCATGTGCTGGAAGAGCGCAGCGTCATCGGTTCCCAGGAAGCGATTCACGCACTCGGCCAGTTGACCCGCAGCCATGCGCGCAAGCTGCAAGCAGACGGCTCGATCATCGAAGTGGACAACGGCACGCTCAGCACTGGCGATATCGTCGAAGTGCGGGCCGGCGATCGGGTACCGGCGGACGGTCGTGTGTTATCCGGACAGGCGAGCCTCGACACCGCGTCGATTACCGGTGAGTCGGTGCCGGTGGAAGCTGGCCTCGGCATGCCGGTCTTCGGCGGTGCGATCAACCTCGATGGATTGCTGCGCATCGAAGTCACCCGCACTGGCGGCGAATCGACCTTGGGCAAAGTCATCGCTCTGATGCAAAACGCCGAACGCTCGAAACCGCCGATCACCCGTTTGCTCGAACGCTACGCTGGTAGTTACATGGTGCTGGTGTTGCTGCTGGCGGCGGTGACCTGGTTCGTCACCAATGATGCCCAGGCGATGCTCGCGGTGCTGGTGGCGGCGTGTCCCTGTGCGCTGGTGCTGTCTGCCCCGGCCACGGCGATTGCCGGTGTCGCCGTCGCCGCGCGCCATGGGATTCTGATTCGCAGCTCGGCGTTCCTTGAAGAACTCGCCGATCTGACCTCGCTGGTGGTCGACAAGACCGGCACGCTGACTTACGGCACTTTGCGTTTGCAGTCGATCGCCAGCCTGAACGCGGACGCCGGCGAAGTGCCGGAGCTGGCCGCCAGTCTTGGCGCGGCGAGCAGTCATCCGGTGAGCCGGGCGCTCTCTGGATTGGTCGATCAGCAAGCCTATTGGCCTCTAACCAATATCCATGAGCGCCAAGGCTTGGGTGTAGTGGCGATGACAGAGAAGGGCGAAGCTGCGCTCGGTCGGCCTGAATTATTCGCGCAGCTGGGTATCACAACGACCCTTGTTCCTGAACACGACGGCCCGATCGCGGGTCTGGCTTTGCACGGTGAATTCCTCGCATGGCTGTTGCTCGCTGACAGCATCAAACCTGAAGCACGCTTTGCCTTGAGCGAACTGCGCGAGCTGGGGCTGGGTCGACAACTGCTGCTGACCGGTGATCGTCAGAGTGTGGCCCGAACCCTGGCGCAAGAAGTCGGACTCAACGAAGTCCAGGCGCAAGCGCTTCCCGAGGACAAGCTCAATCGAGTGCTCAAGGAAATCGATCACGGCTTCCGCCCGATGGTGGTTGGCGACGGTATCAACGATTCCCTCGCGCTCAAGGCCGGTGTGGTCGGCGTGGCGATGGGCGCTGGTGGCGCCGACATTGCTCTTGCGTCGGCAGACATCGTCTTGATCGGCAGCGATTTGCGTCGCCTCGGTACTTGCATCCGCTTGAGCCGTCAGTGCCGGCGTACCTTGCAGGTCAATGTGGTGATCGGCCTGGGCTGGACGCTGGCAATTGTGGTTTTTGCAGCTTTCGGCTGGCTCGGCGCGGCTGGGGCGATGATTGCGGCCCTGCTGCACAATCTGAGCACCCTGTTGGTGTTGGGCAACGCCGGACGTTTGCTGCGCTTTCAAGAGCCTTTGCTCAAGGCAGATGCTCAGGAGAGATGAAAGAAAATTCATCGAACCGCAGGCTGCAAACCCAGTCATCTGTCGTGTGGCGCGTGGTGTCTGGCGTGCAGCCGCGGCGCCGGTAATGATAGACAAGGCTAATCGAATCGATAGCCTGCTATTTTTCCAGGTTGGTCTACCCTCAGATCAGACGTCTGAAACAAGGGGGGATTTTCCATGCTCGCGCAACTTCCACCGGCCTTACAGAATCTGCAGCTCCCACTGCGCCTGCGACTCTGGGATGGCCACGAGTTCAACCTGGGCCCGGCGCCCAGCGTGACCATCGTGGTCAAGGACCCGCAGATGGTCACCCAGTTTACCCACCCGAGCCTGGATGCGCTGGGTGCGGCGTTCGTCGAGGGCAAGCTGGAACTGGAGGGCTCGATCAGCGAAGTCATCCGCGTCTGTGACGAGTTGAGCAGTGCGCTGCTCGACGAAGACGAAGGCAGTCAACCGGTGCGTGCGCATCACGACAAGGACACCGACGCCAAAGCCATTTCCTACCATTACGACCTGTCGAATGCGTTCTACCAGCTCTGGCTGGACAGCGACATGGCCTATTCCTGTGCCTATTTCGAAACCGGCAGCGAAACTCTCGAACAGGCTCAGCAAGCCAAATTCCGCCATTTGTGCCGCAAGCTGCGCCTGCAGCCGGGTGAGTATCTGCTGGATGTCGGCTGTGGTTGGGGCGGTCTGGCGCGGTACGCGGCGCGAGAGTTCGGCGTGAAGGTGTTCGGTATTACCTTGAGCAAGGAACAATTAGCGCTCGCGCAGGAGCGGGTCAAAGCCGAAGGCCTGGAAGATCAGGTCGAACTGCAGTTGCTCGATTATCGCGATCTGCCGCAGGACGGTCGTTTTGACAAAGTCGTAAGCGTTGGCATGTTCGAACACGTCGGCCACGCCAATCTCGCCGAGTACTGCAAAACATTGTTCGGTGCGGTGAAGGAGGGTGGTCTGGTGATGAACCACGGGATCACCGCCAAGCACACCGATGGCCGCCCGGTTGGGCGCGGTGCCGGAGATTTCATCGAGAAATACGTGTTCCCCAACGGCGAGTTGCCGCATCTGGCGATGATCTCCGCCCAGATCAGTGAAGCAGGGCTGGAGATCGTTGATGTCGAGAGTCTGCGTCTGCATTACGCACGTACGCTTGATCACTGGAGCGAGCGGCTGGAGGACAACCTCGAAGCTGCGGCGAAACTGGTACCGGAGCAGGCGCTGCGGATCTGGCGTCTGTACCTGGCCGGCTGCGCTTATGCTTTCGCCCGAGGCTGGATCAATCTGCATCAGATCCTTGCCGTGAAAGCGCACCCGGATGGCAGCCACGAACTGCCCTGGACCCGCGACGACATCTACAACCCCTGAGACCGGGACGTTCAAAGTATCGGCGAAATCAGCCGGGCGATCCGCATGCCGACCTGTTGCAGGCGGTGGATCTCCCGGCTTTCTTCTTTGGCTACTTCATCGGCCTGAGCGAAATCATCATTGAGCATGTGTTCCACAGCGGCGGCGAACGCGCTGTCGACGGTGAGCAGCATCACTTCGAAGTTCAGGCGGAACGAGCGGTTATCCAGATTGGCGCTGCCGATAGCGCTGATCTCGCTGTCGATCAACACCACTTTCTGATGGAGGAAGCCCGGTCGATAGCGGAACACCCGAACGCCGGCCCGCACCGCTTCAAACGCATACAGGCTGGACGCTGCATAGACGATTCTGTGATCCGGCCGCGACGGCAACAGCAGGCGCACATCGACCCCACGCAAAACCGCCAGCCTCAGGGCGGCGAAGACGGCTTCGTCCGGGACGAAGTATGGGCTGGTGATCCATACCCGCTGCGTCGCCGCGTGAATGGCTTCGACGAAAAACAGCGAGCAGGTTTCGTAGGCATCGGCCGGGCCGCTGGCGAGCAATTGACAGAGCACGCCGTCCGCCGGGTACTCATCCGGCAGAATCAACGGCGGCAAAGTGCGTGCGGCCCAGAACCAGTCTTCGGCGAACGATTCCTGCATACACGCCACCACCGGCCCGCGTACTTTGACGTGGGTATCGCGCCAGGGCGCCAGCGGCGGTTTCTCGCCCATGTATTCGTCGCCGACGTTATGCCCGCCGACAAAGCCGACCACGCCATCGACCACGACGATTTTGCGGTGGTTACGGAAATTCACCTGAAAGCGGTTGAGCCAGCCACTGCGCGTAGCAAAGGCTTTGACCTCGACACCACCATCGCGCAGCGCCTGCACGTAGTGATGGGGCAGGGCATGACTGCCAATGCGGTCGTAGAGCAAGTGAATGGACACCCCTTCGGCGGCTTTCTTCAACAGCACATCACGCAAGCGCTGGCCGAGGCGATCATCGTGGATGATGAAGAACTGGATGAGCACTGCTTCCTTCGCTTGTTCGATCGCCTGAAAAATCGCCTCGAAGGTCGCCGTGCCGTTCACCAGCAGTTGCACTTCGTTATTCGCCAGGCACGGCATGCGCCCCAGTTTCGGCATCGCGCGGAGTGAGGCGTAGGCACTCGAAGCGCGGGCGGCCAGGGCTTCTTCCACCCACGGGCGCCAGTTCAGTTCGGATATCGCCAGGCGCATCTGCTCGTTGGCCTGGCGCCGCGCCTTGATGTAACCATCGAAGGTGCTGCGACCGAACACCAGGTACGGAATAAGCGTGAGGTAGGGAATGAAGATCAGCGACAATGCCCAGGCGATCGAGCCTTGTGCGGTGCGCACGGTAAGCACTGCATGGATCGCAGCGATCGAACCGAGTGTGTGCAACAGGGCGATCAGGTAACCGAAAATATGCGGTCCGAAAAAATCCATGGGGCAGCCTTGCTCCGCGAGATGCAATGCTTAACAGACCATGTTCTGCTGCGAATGTCTCTATTTAATCGGTGCATGAACCGACGCAACCGGCCGGCGTCTAACGGCCACAACTGATCAGGAGTTTCTCGATGAACGTTCGTCTGCTGGGTTTGGCGCTGGGCCTGGGTTTGGCATTACCGGTGGTTGCGCAGGCGCAAATGCTGCAGCCGGGGTTGTGGGAGATGACTTCAAGCAATCTGAAGGTCGATGACCAGGCCATGGACGTGCAATCGATCCTTGGCCAGATTCAGGGCCAGATCACCCCACAGCAGCGGGCGGCGCTGGAAAAGAACGGCATCAATATCGGCGGTAAAGGCATCCGCGCCTGCCTGACGCCACAGCAAGTGGCGACCAACGATATCCCGTTGGCCGATCCGCAATCGGGCTGCAAGCAGCAGATCACCGAGCGTACCGGCAACCAATGGAAATTCCGCTTCAGCTGCCCGAAGGCCCAGGGCACCGGCGTAGCGACATTCCTCAGTGACCGCGAATTTACCACCGTCGCCAATGGCACCTTCAACGCCATCGGCATCAACCAGAAGGGCAGCCTGGAAACCCGTGCGGTGTGGCTGGGTCAGGATTGCGGCACCGTTAAACCCCGCGCTTAAAACCTCTGCGACTCCCACAGCTGGAACCCATTCCAACTGTGGGAGCGAGCCTGCTCGCGAATAGATCGGAAGTTCGCCTCTGGTCATGGCTGACTCAACGCCTTGTACAGCGTATTGAGGTTGTATTCGAACAGCCCGGTAAAGGTGCTCGCCGGGCCACTCGCCGCCAGCGCATCCGAATACAGCGTGCCGCCGATGTGCGCGCCGCTTTCATCCGCGATCTGCTTGAGCAGACGCGCGTCCTTGATGTTCTCCATAAACACCGCTTTGACTCTGGCCTGGCGAATCTGCGTGATCAACGCAGCGACTTCAGCCGCCGACGGTTCGCGTTCGGTGGACAACCCCTGTGGCGCCAGAAAGTCGATGCCATAGGCCTGGCCGAGGTAGCCGAACGCATCGTGGCTGGTAACGATCTTGCGGTTGCCTGGCGGCAGCGCACCGAGTTTGTTTTTGGCTGCGGCGAGCAGCGCGTAGATCTGTTTGAGATAGTTCTGGCTGTTGCGCTCGTAGTCGGCCTTGTTGGCCGGGTCGGCAGTGACCAGTGCCTTGGTGATGTTGCCGACATACAACTCAGCATTCGCCAGATTGTGCCAGGCGTGTGGATCCGGCACGGTTTCGCCGTCCTCATCGAGCGAACGTGGAATCACCCCGCGACTGGCAGTGATCACCGTCGCCTTACTGTCGGTGCTGGTCACCAGCCGATCCAGCCAAGGCTCGAAACCGAGCCCGTTCTTGATGATCAGCCGCGCCCTGAGCAGGGCCTTGGCATCGTCCGGGGTCGGCTCGTAGGTGTGCGCATCGGCGTCCGGGCCAACCATGCTGGTGATTTGCACGTGCTCGCCGCCGACCTGCTGAACCATGTCGGCGAGGATGCTGAAGCTGGTGACCACCGGCAGTTTTTCGGCAGCCGACAACGTCATCGACAGCATCAGGCTGAACAGCACGAGTAGAGCGCGCATCGGGAAACACCTCATTGGGATGTGAGCAAGGGCGGACGGTGCAGCAAACCGTGAACCGGCCCGAACACCACTGAAAGCAGATAGCCGACCCCGGCGACCAGCACGATGGCCGGGCCGCTAGGCAGCGAGTAGTAGAACGACAGCAGCAAGCCGAGCCACACCGACAGGCAACCCATGACGGCGGCGACAGCAATCAGTACCGGCAGGCGGCGGCTCCAGAACCTTGAGGCAGCCGCAGGCAGCATCATCAGTCCGACCACCATCAGTGCGCCGATGGCTTGAAAGCCGATCACCAGATTCAGCACGACCAGAGTGAGAAACACGGCATGGGCCAGCGGCCCGAGACGGCTGACCGTGCGCAAGAACAGCGGGTCTAGTGTGTCCAGTAACAACGCTTTGTAGATCGCGGTCATGGCCACGAGGCTGAGGGCCGAGACCCAAAGCATGCCGGTCAGCGTCGGCCCGTCCACGGCCAACGCAGAGCCGAACAGCAAATGCAAAAGGTCGAGGCGTTTGCCGGCCATGCCAAGAATCAGCACGCCGCTGGCCAGTGAGATCGGATAGACAGCGGCGAGGCTGGCGTCTTCGCGTAGGCCCGTGCGCCGGGTGATCCAGGCGGCGAGACCGGCCATGCTCAGACCGGCGCCGAGGCCACCGAGCGTAAGGGCGGGGAGGCTCAAACCGGCGAACCAGAATCCCAATGCCGCACCGGGGAGAATGCCGTGGGCCACCGCGTCGCCGATCAGGCTCATTCGCCTGAGAATCAGGAACACGCCCAAGGGCGCCGTGCTGCATGCCAGCACCAGTCCGCCGAGCAAGGCGCGGCGCATGAATACGAATTCGCTGAAGGGCTGCCAAAAATGGCTGACGGTCATGAGCATCAGGCCACCCGCATGGACGGTGTCGGCTGGATCAATTCTCGGCTGGTCCCGTACACGCAGTGGCCGTTTCTGATCAGCAGCGCATGCGGAATATGTTGTCGCACCGCGACCAGGTCATGGCAGACCACAACCAGTGTTCGGCCCTCCGCCTGCCAGTGGTGAATGTGTTGCCAGAGCAATTGCTGCCCGAGTTCATCGAGTGCGGCATGCGGTTCATCCAGCAACAGCACTGGGGCGTCTGCGAGACTCAATCGCGCGAGCAGCGCGCGCTGTAATTCACCGCCGGACAGGGCCATCAAAGGACGCTGTTCAAGTCCACTCAAGTGCCAGTCTTCCAGTGCGTTTTTCAAGCGCTGCGTGCGCAATTGAGTCGAGAGCCGACGACCCCAGAAACCTGCAGCGATGAGTTCTTCGAGGCTGATCGGGAATTGTCGATCCAGGTGCTGCTGTTGCGGCAGAAAGGAAATGCCGCTTTGCCGTGGAACAGCCATTTCCACTTTGCCAGCCAAGGGCTTTTGCAATCCGGCGATGACTTTCAGCAAACTGCTTTTGCCGCAGCCGTTGGCGCCGATGACGGCAGTCAGGCTGGCGCTTTCGAACTCCAGGCTCAGAGGTGTCGTCAACGGTTGTCCGGGCGCGCCCCAGACCAGCGATTGGCAGCGGATCATGGTTGCTCCCGCCGCCAACTGCTCTCGGCAACGGCGTCGTGAGCGTGCAGGCTTTCGGCATGGATCACGCGGATATGGAATCGGTTGATACCCGGCGTGCGCTGCAGTGCCAGGTTGAGACGGCGGGCTGCGTCTTCGCAGAACATCAGATTTTGCCCGTTGGCGAGAGCGAAGGCCTGCTCGTCGGGGCGCTTTACTGCGGTCTGAACGGCGGTGCCGAGAGCGGCTTCGGCGTCATTGATGATTGCGGTCAGCGGAAGCTCATCGATGAAGTCATCAAGATGCAGGCGAAGTTGCGCATAACTGCGTTGGCTATGCGGTGTCGCTACGATCCCTTTGGTTGAGCCGAGCCATGCCAACACCTCAGCGTGCTGCAGAGACTTATTGGCGAAATCGTCGACGAATTGCTGCTGGATCAATTGCCTTGCCAAGGCTGCGGAGCACGGGCATGTCGAGGAATAAGGCACCTCGACTTTTAGTTCCACGTGGAACATCCGCTGTTTCAGGCTGGCTGAGATGGTAGCCGGATAGGATTTCCAGCCTGCCAAGGGACTGATCAGCGCGGGTCGCTTGAGTAGCAAGTCAGTATGAATGTTCAGATATGCGCAGTCGGACAGACCTTGATGACTGGCCAGAAAACGCTTAAGTACTTCCCGCAACTGCGCCGGGGAAAGGCTTCGCTGCTCGAGCGTATCGAGTGCCAAGTACAACCGCGACATGTGAATACCGCGCGCTTCACCATCATCAAGGCTCACGCCAGCGTCTACTTTGGCACTGAGGCGTTGGCCTTCAAGCAAAACAGGTAGGGCAATCCCACGCATGCCTACCCAATCGAGTGGCAATGCCTGGCGTGCAGATTGGTTGGCGATATCCGGTAGCGTAAGAGCGTTCATGGTTGAGACCGTCGTGTTGATCTCATTTTACGTTACATTATAACACTGCATGCAGCGAAGCTTTTTTCATGAAAAGGTTTTCACTAGCAGCCCGTCATCCGGCTGCAAGTGAACCTTGCGCTGTTGCCTCCCGAGCTTGAGAAGCGGTTGATGGTCGTCCAGCCAACACGCCGGGTATAGCCGACCCAAGCCTCGCCATCCGAGGCAATGCCGGTAAAAAACGTCAGTTGGCCGAACCGGCTGTTGGTTTGCGCCCAGTAACGATGGCCATTCTTTTCGAATCCCCTGAGATACAGCGTGGTGCCGACCGTATTGACGCTATAGGCGTTGCCTTCGGCGTCCACGCAAGCCAGCAGGTTAGCGCTGCGCGTGCAGTGCGCGAGACCGGGAACGTGCGCTTCGGCTTGGCCGGTGAGCGCCATGCCGGAACTCAAAAGCAGGTATTTCAGCGCATTGTTCATCGCGGTTTCCAGGATAGGTGGCGAGACAAATCGTGAAATCTTCCCGCTCGGGCTAGCAACTCTGCATTGTTACACTATAACATAAAGCGCAAACCAGCCGGAGCTGCCGATAACAACCGTTGCCTTCTTCACTCCCAAGACATGAAGCGCAATACGTCATGCGCAAATCACCAAAGCGCATATCGGCGGCAATCAACGAGGATTATCCAATGTCAGAGAAACTGCCCGTCACCGTACTTTCAGGATTTCTCGGCGCCGGTAAAAGTACGCTTTTGAATTACGTACTACGTAACCGCAAAGGTCTGCGCGTTGCGGTAATCGTCAACGATATGAGCGAAATCAATATTGATGGTAGCGAAGTCCAGCGTGATGTCAGCTTGAACCGCGCAGAAGAAAAACTCGTTGAAATGAGCAACGGCTGCATTTGCTGTACGTTACGTGAAGACCTGCTTGAAGAGGTCAGCAAGCTCGCAAGGGAAGGACGTTTCGATTACCTGCTGATCGAATCCACCGGCATCTCCGAACCGCTTCCAGTCGCCGAAACTTTCACCTTCCGCGATGAACACGAACAAAGCCTCGCCGACATCGCCCGTCTCGACACCATGGTCACAGTCGTCGACGGCGTGAACTTCCTGCTCGATTACCAGGCCGCCGAAAGCCTCGCCTCTCGCGGCGAAATCCTCGGTGAAGAAGACGAGCGTTCCATCACGGACCTGTTGATCGAACAGATCGAATTCGCCGACGTCCTGCTGATCAGCAAAATCGACCTGATCAGCCAGCATGAGCGCGAAGAGCTCATAGCGATCCTCAAGCGCCTGAATGCCCAGGCTGAAATCATTCCAATGGTGATGGGCGAGGTGCCGTTGGAGAAAATCCTCAACACTGGCCGTTTTGATTTTGAAAAAGCCGCACAAGCACCCGGATGGCTACAGGAATTACGCGGTGAGCACGTCCCGGAAACTCAAGAGTACGGCATCGCCTCGACGGCGTACCGCGCCCGCAGGCCCTTCCACCCACAGCGCTTTTTCAGCTTCATCGACCGCCCATGGCTGAACGGCAAGCTGCTGCGCTCCAAAGGCTTCTTCTGGCTCGCCAGCAAGCCTACCGATGCTGGCAGTTGGTCGCAGGCCGGTGGTTTGATGCGGCATGGATTTGCCGGTCGCTGGTGGCGTTTCGTGGCGAAGAATCAATGGCCTGAGGATCAGGAAAGCGTACAGGCCATCATGGGAAGCTGGACTCCGAGCGTAGGAGATTGTCGCCAGGAACTGGTTTTCATCGGTCAGAACATCGATTTCCTACAGCTCGCAGCCGAGCTGGATGCCTGTCTGCTCACCGATGAAGAAATGGCAGTGGGTGTCGAAGGCTGGCGCTTGCTGCCTGATCCCTTCGGCCCTTGGCACGAAGAGGCCGCCTGATGCTCGCACTCAAAGATCAGCACCTCCTTACCCGTCATCAGCATCAGGGCCTGAGCCCGCAAACGCTGACGCGAATCCTTGAGGACGGAACCAATCTCGCCGTCTGGCAACGCCAGCTGCCTTTGCACATCGCCGATTTCGCACAATTAGTGCTGTCGCTCAACGAGCCCTTGGCCGAGTCGCTTTGCCTGGAATTACCTGACGAAGACGCCGAACCGGATCTCGACGGACTGGCTTCAGGGCTGCGTGATCTTCAAGGTTACGAAGGTTTCATGAGCGACCTTAAATGGCTGATCAGTGCCTTCGCCTGCCTGCTCGGCGCGCGGCGTATCGGCGTGCGCTTGCGCGTGCTGGACAAGGCCATGTGTCCGCGCTTCCACGTCGATCACGTACCCGTGCGCCTGATCACGACCTATGCCGGGGTCGGTAGCCAGTGGCTTGAAGAGGGGGCGATGGATCGCATGCGACTTGGTCAGGCCAATGCCGAACCGCAAGATGCAGCGACGATTCGTCAGCTCGACAGCGGCGACGTCGCGCTGGTCAAAGGCGAAAAGTGGCACGGTAATGAAGGCTTCGGCCTGATCCATCGTTCGCCGCAACCGGCACCCGGTGAGCGCCGTCTGTTGCTCACCCTCGACTGGCTCGGCTGACACTCAGGGCTTGCGCCAGGCACCCTGGCTCTGGCCTTCGCAATACGGCTTGAGATACGCCGCATCAGTGGCCACGCCGTAATAGTGGATATCCTGGCGATAGGGCATATTGGCGACTTGCGCGTTGCTGCACACACCGAAAGCCCCGCTCGGGCACTGATCGACGTATTGCACCTCGACCTTCTGCCCGGCCAGCGTCGGTTGGCAGAAGCCGTCGTTGAACAATTTCTGCGGAATCGTCCTGTTCTGCTGACAGACTTTGACGTCGAGCCGTTCGCCCTGTGTGTGCACCACGCAGGCCTGGGCCCACGCTTCACTCGACAGCAGCGTCAACAGCAACGACCATCCCCACCAGCGCATCATCAGTCTCCTCAATAACTGTCCGCAGAAAAGTACCCGCCATGTTGCAGAACATTCCGACCCACGTCATCGCCGGCCCGTTGGGCGCGGGCAAGACCAGCCTGATTCGCCAGTTGTTGGCGCAGCGGCCCGCGGACGAACGCTGGGCGGTGCTGATCAACGAGTTTGGCCAGATCGGTCTGGATGCCGCGCTGCTGACTCGCGATGCCGATGGTATCGCACTGGGTGAGGTGGCCGGGGGCTGCCTGTGTTGCGTCAATGGCGCGCCTTTCCAGATCGGCCTTGGCCGCTTGCTGCGCAAGGCCCGACCGGATCGACTGTTTATCGAGCCATCCGGGCTGGGCCATCCCGCACAGTTGCTCAAGCAATTGAACACGGCGCCTTGGCTGGGCGTGCTGGCGGTTCAGCCGTGTGTTCTGGTCCTGGATGCTCAGGCATTGCATGCAGGTAGAGGCTTGCCGGAGCCCCAGCAGCAAGCGTTGGCCAGCGCGGGGTTGTTGCTGTTGAACAAGGCAGACGACCTTGATGAAACGGTTCGGGAGAACATCGCTCGCCAGCTGCCACCGGTCAGGATGATCTGGACGCAGCAAGCCCAGTTGCCTCTGGATGAGCTGCCGGGGATGACAGAAAAAGCAACCGAAGGCGTGGTTAATCTGCCGCTGCCCACGGGCTTGGCGCAGCTGCCGGCCGTCTGGAGCGACCCGAGCGTGCCGATTTGCCTGAGCCAGGCGCAGGAGGATGGCTGGAGCATCGGGTGGCGCTGGCATCCTGGACAGATATTTGACCAAGGACGCATCGTTGATTGGCTGGCCGCTCTCGAGTGGAAGCGGGCCAAACTGGTTATCCACGGCAGGGATGGCTGGGTTTCAGTCAATGCGCTGGAAAATGCAGATCTGATTTGGCAGGCCAGCGAATGGCGAAAAGATTCGCGAATTGAGCTGATCTTTACCGGGCCGCAGAACATCGAACAGCTAGACGCCGATTTGACTCAATGCCGAGTTCGGTGAATCAGCTCAAGGCTTCCACTTGGTATGTTCCTGCCGCCACTGGCTCAGCTCGATGACTTCCGCGCGAGGCTTGTGCACTTCGACCACCGGCGGCGTATCGTCGAACGGTGCCGGGTAGGGTGCCAATTCAATCTGCGCACTGTGCGCGCCGAATTGGGTCACGGTGCCGTTGTGGCGGCTCTCGCCAGTCACGGTGAATTCGAAGTTGTACACCCGCGCCAGTCGGCGGCGACCGTTGGCATCCTTGATCAAACCGATCTTTTTCAGCGCGACGTTACCGTCCAGCAATTCGACGCCGACGTTGCTGCAATGCTGTTTGACCCGCTCCAGCGCGCGCTCGCGCAAGCCGTGGTTGTGCCAGAACCAGGCACCGGCAGCGGCGAACAGCATCAGCACGAAGATGTTTTCCAGGGTCAGCATCTACATCGAACTCCAAAAGATGGCGTCAGCTTAACTGTCTCGCCGGTCTGTCGTACAGGCTGTGTTTCGTCGCATACTGCGCGGCTTGAATTTCAATCGTTTTACGGAATGACCCGAATGAAACGTACGCCTCATCTGCTCGCCATCCAGTCCCACGTGGTGTTTGGCCACGCCGGCAACAGCGCTGCGGTTTTTCCGATGCAGCGCGTCGGGGTCAACGTCTGGCCGCTCAACACCGTGCAGTTCTCCAACCACACCCAGTATGGTCAGTGGGCCGGTGAAGTGCTGGCGCCGCAGCAGATTCCCGAACTGATCGAAGGCATCGCCGCGATTGGCGAGCTGGGCAACTGCGATGCGGTGCTGTCCGGCTATCTCGGCAGCGCCGCGCAGGGCCGGGCGATTCTCAGCGGTGTGGCGCGGATCAAAGCAGTCAATCCGAAGATGTTGTATCTGTGTGACCCGGTCATGGGTCATCCAGAGAAGGGTTGCAGCGTGCCCACCGAGGTCAGCGATTTCCTGCTCGATGAAGCGGCCGCCGTGGCGGACATCATGTGCCCGAACCAGTTGGAGCTGGACAGTTTTTCCGGGCGCAAGCCGCAGTCGCTGTTTGATTGCCTTGCCATGGCGCGGGCGCTGCTGGCGCGCGGGCCGAAAGCAGTGCTGGTCAAGCATCTGGATTACCCGGGCAAACCGGCCGATGGTTTCGAGATGCTGCTGGTGACGGCCGAGGGCAGCTGGCATCTGCGCCGTCCATTGCTGGCGTTTCCGCGTCAGCCGGTGGGCGTGGGCGATCTGACATCCGGCCTGTTCTTGGCGCGGATACTGCTGGGCGACACGCTGTTGGCGGCATTCGAATTCACTGCAGCGGCGGTGCATGAGGTGTTGCTGGAAACCCAGGCGTGCGCCAGTTATGAGCTGCAACTGGTGCGGGCGCAGGACCGGATTGCCCATCCGCGGGTGAAGTTCGAGGCGACAGCGATCAGTCTCTAAGAGCTAGTCGTCTGTATTCGCGAGCAGGCTCGCTCCCACAGGAACAATGCATTCCCAATGTGGGAGCGAGCCTGCTCGCGAAAGCGATCAATCGAGCGCTCTCCATTTCAAGCGTCGCCCTTGATCTCCTGATAACGCTTCTCCAGCTCCTGACGAATCTGCCGACGCTGTTGCGCCTGCATGAAGCGGCGCTTGTCTTCGCTGTTCTGCGGTTGCAGCGGCGGTACGGCGGCCGGTTTGCGCTGGTCGTCCACGGCGACCATGGTGAAGAAGCAGCTGTTGGTATGGCGCACCGAGCGTTCGCGGATGTTTTCCGTGACCACTTTGATGCCGACTTCCATCGACGTGTTGCCGGTGTAGTTGACCGAGGCGAGGAAGGTCACCAGTTCGCCGACATGAATCGGCTCGCGGAAAATCACCTGATCAACCGACAGTGTCACCACGTAGCGCCCGGCATAACGGCTGGCGCAGGCGTAGGCCACTTCGTCGAGGTATTTGAGCAGGGTGCCGCCGTGGACATTGCCAGAGAAGTTGGCCATGTCGGGGGTCATCAGTACCGTCATCGACAGCTGGGCGTTTCCGGGTTCCATAACGTTCTCACGGGTCAAGGCTGATGGCTGGAAGCGCCTCTGCGGGCGCTTGGTGGCTTTTCAGAAAGCACCGTTATCGGGACGCCGGGCAACGGGCCGCCGTCACGCCGGTAGCGATCTGTTTCCATATATTGCACCGGCTTCCAGAGCGAAGTCGCGGTGTTAACCTGCAAAAGCCCTGCCCAAGGGCAATTCCCACATCTAAAGCGGATTTTTAACCTGCTCGCGCGGACTTTTCTGACGTCTGCCTGCGACTGTCGTGATCAAGGAGCCCACGCCATGCATGCCATCAGTTTTATTCAGGATCTGGCAGTGATCATGCTGGTCGCAGGTGTGGTCACCGTGCTGTTCCACCGTTTCAAGCAACCGGTGGTGCTCGGCTACATCGTCGCCGGGTTCATCATCGGCCCGCACACACCACCGTTCGGCCTGATCCACGACGAAGAAACCATCAAGACCCTGGCCGAACTCGGGGTGATTTTCCTGATGTTCTGTCTCGGTCTGGAGTTCAGCCTGCGCAAGTTGTTCAAGGTCGGGGCCACAGCGTTTATTGCCGCGTTCCTCGAAATCATTTTGATGATCTGGATCGGCTACGAGATTGGCCGCTGGTTCGACTGGAACACCATGGATTCGCTGTTCCTTGGCGCGATTCTGGCGATTTCCTCAACCACCATCATCGTCAAAGCCCTCAACGATCTGAAGATGAAGAACGAGCGTTTCGCGCAGTTGATCTTCGGGGTATTGATTGTCGAGGACATCCTCGGCATCGGCATCATTGCGCTGCTGTCGAGCATCGCGGTCAGCGGCACGGTGAGCTCGGGCGAAGTGTTCTCCACGGTCGGCAAGCTGTCGCTGTTCATGATCGTCGCGCTGGTCATCGGCATCCTCCTGGTGCCGCGTCTGTTGGCGTATGTAGCGAAATTCGAAAGCAACGAGATGCTGCTGATCACTGTGCTTGGCTTGTGTTTCGGCTTCTGCCTGCTGGTGGTCAAGCTCGAATACAGCATGGTCCTCGGCGCCTTCCTGATCGGCGCGATCATGGCCGAGTCGCGACAGCTGCTGAAAATCGAGCGCCTGGTCGAGCCGGTTCGTGACTTGTTCAGTGCGATCTTTTTCGTCGCGATCGGGCTGATGCTCGACCCGCTGATTCTCATCGAATACGCCTGGCCGATTGCGGTGATCACCGTCGCCGTGGTGCTGGGCAAGATGTTGTCCTGCGGCCTCGGAGCATTTATCGCTGGCAACGACGGACGAACCTCGCTGCGGGTCGGCATGGGCCTGTCACAGATTGGCGAATTTTCCTTCATCATCGCCGCGCTGGGCATGACCTTGCAGGTGACCAGCAACTTCCTCTATCCGGTCGCGGTGGCCGTGTCGGTGATCACCACGCTGCTGACGCCGTACTTGATTCGCGCGGCGGATCCGCTGTCGATCAAGCTCTCGGCAGCCGTACCCAAGCGTCTCGGCCGGGTGCTCGGCATGTATGGCGAATGGTTGCGCAGCATTCAGCCGCAAGGCGAGGGCGCGATGCTGGCGTCGATGATCCGGCGGATTCTGTTGCAGGTCGGGGTCAATCTGGCGCTGGTGATTGCGATCTTCTTCGCCGGCGCGTATTTCGCCGAGCGCATGTCGTTGTGGCTGCAGGACTGGATCAGCGATCCGAGCTGGCAGAAGGCGTTGATCTGGGGCGGGGCGTTGTTGGTTTCGCTGCCATTCCTGATCGCGGCATATCGCAAGCTCAAAGCGCTGTCGATGCTACTGGCGGAGATGGGCGTCAAGCCGGAGATGGCCGGGCGTCACACGCAGCGAGTGCGCCGGGTGATCGCCGAAGTGATCCCGATTCTCTCGCTGCTGGTGATTTTCCTGCTGTTGGCGGCGTTGTCGGCCAGTATCCTGCCGACCAACAAGCTGCTGGTGCTGATCGCCGTAGTCGCCGCTGCGGTAGCGGCGCTGCTCTGGCGCTGGTTCATCCGCGTGCACACGCGCATGCAGGTGGCCCTGCTGGAAACCCTCGACAACCACAACGAGTCGTCGGGGCACTGACCACCCGGGGCGTCTGGCGGATCAGCTCTCCAGCCAGACGTCCCGCGCCCAGTGCCATACCGATTCCCAGGTTTCCTCGGCGATCAATTCTTCTTCGGCCTGCCACAGCACCACGGTGCCGTCTTCTTCGACACAGTAGTAGTCGTCGCCGTCCTGACAGATCGGGATCAAGCTGCGATCAACGCCCACATCCCACGCATTGGCCGCGACGTCCGGCAAATAGGTGTGTGACTGCGGGTCGGTGACCGTCACGGGTTCGAGGCTGCCATAGACCACATCGCTGACGGTCAGCAAAAATTCCTTGAAGACAAACGGAATGTCGATGAACAGTTGTTCTTCGATTTCCACCAGCAGGTCTTCGTCAGGCAATTCCAAAGGAACCGGCACGGGTTCGTTGGCTTCGCGCAGTTGTTCGATAATTTCTTCCACGTCCGGGATCCTCTTGCTTGAATGGCGCGGTTTATATGGGCCGGTTTATACAGTAGCTCGCTACAGATGCAACCGTGAAATGAAAAACCCCGGCCGGGGCCGGGGTTCTGTTACCGCAAGTGAAGCGCAGCAGGGATCAGCCGTTCTGGCGGATACCGGCGACCAGCCAAGGCTGGTTGTCGCCCTGCGGACGTTCCATGTTCCAGCTTTCGCTGAACACTTCGCCCTGGTCGAAACGCGAGGTTTTCGACACGCCGGTGAAGGTCAGGGTGGCGATGGTCTTGTCGGCACGATCGTCGACGCCGTCCAGCTGCACCTGCAGATTGTCGATGTAGGTCGACTGGAAGCCGTCGCCCAGATCGGCACGCTCACGCTTGAGGAACTCGAGCATTTGCGGGGTCACGAACTCGGCGATCTTGTCCATTTCGTTGGCGTCCCAGTGCTGCTGCAGCGACTGGAAGTGGCTGCGTGCGGCTTCAAGGAAGCGCTCTTCGTTGAACCAGGCCGGTGCGTTTATCACCGGACGGGCGGCAGCCGGAGCAGCCGAACCACCGAAGATCGAACCCATGGCGGCTGGCTTCTGCTCGAACACTTCACGCTGCATCGGCGCGCCGGCCGGAGCGAATTGCTCCTGCTGCTTGCGACGACGGGCGGCAATGAAGCGGAAGATCACGAACGCGATCAGCGCCATGATCAGGATGTCGAAGATCTGCATGCCCTGGAAGCCGTCGCCCATGAACATCGACGCGAGCAAGCCACCGGCGGCGATGCCCGCCAGAGGGCCGAGCCAGCGCGAAGCACCGCCGGCCTTGGCCGCGGCGCCAGCAGCACCGGCAGCGCCAGCGGTCGCTGCTGCACCGCCCACGCCTGGAGAAGAAGGAGCCATCTGGCTGGTCTGGTGCGTCGGCGCAGCGCCGGCGCTTTTGCCACCACCAAAGCGCTTGGCGTTGGCGTCGAGGCTCATCGTCAGGCCGATGCACAACGCCATGGCGATGCTAAGAAAACGTTTCATAAAGGGTATTCCCGTTTTGTGGAGACACGCGCGCCATGTTGCACAGCTGAAGTGTTACTGGCTAGCGAGAGAGTGTTTCGGGCTTTTGCCTGACAGGTTGCGTTCAGCTTGGCGAGGCAATCAGCCGATGTACTTTTGTCTGTAGGAAAAGGCGATAGGTTCAGAGCGATTGTGGGTCAGAACACCGAACTCTGTGGGAGCGAGCCTGCTCGCGAAAGCTGCACCGCGGTGTATCAGATCAACCGCGTTGATTTCATTCGCGAGCAGGCTCGCTCCCACAAACAAACAAACAAACCGGGGTCAGATGGCTTCCAGCTTGGCATAGCCGAGCATCAGCCATTTGCTGCCTTCGCTGAAGTTCACTTGGACTCGGGCCTGGGCGCCGGAACCTTCGAAGTTGAGGATCACCCCTTCGCCGAAGATCGAATGACGTACGGCCTGACCCAGCACAAAACCGGTTTCCGGTATCTCGCTGCCGCTGAACAGATTGCTGCCGCTCATCGACTGGTTGCCGCCGAACGGTCGGCTGACGCTATTGGACAGACGCACTTCCTGAATCAGGCCCTTCGGCACCTCGCGTACGAAACGCGACACCTTGTTGTAGGTTTCGCTGCCGTACAGACGCCGGGTTTCCGCGTAGGTCATCACCAGATTCTGCATGGCCCGAGTGATACCGACGTAGGCCAGACGCCGTTCTTCTTCAAGACGCCCGGGCTCTTCCAGGCTCATCTTGTGCGGGAACAGGCCTTCTTCCATGCCCACCAGGAACACGTAAGGGAACTCCAGACCTTTGGCGCTGTGCAGGGTCATCAGCTGAACGCTGTCTTCGTGCTCGTCGGCCTGAGTGTCGCCGGCTTCCAGCGATGCGTGGCCGAGGAATGCCGCCAGTGGCGTCAGCTCTTCGTCCTCTTCGGTGTTCTCGAAGTTGCGCGCGGCGCTGACCAGTTCCTCAAGGTTTTCCACTCGAGCCTGACCTTTTTCACCTTTTTCCGCTTCGTGATAGGCGATCAGGCCGGACTGCTCGATGACGGTTTGCGTCATCAGGTGCAGCGGCATCTCGGCGCACTTGGCGGCGAGGTTCTCGATCAGCTCGATGAATGCACCGAGCGCACTGGCGGCGCGGCCGGTCAGGCCTTTGTTGGCGACCAGTTGGCGCATCGCTTCCCACATCGATACATCGCTGTGTCGCGCGTGCTCGCGGATCGCTTCGACGGTTTTCTCGCCGATGCCACGGGCCGGCACGTTGATCACCCGTTCCAGCGCCGCATCGTTGCCGCGACCTTCAAGCAAGCGCAGGTAGGCCATGGCGTTCTTGATTTCCGCGCGTTCGAAGAAGCGCTGCCCGCCATAGATGCGGTACGGAATCCGCTCGCGCAGCAGGGCTTCTTCGAGCACTCGCGACTGGGCGTTGGAGCGGTACAGAATCGCGATATCGCTACGGGCCAGGCCGGTTTTCAGCGCACTTTCGATGGTTTCGACCACGTAGCGTGCTTCGTCGTGTTCGTTGAACGCCGCGTACAGGTTGATCGCTTCGCCGTCGCCGCCGTCGGTCCACAGCTCTTTGCCCAGGCGCCCGGTGTTGTTGGCGATCAAGGCGTTGGCGGCTTTGAGGATGCCGGCGGTGGAGCGGTAGTTCTGCTCCAGGCGAATCGTCTCGGAATCCGGAAAATCCGAAGAATACTGATGGATGTTTTCAATCTTCGCGCCGCGCCAGCCGTAAATCGACTGATCGTCGTCGCCCACCACCATCAGGCTGTCACCGCCCTTGCCGAGCAGGCGCAACCAGGCGTACTGCACGGCGTTGGTGTCCTGGAACTCGTCGACCAGAATATGACGGAAACGCTTTTGATAGTGGGCCAGCAGGCCCGGATGATCACGCCACAGGTCGAGGGCGCGCAGCAGCAGCTCGGAGAAATCGATCACGCCGGCACGCAGGCACGCCGCCTCGTAGGCTTCGTAGATGCCGCGCATGGTGGCGAGGAACAGGTCGCCGCTGGCCTGAATGTGTTGCGGTCGCAGACCTTCGTCTTTCTGGCCGTTGATGAACCACTGCGCCTGACGCGCCGGCCAGCGTTGCTCATCCAGACCCAGTTCGCGGATCACCCGCTTGACCAGACGCTGCTGGTCATCGCTGTCGAGAATCTGAAAGGTCTGGCTCAGGCCCGCTTCCTGCCAGTGCGCCCGCAGCAAGCGGTGCGCGAGGCCGTGGAAGGTGCCGACCCACATGCCGGCCGGGTTGATGCCCAGCAACTGCTCGATGCGATGACGCATCTCGGCAGCGGCCTTGTTGGTGAAGGTCACCGACAGGATGGAGTGAGGCGAGGCGTTCTCGACCTGGATCAACCAGGCGATACGGTGCACCAGCACTCGGGTTTTACCGGAACCGGCGCCGGCCAGGACCAACTGACGGCCAACGGGGGCCGCTACGGCCTGGCGTTGGGCATCGTTGAGGGAGTTCAGCAGAAGGGAGAGATCATCGCGCATCGGGGCATTCTAGGGTGCGCCGCGGGCCCGGGCAAACCGCGCGTTGCATTAGCCGATGAAAGTGCTGCCGAGGACGACCGGTCGGTCATTGGCTGCAGGCTTCGGCCTGTCTCGCCTGGGGGGTGGCAGCGGGGCGTTGGCGGCGGAAATTTTCCCTGCAATTGTGATCGGCAGCAGTTTGGCAACGGGGTCGGCTTGTGTATGCTCCGTCCACGTTTCGGGCGCACGCCCTCCTTATAAGAACAAGAACGTTGCCCATGACCCTCAGCGCCGAACTGTCGGGGCCCTCCGTGGACCCTCGGGTGATCCGCAAGCACTATGCCGTCGAAATGGCGGTGGAGCGCACGCGTCTGCTGTATCAGGGCTCGTTGTTGCCCACGCTGTTCATGTTGATCAATGGTCTGGTCTGCGCCGCTTTGCTCTGGAGCCCGCAGCGCTACTTCGTGGTCAGCGTCTGGCTGGTGTGGCTGCTGTCGCTGGTCGCGTTGCGGGTGATCCAGGTGGCCGCGTTCGATTCGGCGATTCCCGATCGCCAGGCCCGGCCGATCTGGTTTCGCATGTTTCTGCTCGGTTCGACCATGACCGGTCTGACTTTGGCCGGTGCCGGCATCGCCCTCGTTCCCGCCGACAATTTCATTCAGCAGGCCTGGGTATTCGGCCTGATCGGCGCGGCAACGCTGTCGGCCAGTGTCGCCTACGCCGTGAGCCTGCCGGCGTTCCTGTCGTTTACCTTGCCCTGTCTGCTGCCAGCGATCGGCTACCTGTTCTGGGGCGGCGACGATCAGGCACGGGGCTGGGGCTGGCTGGGGTTGATCCTGCTCGGTTCGCTGAGCGTGGTCGCGTGGCAGGTCAATCGGCTGATCGATCGCGGTTTGCTCCGGCGTTTCCAGAACCAGCACCTGATCGAGCACCTTCAGCAAGCACAGGCCCGCAGCGAACAACTCAATCAGGAACTGGGCAAAGAGATCGAGCAGCGCCGCTGTGCCGAAGCCCGGTTGCGTGAAGCGCAGGTTGATCTCGAAGATCGCGTGGCCCAGCGCAGCCGCGAACTGGATGCAGCCAACCAGGCCTTGAGCAAAAGCGAAGCGCGGTTGGCGCTGGCACTGAAGGCCAGTGAGCTCGGCTTATGGGACTGGAATCTGCAGACCGACGAAGTCCACCACACGCAGGTTCAGGAACTGTTCGGCCTCGCCCCGGAATACGTGACTGCGCTTCTGCGCGATCTGAAACCGCGACTGCACCCCGAAGACGTGCCGTCACTCCAGTTCGCGCTGGTCGAGCATTTGAAGGGGCGCACCGAGGATTATCAGGTCGAATATCGCTTGCGCCACGGCGACGGCCACTGGGTGTGGATCGAGGACCGCGGCCGCGCCGTCGAGCGCAGCGCCAGCGGCCGGGTGATCCGCATGGTCGGTACCCGCCGCGATATCAGCGCCGGCAAAAGCCTCGAAGAGCAGCAACGGCTGGCGGCGACGGTGTTCGAGGCGGCCAGCGAAGGCATCGTGATTCTCGATCCTGACTACGCGTTGATTGCGATCAATCAGGCTTTCAGCCGGGTTACCGGTTACGAGATTGACGACATGCTCGGGCGCAACGTTGTCGAGTTGCCGTGCAGCCGCGATGCCCGTCGTCACTACGTGGCGATCCGGCATGCGCTGGAGCAGCACGGCAGCTGGCAGGGCGAACTGGTGGAAACCCGCAAGAACGGCGAGTTGTACCCGCAATGGTTGCAGCTCAATGCGGTGCGCGACAGCCGCGGCAATGTCAGCCATATCGTTGGTTTCTTTGCCGATCTCTCGGCGCGGCGGGCGTCGGAAGAACGCCTGCGCTATCTGACCCATTACGACGAGCTCACCGGTCTGGCCAACCGCTCGCTGTTCCGCGAGCGCCTGCATGAAGCCCATCAGCGGGTTCGCCAGGGCGGGCGCCGCAGTCTGGCGTTGCTGCACATCAATCTGGACCGTTTCAAATTGCTCAATGACAGCCTTGGTCATGAAGTCGCCGATCAGTTGCTGCAGAAGATGGCGCGCCGGCTGGTCAATGCCTTGCCGGAGGCCGACACCATTGCGCGCTTGTCGGGAGACGAGTTTGCCGTGCTGTTCGATGCCTACGGCAATCTGTCGAGCCTGGCCCGGGTCGCCACACGGTTGTCGGCCAAGCTGCGTTTGCCGCTGAGTGTTGACGGGCATGAGCTGGTGGTGAGTGCCTCGATGGGCATCAGTCTGTTGCCCGACAACGCGCGGGAGATCTCGACGCTGGTCAGCCAGTCGAACATGGCCATGCAACATGCCAAACATCTGGGCGGCAACAACTTCCAGTTCTACACCGACAGCCTGCAAGCCAGCACACTCGAGCGTTTGCAGCTGGAAAACCACTTGCGCCGGGCCATAGAAGAGCAGCAACTGACGGTGTTCTACCAACCGAAACTGTGCCTGCAAAGCGGTCGTTTGAATGCTGCCGAGGCGCTGGTGCGCTGGGATCATCCGAGCATGGGCCAGGTGCCGCCGGCGGATTTCATCGGCCTCGCCGAAGAGACCGGGCTGATCGGCCCGATCGGCGAATTCGTCCTGCGTCAGGCGTGCTGGCAAGCGTGCGAATGGCAGCGTCAGGGCCTGGCGCCGATCCGCGTGTCGGTGAACCTTTCCGTGCATCAGCTGCGTCAGGGCAAACTGGTCAGCCTGGTGCGGCAAGTGCTGGAAGAAACCGGCCTAGCGCCGCACTGCCTTGAGCTCGAGCTGACCGAAAGCCATTTGCTCGACAGCGTCGAACACATCATTGCGACGTTCCAGCAACTGCGCGATCTGGGGGTGAAACTGGCGATCGATGATTTCGGTACCGGTTATTCGTCTTTGAGTTATCTCAAGCGTATTCCGGTGGATTACGTGAAGATCGATCAAGCGTTCATTCGCGGCTTGAGCGCGGGCAGTGCGGACGCCGCGATCACTCGCGCGATCATCGCCATGGCGCACGGGCTGGCCCTGAAAGTCGTGGCCGAGGGCGTCGAACGGCAGGATCAACTGGAATTTCTCCGCGTCGAGCGTTGCGACGAGGTGCAGGGATACCTGATCAGCCGGCCAGTGGACGCTGCCAGTCTGGCCGGGCTTTTGCGCGGTCAGGAAAATCCGCAGTAAGGGCTACATGCACCTCAGCAGGCCTGATACAGGGACATTGAGTTACGCATTGAGCAGGCAAAATGCCCATTCATGTAGTATAACTACAAGCTTGCTACATCCTTGCCCACAAGAAGAGTCCAGCCCCTTGAATCTGCTGCAACACATCGCCCAGTCACGTCACCTGTTACGCAAGTCGGAGCTCAAGGTCGCCGACCACGTGCTGCTTGACCCTGCGGCAGTGATGCACAGTTCCATGGCCGACCTGGCTCACAGCGTCGGCATCAGCGAGCCGACCATCGTGCGTTTCTGCCGCGCGATCGGTTGTTCCGGCTTTCAGGACCTCAAGCTGAAACTGGCGCAAAGCCTGGCCGCCGGCGCCAGCTTCGGCCAGTTCGCGATCCACGAAGATGACTCCGTCGCCGACTACAGCCTGAAGATTTTTGACACCACGCTGCACACCCTGATGGAAGTGCGCGAGAAGCTCGATCCAGTGGAGCTGCAGCGCGCGGTGACGCTGATGTCCCAGGCGCAGCGTGTCGAGTTCTATGGCTTCGGTGCTTCCGGAGCGGTGGCCGCGGATGCACAGCACAAGTTTTTCCGTTTGCTGCTGACCGCGGCGGCGTATTCCGATCCGCACATGCAGGCGATGTCGGCTGTGACGCTGAAGCCGACCGATGTGGCGATCTGTATTTCCCAGTCAGGGCGCTCCAAGGATTTGCTGATCACCGCTAACCTCGTTCGCGAGAGCGGGGCATCGCTGATCACCCTGTGCCCGAGCCAGACGCCGTTGGCCGAACTGTCGACCGTCAATCTGGCGATCGATGTGCATGAAGACACCGAAATCTACACGCCGCTTACCTCGCGAATCGCCCATCTGGTGGTGATCGACGTGCTGGCGATGGGCGTGGCCATGGCGCGCGGGCCGAGCCTGGTCAATCATCTCAAGAGCGTGAAGCGCAGTCTGCGCAGTCTGCGTTTGTCGCCCAAGGCCGTGAAAGCGCTGGACGATTGAGCAAGGTCGTTCCGACCTTGTTCGCGAGCAGGCTCGCTCCCACAGGGGGGCTTCTGAGAACATAAATTCTGGGTCATAACGGGATCAAATGTGGGAGCGAGCCTGCTCGCGAAAGCGTCCTCAACAACAGCACATCCCTGCGCACATTTCATCACATTGTCATCCCCGCGCAGCCAAACCGTCATCCCCCACGCCTATCGTAAAACTCCCGTACTCGCCCTGGGAGACTCGAAATGGCTCAGCCCTACGAAGAACGCAACAGCGCCGCGAAAACCCGTCGTCAGCAGGAAGATCAGCGCCGCATGGAATTTCGCCGCGCAATCGAGGATCGCTTCGAACTTCGCCAGCTTCAGGCCGAGATCGGCGATTTTCCCGAGATCACGCATTGGCAGGCAACGCCCGCCGCTTCCCGTCGAAACGCTCAACCAGCGCAATAATCTGCGCCCGCTCGCTGCGGATGAACGCCAGGAAGGCGTGCGCCACCGGTGACAGCCGTTTGGCTTTGGCTTGCACCAGACACCAGCTGCGCATCAGCGGCAACTCTTCGACCGGCAGCTCGACCAGGCCGCCGGTCGCCAGCTCCAGGTTCAGGGCGTGGCGCGTCAACAGCGCCAGGCCCAGGCCCGCCACCACGCATTCACGCTGAGCTTCGGCGGACGCCACCTCTTGGGTCTGAGTGAAGTGCACGCGCTTTTCCTTGAAGTATTCCTCGCAGGCCAGACGCGTACCCGAGCCCGGCTCGCGGATCAGCAGCGTATACGGCTCCAGATCCTGCAAGCGCAACGGGCCCATGTGCGCCAGCGGGTGATCCGGACGCGCCACGGCGACAATCGGATTGTTGAGGAACGGCAGAAATTCCAGGCCCATGTCCTGCGGCACCATCGACATGATCACCAGATCATCGCGATTGTCCGAGAGGCGGCGGATGACCTGGCCACGGTTGACCACGGTCAGCTGCAAATTGACTTCCGGATGCTGGCGCTTGAACGCGGCGAACAGATGCGGCACGAAATATTTGGCGCTCGATTCCACCGCCAGTTTCAGCTGACCCTGCAGTGAACCCTGCATGTCCGACAGTTGCATGTCGAGGTTTTCCAGGCGCCCGAAAATGTCGCGGCTGGCGCGCTGAAGCGCTTCTGCCGCCTCGGTCATGTAGAGTTTTTTGCCGACATAGTCGAACAGCGGCTGGCCAATCAGCTCTTCCAGCTGACGAATCTGTAGGCTGACGGCCGGTTGTGTGAGGGACATTTCCTCGGCGGCGCGACTGTACGAGCGTAAATCACACACCTCATTGAAGATCTGCAATTGACGCAATGTCATACGCATCAATGACTTACGCATAGTTTTCAGGCTCGGTCAGCGGTCAGTTGTTTCAACTATAAGTGTTTGCTTATGCCTGACCCAATTTTTATTCATTTTTGTTAATCCCTCAGCAGCGCTAGTGTGGACCTGCGACTGAATTGAAACATTTGGTCACGCGTCGACCTGGGTCTAGCAGGTCGTGGTGCCACCGGCTCAAGGGAACCTCCAAGTGATAAAAAAGATCCTGATCGCCAACCGTGGTGAGATTGCCGTACGCATCGTACGAGCCTGCGCCGAAATGGGCATTCGCTCGGTTGCGATTTTCTCCGACGCCGATCGCCATGCCTTGCATGTGAAGCGTGCGGACGAGGCCCACAGCGTGGGTGCCGAGCCACTGGCCGGCTATCTGAACCCGCGCAAGCTGGTGAACCTGGCGGTGGAAACCGGCTGCGATGCGCTGCACCCCGGCTACGGCTTCCTTTCGGAAAACGCCGAGCTGGCGGAAATCTGCGCCGAGCGCGGCATCAAATTCATCGGCCCGTCGGCGGAGGTCATCCGGCGCATGGGCGACAAGACCGAAGCGCGCCGCAGCATGATCAAGGCCGGCGTACCGGTAACGCCCGGTACCGAGGGCAACGTCTCCGGCATCGAAGAAGCCTTGGTCGAAGGCGACCGCATCGGTTACCCGGTAATGCTCAAGGCCACCTCCGGTGGTGGCGGTCGCGGTATCCGTCGCTGCAACAGCCGCGAAGAACTCGAACAGAACTTCCCCCGGGTCATCTCCGAAGCCACCAAGGCGTTCGGTTCGGCGGAAGTGTTCCTGGAAAAATGCATCGTCAATCCCAAGCACATTGAAGCGCAGATCCTTGGCGACAGCTTCGGCAATGTCGTGCACCTGTTCGAGCGTGACTGCTCGATCCAGCGCCGCAACCAGAAGCTGATCGAGATCGCGCCGAGCCCGCAGCTGACCCCGGAACAGCGCGCCTACATCGGCGACCTGTCGGTACGTGCAGCCAAGGCTGTGGGCTACGAGAACGCCGGCACCGTGGAGTTTCTGCTCGCCGAGGGCGAGGTGTACTTCATGGAAATGAACACGCGGGTGCAGGTGGAACACACCATCACCGAAGAAATCACCGGCATCGACATCGTCCGCGAACAGATTCGCATCGCTTCCGGCCTGCCGCTATCGGTGAAGCAGGAAGACATTCAGCACCGTGGCTTTGCATTGCAGTTCCGTATCAACGCCGAGGATCCGAAGAACAACTTCCTGCCGAGCTTCGGCAAAATTACCCGTTACTACGCCCCCGGCGGCCCGGGCGTGCGCACCGACACGGCGATCTACACCGGCTACACCATTCCGCCGTTCTACGACTCGATGTGCCTGAAACTGGTGGTCTGGGCGCTGACCTGGGAAGAGGCGATGGACCGTGGCCTGCGCGCCCTCGACGACATGCGTCTGCAGGGCGTGAAGACCACCGCCGCGTACTACCAGGAAATCCTGCGCAACCCGGAATTCCGTAGCGGCCAGTTCAACACCAGCTTCGTTGAAAGCCACCCGGAGCTGACCAACTACTCGATCAAGCGCAAACCCGAAGAGCTGGCCCTGGCCATCGCCGCCGCCATCGCCGCCCACGCAGGCCTGTGAGGAATACAAGAATGAGCAAGAAAATCTTCGTAACAGACACCATCCTGCGCGACGCTCACCAATCGCTGCTCGCCACCCGCATGCGCACCGAAGACATGCTGCCGATCTGCGACAAGCTCGACAAGGTCGGCTACTGGTCGCTGGAATGCTGGGGCGGCGCGACGTTCGACGCCTGCGTGCGCTTTCTCAAGGAAGACCCGTGGGAGCGCCTGCGCCAACTGCGTGCGGCGCTGCCCAACACCCGCCTGCAAATGCTCCTGCGCGGGCAGAATCTGCTCGGCTATCGCCACTACAGCGATGACGTGGTCAAAGCTTTCGTCGCCAAAGCAGCGGTGAACGGCATCGACGTGTTCCGCATCTTCGATGCGATGAACGATGTGCGTAACCTGCGCGTTGCCATTGAAGCAGTGAAAGCTGCCGGCAAACATGCGCAAGGCACCATCGCCTACACCACCAGCCCGGTGCACACCATCGACGCTTTCGTCACCCAGGCCAAGCAAATGGAATCCATGGGCTGCGACTCGGTAGCGATCAAGGACATGGCCGGTCTGCTGACCCCGTATGCCACTGGTGAACTGGTGCGTGCTCTGAAAGCCGAGCAGTCGTTGCCGGTGTTCATCCACTCCCACGACACCGCCGGCCTGGCCGCCATGTGCCAGCTCAAGGCGATCGAAAACGGCGCCGATCACATCGATACCGCAATCTCCAGCTTCGCCTCGGGCACCAGCCACCCGGGCACCGAATCAATGGTCGCCGCGCTCAAGGGCACCGAGTACGACACCGGCCTGAATCTGGAGCTGCTCCAGGAAATCGGCCTGTACTTCTATGCCGTACGCAAGAAGTACCACCAGTTCGAAAGCGAATTCACCGCCGTCGATACCCGTGTGCAGGTCAACCAAGTGCCGGGCGGGATGATCTCCAACCTCGCCAACCAGTTGAAAGAGCAGGGCGCTCTGAATCGCATGGGCGAAGTGCTCGCAGAAATCCCGCGCGTACGTGAAGACCTCGGCTTCCCGCCGCTGGTGACCCCAACCTCGCAAATCGTCGGCACCCAGGCGTTTTTCAACGTACTGGCCGGCGAGCGCTACAAGACCATCACCAACGAAGTGAAGCTGTATCTGCAGGGCGGCTACGGCAAGGCACCGGGCGTGGTCAATGAAAAGCTGCGGCGTCAGGCGATCGGCAGCGAAGACGTCATCGACGTGCGCCCGGCCGATCTGCTCAAACCGGAAATGACCAAGCTGCGTGCCGATATCGGCGCACTGGCCAAATCCGAAGAAGACGTACTGACCTTCGCCATGTTCCCGGACATCGGCCGCAAGTTCCTTGAAGAACGCGCCGCCGGCACTCTTACGCCGGAAGTGCTTTTGCCGATCCCGGAAGCGGGCGCCGTTGCCTCGGCGAGCGGCGAAGGTGTGCCGACCGAGTTTGTCATCGATGTGCACGGCGAAACCTACCGCGTCGACATCACTGGTGTCGGCGTCAAGGCCGAGGGCAAGCGCCACTTCTATCTGTCCATCGACGGCATGCCGGAAGAAGTGGTGTTCGAACCGCTCAACGAATTTGTCGGTGGTGGCAGCAGCAAACGCAAACAGGCCTCGGCACCGGGCCATGTCAGCACCACCATGCCGGGCAACATCGTCGATGTGCTGGTCAAGGAGGGCGATACCGTCAAGGCAGGCCAGGCGGTACTGATCACCGAAGCGATGAAGATGGAGACCGAAGTCCAGGCTGCCATTGCCGGCAAAGTCACCGCGATCCATGTGGCCAAGGGCGACCGGGTCAACCCGGGCGAAATCCTTATCGAGATCGAAGGCTGAGATAACGGCCGCGATCCAACGCTTTAAACCTCGGGGGGGCATGTGCTCCCCTTTTTTTGCCTGTGATTTACCGCGATGACGAAGATCCCTTGTAGGAGTGAGCCTGCTCGCGATGGGGTCGTGTCAGTCAATGATTGCTCGTCTGACACACTGCTATCGCGAGCAGGCTCACTCCTACACAGGAACGCGCTCCGTCAGAACGCCATGCGCCATTGGCCCGCCACGCCATACGTTCGGCTGTCATTACCCAGCTCACCGGTTAAGCCCACGCCCAGCGTGTGCGCCGCCGACAGGCCAAGATCGAGCCCCGCATCCACCGACAGACTGTTCCGGTCCAGCGCCGCGCCGGTCACTTCGAAACGCTTGCCGCCCTTGCGCAGTTGCTGGTGGGTGTCGCTGTCGATGTCGCCGAAGGTATGTTTCCAGCCTGCGCTCAATCGCGGCGTCAGGCGCATGCCGTTATCCAGCGTGTTGACCTGCGCAAGCCGTAGACCGAAGGTGCTGCTGAAGTTGTCGCGGGTCTGCCCATAAACTTTCAGCGCTGCGTCGCCACCTTTCTCGTTATAGCTGTCGCGTTGATAACGTTGATAGCCGAGGCTGGCGTAGGGTTCGAGGGTTACGCTGTCGCGGCCCAAATTGAACCCGGCTTCGGCGAATGCCTGCTGAGTATTGGCGTCGTAGTTGCCCTTCAGACGATCGCTGAAACCCTTGAACGCGACCCGTCGTGTGCTGCTACCGTCATGGCTGGCGTAGGTGGCGCCGAGACGCAACGACAGTGGGCCGTCCTGACGCACGGCGTAGGCGCCCAAGTGCCAACTGTCGAGATCGCCGTCGTACTGGCGAGCATCCAGTTTCGTCTGTGATTTGCCGCCGAGCAGGCCGACGTGCCACTGCTCGTCGAGTCGCCAGTCAGCGCCCACGACCAGACCTTGCGTGGAGTGTTGGAGGATGCCGTCACCGTCCCGATCAACCTTGCCGCCGTTACCCAGCGCTTGAATCCACACCCGCCCGGAGTCTCCGCTGCCTGCGGCCTGACCCGGTGAACTGCGCGATCCGTCCGTTGCGCCGGGACGGTTGTCCAGTTGCCGCATCGCCGAGAGCATGCTCGCACTGACCGGTGTGACACTGTTCAGAGTGGCTTTGGCGAGGTTGGCATTGCTGCCGGCAGCGAGTTGGTCGAGCGCGATAGGCGCGGTGGTTTTATCGCTGGTCAGCAGTGCGGCTACAGCGGCGTTAGCAGGCTTTGTAAGTTCAGGCACAGGCTGGGCGGCGGCTTCGCTGGTTTGCGCAGTCACGATTTCGTTTAGTGTCGATGATCCCACCAATGCGGAGTCTTCAATCAAGTTCGCGACTGAGGTCGGGACCGGCGCTGGAGCTGCGATCACCGCTGTCAGTGAGGCGGGAGCAGGCGTTGGCGATATGGGTGTTGAGATCGGGTCGGGCTCTGGCTCGATGATACTGCCTGCAAGCGCGCCTGCATTTTCGGTAGGCGCGAGGCTTTCAAGCGCTACGTCATTGCGAGCGTACGTCAGTGCAACCGATTTCTTGTTGTATTGAGCCGTGGCCGTCATATACGCCAGATCATTCTCGATCCTGCCAAACTCGCCTTTCACCTCACGGGCTTCGATGATTTTGTACTGGCTGCTCTGCGGAAATTCACCCGCAGCTGCGACGACCTTGAGGGTGGCGCCGTCAAGCTGGGCTGTGCCATCAACCTTGATTGTAGGGCTACCGGTGGGTGTGACCTCGTAAGCCAGTTCGGCACCAGGCGCCAAATGCAAATTGCCTTTTACTCGGGGAGCGCCAAGCGCTGCATTGACGGTGAGCAGCCCACCCACCTCAAGATTTGCCACCGTGCCTTTACCGGCGAAACTGCCGCCATTCTGTACATACACATCACCCTTGATGCTGCCGAGGTTGGTCAGCGCTCCGCCACTATTGACCATAACGCCTTCATGAAAATCACCTTTGGGACTCAGCGTCCAGTCTCCTTGGGCGACGAATAATCCATTGAAGTTGCGTGTGTCGCTCAACGTGCCGCCGTTCGCAGCATCCAGGAACAGCACATTGTCGCCCTTGCCCCCATCCAGTCGGCCAGTGAAGCTCGCGCCGTCTTTAAGGGTAATCAAGTCGTTGACGTCAGTACCCTTGAATACAGTTTCCGGTGTAATGAAGGTAATCGGAACCGTGCTTGCGGCGTTGAGAAAACCCTGGAGCCGTTCCAACGCCTGTTGCTTGGGGCGGGTTTCGAGCTGCTCTATCGTTTCCACGCTTTGAGGCTGCTCGATTGCTTCGCTGGATTGCTCGGCATTAGCCAGCGCTACGCCACCCAGCGCCAGTGAAATAGCCAGAGCCAGGTGTTTTGGTGCGAATAGGTGTTGAGTGGGCATGAGGTTCGATTTCCGTATCGAGAAAACCCAACTCTATTGCTGCCCGAAAAAAACCGATGTCGGCTGCTTCCCCCAGCCACGCAGGCGACGTCGGATCGTTTTGTGGAAAATCCTCACTGGCTTTCGCAAACAATTCTTTTGCGCGGCGCCAGTTGTTCTTTTTCCTACAGCTTTCGCTTGAAGAAGGCATTTTTATCCGCGTGATGTTAAATGCTTTTCTGCATTATTTTGCACTTAGTAAGTCAATAGCGAGGGCTGATGTGCATTTTGTTGCAGATTCACAGCGTGTTTAGCTGCAAGAATGCACTATATTGCAATTATCGAAGATTTCGCTTTTTTGAAACGCATTAAAATGCACACGGAATCAACATGTATAACCTGACACTCCAGATCTTCACCGCCGGGCAATGGCACGACGCGATGACTCTTGACTTCGATGATCCGGAAAAAGGCTTTGAAAGCCGCTGCAGTTTTGGCTATGAAGCGGACTATCTGGTGGAAAACATTGAGTTGATCGGGTCGCCTTTTTCCCAAGCCGTGAGTGCCCTGTATCCGCTGGATTGGGAAGGTCGGCGCGCGAAGACACCAGCCTTTGTCCACGACATCGCACCGGCAGGCGCAGCCAAGCGGTTTCTCCTCGCCCGCCTGGGTCAGGAAAGACCCGCCGAGATCAGCGCCGATCTGTTTCTGCTGGGTCGCAGTACACCGGCTCCCATTGGCAACATGCGAATAAAGGAATCGGCGGAAGCAGTCGATGAGAGGAAGCCGATCGGATTCAAGCGCGAAGAGGTCATTAGCCGCGACAACCGCTTTCTTGAATATGCCTACGAGCTGGGCGCGGCCATCGGTGGCGCGACGGGGGCAGGTGGTGAAGCTCCGAAGCTATTACTGGCAGAGAACAGCGCCGGGCTTCTGTATCCCGACGCGGTATTGGACGATGAAGAAGTGCGACAGCACTGGTTCGTGAAATTCGCCAGAAACAGGGGCGGGCAGACCGATCAGGACATCCTGCGCAGCGAATTCCATTACTACAAAGCGCTGCAGACATTGGGCATCGAAACGGTCGCGGCAGAAGGCCTGGCCTTGGAAGAGGCGAACAAACCGAGTTTGTGGATGCGGCGTTTTGATCGACAAGTGGAAGATGGGGCGGTGTCGCGTTTTGCCGTCGAATCGATTTATTCGCTGGCTGAAGTGACGACGCCTGGCAGCGCCATGAATCATCTGGACGTGATCCGCATGCTCGCCGGGCTATGGCGCAAAGCGGGTCAGGCCAGCCAGATTCCCGGCCTCGTCGCCGATTACCTGCGTCGCGACCTGATCAATAAAATCCTCGGAAACTCCGATAACCACGGTCGTAACACGGCGATCATCCGGCAAGAGAACGCTTTCCAACTCGCGCCTATTTATGACCTCGCCCCGATGGTCATGGATGACGAAGGCGTGACGCGTACGACCAAATGGCCAAAAGAGTTGGAGCGGGCGGGCGATGTCGATTGGCGAGGTGTCTGCCGCGTATTGGCCGATAGCGCAGATCCGCACGATTCGTTGGCGGGGCTGGATGCCTCTGCGCTGTTCGAAGGCCTGCGCGCGGATGCCCGCCGTCTGGCCGCACTGCCGGATATTCTTGCGGCCAGCGGTTTGCCCGCCAGAACCATGAATCACCCGAGCGTTCATCTGAAAAACCTCGAGCAACGTTTGAAAGAGTGGGACCTGCAATGAGTCTGACCGTCCTCGAGCGCACGGCGCTCATCGAAAGCATTCAGCAATCACTGGCCGAAGGCACTCTGGAAATCGGTGACGCCGTGCGCCGTTTACGGGTCGAAGTCACCGGTCTGCATCAGACCCAGTTTGCGAAGATGTGCAAGATTTCAGTGCGCACGCTGGTGCATATCGAACATGGCGAAGGCAACCAGACATTGAAGTCGCTGAACGCGGTGTTCCGCCCATTCGGCATGAAAATGGGTGTTGTGCGAATACGCCGGGACACCGTTTAAAACCTGCGCGACTGTTTAACCACGCCGCACATACGCCTTGCCGTAATGCCGCTCCATCCGTGCCTGAATCAGCTCCAGCCCGATCGACATCAGCCAGTAGATGATCGCCGCGGTGGTGAGCATTTCGATGTAGCGATAGCTTGAGCGGCCGTAGGACTGGGCGAGAAACATCACTTCCCAGACGCCCATCACCGAGATCAGCGACGAGTCCTTGAGCATCGAGATGAACTGATTGGTGGTCGGCGGGATGATCGTGCGCATGGCCTGGGGCAGGGTGATGCGCCAGAAGATCACGCTTTCGCGCAGGCCCAGCGCCAGGGATGCTTCGCGTTGGCCGTGATCGACGCCGAGGATGCCGGCGCGGAAGATTTCGCTCAGGTAGGCGCCATAGTTCAGCGACAGGGCAATGATGCCGGCGACGATGGCGCCGGGGACGATGCCCAGTTGCGGCAGGCCGAGGTAGATCAGCAGGATCTGGATCAGCAACGGCGTGCCACGGAAGAACGAGGTGTAGAAACTGGCAATGCCAAACGCCACGGCGCTGTTGGACAGGCGCGCCAGCGCGGTGATGAAACCGAGCAGCGACGACGCGATGATCGAGCAGGCGCAGAGGAACAGCGTCAGCGCTGCGCCCTGCAGGAAGCCGTTCGGCGCCAGCTTCAGGCCAACGAGGTTGGGCAGCTTGTCGAGGATGATCGCGAACTTCAGGTCGAAGCTGAGGAAAAATCCGGCAAACAGACAGAACAGCGCAGCCCACGTCAGGTACAGGCGCGTACGGAACCCGAAAAGCTTTTGCAGGCGGGTTTCAGCCACCGGTTGCGGTGGCTGTGGCGGGGTTGGAAAAGAACTCATTGGCTGATGTCGGCGCCGATCCATTTCTGCGACAGCTTGCTCAGGGTGCCGTCCTGTTTCAGCTGGGCGAACACCTCGCGCACCCTGGCGTCCCACTGCGGGTCACCCTTTTCGATGGCCACCGAGTTCGGCTCCGAGTACAGCGGTTCGCCGGCCAGTTTGAAGCGCTGGTCCTGGTTCAAACGCGGTTGTGCGGTGACCAGATTGGTGAGGATCGCATCCAGGCGCACGCCGGCGCCGAGACCCAGATCCTGAAAGGCGACGTTGTCGGTGTCGTACGGAGCGATCTGCACATCCTCGAACGGATACTGCAGCTGTGTATCCTCGGCGCCTTCGATGACCAGATTCTTGTTCAGATAACTTTCATAGCTGGAGGCGCTGGTCAGGCCGACTTTCTTGCCGCTCAGGTCCTTGGCGCTGTGGATCCGCTCATCCTTGGCATTGACCACGATCACTGCTGGCGAGGCGTAGTACTCGACCGGGAAATCGAACACTTCGGCGCGGGCCTTGCTCGGGGTCATCGAGCAGATGCAGATGTCGTAGCGCCCGCTCCAGCGGCCGGCGGCGATCACGTCCCAAGACGGCGTTTCCAGACGAAGTCTGACCCCGAGCTTATCCGCCACCGCTTTGGCAACGTCGACATCGAAACCGTCGAGTTGATTCTGTTCATTGAGGAACGAGAAGGGCGGATAACTCTCCATCAGCACGCCAACCAGTTCTTTTTTCTGCTCGACACGGTCCAGCGTCGCGCCGCCGAAGGCTTGGGTGGAGGCCAGAACGGTCAGGCCCAGGGCCAATAGCGGTTGGAATTTCACAGTCGCTTCCTGTTGAAAAAAGAGGTTGTTATTAACCGAGTGGTGCGTATTAAATAGTTATAAGAACGGCTCCGATAGTGAGTTATTTTCATAAGCATATGAGTGAAACGCATATGAGCGCAGCAGGAACGGTCATTCTCGATGGCGGCATGGGCCGTGAGTTGCAACGCGCCGGTGCGCCATTTCGCCAGCCCGAGTGGTCGGCACTGGCGCTGAGCGAAGCGCCGCTAGCGGTCGAGGCGGTGCATGCCGCTTACATCAATAGCGGCGCCAATGTGATCACCAGCAACAGTTACGCAGTGGTACCGTTTCACATTGGTGAAGAGCGCTTTGCCGCTGAAGGTCAGGCGCTTGCAGCACTGGCGGGGGAAGTGGCGCAGCGCGCGGTGCAGGCTTCAGGTAGATCCGTACGCGTTGCCGGCTCATTGCCGCCGCTGTTCGGCTCGTACCGTCCGGATCTGTTCGAGGCTGCTCGCGTGACCGAACTGTTGACGCCTTTGGTTAACGGTCTGGCCCCATATGTCGACCTGTGGCTGGCAGAAACGCAAAGCTCGATCGTCGAGGCGCGCGCCATTCACGCCGGGCTGCCGAAGGATGGCAAACCGTTCTGGCTGTCATTCACCCTCAAGGACGAAGACACCGATGAAGTGCCGCGCCTGCGCTCCGGTGAGCCCGTTGCCGAAGCGGCGGCGGTGGCGGCTGAGCTCGGCGTTGAAACGTTGCTGTTCAACTGCAGCCAGCCTGAAGTGATTGGCGCGGCCATCGACGCGGCGCGCGCAACGTTCGAGCGTCTCGGCGTGAACATCAACATCGGCGCGTACGCCAATGCGTTTCCTCCGCAACCGAAGGAAGCCACGGCCAACGACGGACTCGACCCGCTGCGTGACGATCTTGATCCGCCGGGGTATCTGCACTGGGCGCTGGACTGGCAACAGCGCGGCGCCACTCACTTGGGCGGCTGCTGCGGGATCGGGCCGGAGCATATTGCGGTGCTGGCGCAGGAACTGCGTCGATAAGCCTGACCCCGCCAATTGTGGGAGCGAGCCTGCTCGCGAAAGCGGTCAGTCAGTCAACATTCGCAGTGACTGACATACCGCCTTCGCGGGCAGGCTCGCTCCCACAGGGTATTTGAGAAATTCAGCTACGGCACTCGGCCAAGCCTTTCACTTGGCCACCCGGCGTCTGGTTTTCATCGCTCAACCAGCGCTCGAACCCGGTACCAATCGCCGGCCATTCCGCATCCAGAATCGAATACCACGCGGTATCGCGGTTCTGTCCCTTGACCACCATGTGCTGGCGGAACACTCCTTCGAAGCTGAAGCCCAAACGCTCGGCCGCGTATTTGGAGCGGGCGTTGCCGTTGTTGCACTTCCATTCCAGGCGCCGGTAACCCAGCTCGAACGAGTACTTGGCCAGCAGGTAAACCGCCTCGGTGCTTTTCGGCGAGCGCTGCATGGGTGCGCCGAAGGTGACGTGACCGATTTCAATACGACCTTGGGCCGGGACGATCGACATCAGGCTGAGGATGCCCTGGACCTGATCAGTCGCGCGGTCGATGACGCTGAAGAAATACGGGTCGCTGTTGGCCGCATGGTTGTTCAACCAGTCGTTGAACGCGCTGCGCTCGCGAAACGGCCCGTAAGGCAGATAATCCCAGAGTTTCGGATCGGCGCCCGGCCCTTCGAGGGCAGCGAAGAGTTGCTCGCCATGCCGCTCCGGGTCGAGTTTCTCCAGACGAATGAAGCGGCCGTCGAGCAGGGTGGCGGAGGGGGCGGGGACGCCTTTCCAGTCAGCGAGTGAAGCGGTCATGTGCGCGTCTCCTTAAAGGGCTTGGCGAAACTGAATGAGGCCTGGGCGTTCGGCGATGCGCTCGTAAAGCTGGATCGCGGTGGCGTTGGTTTCGTGGGTCAGCCAGTGGACTTTGCAGCAGCCATCAGCCTTGGCGGTAGCGTAGACATGTTCGATCAACAGGCGACCGACACCCGTGCCCCGCGACTCCGGCACGACCAACAGATCCTGCAGGTAGCAGGAGTTTTCGATGCTCCAGTTCGAGCGATGATAGATGTAATGCACCATGCCCAACGCTTTGCCATCAGCCCAGGCGATGGCCGCGTGGGTCGGTTCGTTCGGGTCGAGAAAGCGCTGCCAGGTGCTTTGGGTCACGGTGTCCGGCAGCTCGGTGTTGTAAAAGCGCAGGTAGGCCTGCCACAGCGGCAGCCAGGCGGCGTGGTCATTGGCGCTGACCGGGTGAATATCGATCTGGGTCATGCGGGTCTCCTTAGCGCATCAAGCGAGCGAGGGTCTGGTCGTTGGCGTCGGGGCTGGCGGCGAGGCCTTCGCGCACCCCGGCAATGTCTTCGGCGCTGCGGTTCTGGCTGAGCTTGCGTTTGCCTTCGAGGCGATCGATGGGAATGGCAAAACCGACAATGGCCTTGAGCATGCCGTCGATGTAATCGGCCGGCGCATCTTCCACCGACCAAGGCTGGGCGCGGCCCGCTTCGTGACGGTCGGTCAGGGTGCTGACGATGTCGAGCAGCCGCCCGCCATCGCTGAAGGTCTCGGCATGACCGTAGGCGTGTACGGCGATGTAGTTCCAGGTCGGCACGACTTTGCCGTGTTCGGCTTTGCTCGGATAGAAGCCTGGACTCACGTAGGCGTCTGGGCCAGCGAAGATCAGCATCGCTTCGGCGCCGTCGCGCAGGTCTTTCCACTGCGGGTTGGCTTTGGCCAGATGACCGTAGAGCGTGCCGTATTCGCCCTGTTCGCGATGCAGCAGCACTGGCACATGGCTGGCTTGCAGTCCGCTCTCACCGTGGCTGACCAGAATGGCCAGGCGAGTGGCAAGGATCAGTTCGTGCAGTTGGGACAAGTCTTCGATGGCAAAGGCGCGTGGTGTGTACATGGACAGATTTTCCTTGGCGAATGCCTGCATCCTAGGCAGGCTATTGGTCTGTTGTAAGAGCCATTGCCGAGCCATTTCACAGGTCCATTGCCATGTCTGATCTGCCACCGCTGTCGATGCCGTTCAATCCGGCCGGAATCGCGCTTGATCGCCGTCAGGGCTTGAGTCGCCAGCTCTATCAGGCGCTGCGTCTGCGTGTACTCGACGGACGTCTGGTCAGTGGCACGCGATTGCCGGCAAGCCGCGACCTGGCCTCGGCTCTGGGAATATCCCGCAACAGCGTGGTGCGCGCCTACGATCAGTTGTATGCGGAGGGCTTTATCGAGGGACGCGTGGGCGACGGCACCTATGTCGCGCAATTGGCTCAGGGTTCCACCTCGAAGAAAAAACTATCCACAAATCCATCCACAGGCTTGTCAACAGGCTTACCCACAGCCTTATCCACAAATTGGCTGGATTTACCTGTGAATCCATCCAGCAAAGTTATCCACAGTGGTGGATTTTCCCGTATCGAAAAGCATCATTTGCCCCGACCACCGAGCGGTCCGCCGCGGGCTTTTCGGGTGGGCGTTCCAGCGTTCGATCTGTTCCCTTTCGAGGTGTGGGCCAAGCTGAATGCGGCTTTCTGGCGCAAACCGGATCTGCAGCAACTGTGTTATGGCGACCCGTCCGGTGATGCGCGGCTGCGCGCAATGATCGCTGCTTATCTGCGCAGCTCGCGGGGCATGCAGTGCTCGGCTGAGCAAATTGTGATCACCAGTGGCGCGCAGCAGGGCATAAGCCTTTGTGCACAGCTGCTGGTCGAGCCGGGCGACGGGGTGGCGATCGAGAATCCGGGCTATCGCGCCGCCGGGCATGCCTTCGCCGTAGCGGGGGCGAAGTTGCACGGCGTGGCGGTAGACGGCGAGGGCATCGATTGCAGCGCCATGGCTCAGCTCAGCGACTGCCGTGTGGCCTACGTCACGCCGTCTCATCAGTACCCGACCGGCGTGGTGATGAGTCTGGCCCGGCGTCTGGAGTTGCTCGCCTGGGCCGAGCACGTCGGTGGCTGGATCGTCGAGGATGACTATGACGGCGAATATCGATACACCGGCGCGCCGCTGGCGCCGTTGGCCGCACTTGATCGTCAGGGTCGTGTGCTCTACGTCGGCACGTTCGGCAAAGTCGCCTTTCCGGCGTTGCGCCTCGGTTATCTGGTGCTGCCGCCAGCACTGGTCGAGGCGTTCTCGCAACGCCGTGCCGTCGACGTGCGGCATTCGGAAGTCAGCACCCAGGCGGTGATGGCCGAGTTCATGGCTGCCGGGCATTTTCAGCGGCATATCCGCCGGATGCGCCGGGCTGCGCTGAGCCGGCGCAATTGCTTGCTCGAAGGTTGGCCGACAGCAATCGCCGGTGTCGGTCAATTGCCCGCCGTGTCCGCCGGGCTGCACCTGACCGTCGCTGTGGACACCGTAGAGCGCGAGCAAGAGTTGATCGCTCAGGCCGCTGATGCCGATGTCGAGATCAACGGCCTGAGTACTTACTGGTTGCCGGACTCAACCACACCCATGGCCCGGCGCGCCGGCCTGGTGCTGGGTTTTGCCGCGGTGCCGGAGGCTGCGATCACAGCGGCACTGGCGCGCTTGCGCCAGGCTTGGGGAGGTTGAAGAACAACGCCTCGGCCGAGCGACTGGAAATTTCGCTGCGATGGATTTCAATCAGTTGCTGGTTGCTTGGCTGGCTGGGCTCGTAGGCGCCGCCCATTCGCTGTTGGGCGACGGTTTTCATGTGCCCGCGAACGAACGATGGATCATGCGCCTCAGCGCTGCTGTAGTGAAAATGGGCGTAGCACAGGACCTTGTCATTATGGGCATCACGAATCCGGTACTCGTCGAGGAAATCATGCTGACGGCGTCTGATCGGCCGTCGGGTGACGGTTTTGTCGATGGTTATTTCTCCCTTTTCCTTGAGCCATTGCATGCCCGCCGCCGTGGGTAATTGCTGTTTGACCAGGCGAATGCGCGTGCTGGTGCCTTTTTCTTCCAGGGTTTTCGCTGCTTTGTCGAGCGCGTGGCTGAGCGTTTCGGAGGGTTCATGCGGGCCCGCGGTGAGGTTCCTGGCGGTCAGTGCTTCGTCGATCGCCGCAATGGCCTTGCGCAAGAGTGCGGCATGCTGGTGGTATTCCTCCTCGACCTCCACCGGGATCCGCGCGCCGCGTTTGAGGCGCGCCTCGATGCGCCGATGAAATGCCGCCAGGCCATCGATCAGTGCCTGGCCCTCGCGAACACTGTTTTTCAAGTCGACGGGAGAGGTTGGCGCCGGCGCCGGCGGCGTACGCTGTTCGACCCAGACACCGGGCGACTCTTCGTGGAATGTGGCAATGACGCCCGTCAGATGGGTGCGCACTTCCATCGTTTCGGTAGCGTCATCGCCGACGCTTTTCTTGCGTTCGCCGACCACGGTGCCCCTAGATCGTGTGTGGATGATCTGTCGATTCGAGGCAGACGCGGATGGCGTTGACGGACCGGCCTGCGGCACGAGCAGATGCCGGTAGCGCAACAGGTCGGCGAGGCGATTGTCGGCGGCGGCCTTGAAGGCAATCACCCGCGCTTGTACATGTTTGAGTCGGTCTGTGTGGAGCTGGTCGGAATATTCGCTGGCCAGATCGCTGAAGCGTTTGTTCACTGAATCGAACTGCTGGGCAACGTTGCTCAAGGCATCGATGCGTCCACGCAAGTCGCCCAGGCTTTCATCGGCGCTCAAGTCCAGCGAGCTCTGGATATTCAGCGCAGCGTCTGCGATGAGATCGGCCAGTGCCTGTTGAGCGCTGGCATGGTCCGTGGTGTCGCCCGGCTTGATACATATTCTCTCGGCGAGGCTGATTTGCAGCACTTTGAGGTCGTTCAACCGGTAATCCGGCAAAGCGTCCCGATAGACACGCATGGCTTGCACGGCGTCTTTTCCCAACAGCTTCATTTCTTCGAAGCAGACGTGTGCCGCCTCGATTTTCTCGATGATGCTCTGAGTGGTGTCATTCAGGCTGACCGCCGCCTGGCTGAATGCTTCAGGCTCGACGGTGCGCCCATCCGCGATCATTGTCTGCATGGCCTCGACACTTTGTTGAAAGTGTGAGGAGTGCTCGTTGAGCCACTCCTGGCCCAGAAACAATTGCATTTGCAGGCGCTCGGTCATGACGGTGCGGTAATTGGGAATGGTCTGATTGAGATTCAACTCTCTGATCTGCTGAATGTTCGCTGCGTACTCCTTGTACTGGGCGTCGAGTGTGGCGAGGTACTGAGTGCGCGCCTGTGACTGCGCCTGCGGCAAAGCATCGCTCAAGGCATCACGGTCCGCGTTCAGACGTAGCTCCTTGGCATGCATGGTGTCATCGAAGGCGGTGATTTTTTCGGTCAACGCTTTGGCGACGGTCTGCCTGCTGCCACGGGATTTTTGCAGGGCCGAGTCCAGGCCCCCGCCGCGCAGACGCAGGCGCATATCGATCACCCACTCGCCCCTGACGGAATAGGCCAGTGTCGGACCGAAGCGGCGTGGTTGCTGGCGCGAGTCGATAATCTGCACTTTATCGTGTTCGTTGCGCATCACCTCGAACCAGCGCTCGCCGACCTGCACGTACCAGGTGTCGCGATGAGGGTGCAGGCCCCGGTGCGTGCCGTCGCTGGCGGCGGCGCCAAGATCTTTCGGTCGGTCGAGCTTGAAGCTGTCGAGAACCTTGGCCAGTGCCTGCGGCGAGCGTTTCAGTGCGGTGACGATATCGATGGTGGTCGCGTGTACGCCGGTCATTTCAGCGCCGATGACATCGGGCAATTGCAGCGCCTTGGGTACTTTTACGGCCGGGTTGAGGGACGTTGTTTGTTTTTCTGGCTGCGCCAACGATTCATGTGCTGGTGCCTCGCCGACTGCCGCGCGATGCGCAAGGACCATGCCCAGCGCCAGAAGGATGTCGGCAATTGCCGTCCACGCGATCTTGCCCGACTGCTGATTGGCAACGTCGGTGACTTCTTGCAGATCGTCCATGATTTGCCAGATCCACGCCGCCGTGCCGACGCTGCGCCCCAGAAACGGCAGAGCGGCATTGAACATCAGCCAGCCGCCCTGTTTCAGGCTGGCCCAGCGTGCCTCGGCGTTGGACACCGATTGCCGGTCGGCCTGGGTCAGCAGGGCCTGTACGTTGCGGTCATGAAGGGTCTCCAGCACGTCGCCGGTCAGCACTTGGGTACCCAGCGCGACGGGGCCCGACATGTCGAGTGCCGTCGTCGGATTGACCAGCATCTGTGGAATTGTCCACACCGACGGCAGCCTGGCGGTAAAGACAAACTGGCTGTAATTGAAACGTACGTCATCGGGCAACCACGCCAGCACCGAGTCGCGTAAATGTCGCGAATGCTCGATCGCGTAGAGGAGGTTGGCGTGCCCGGGATATTGCATCAACGGCATCTCGAACAGTGGACGGTACAGCAGGCAGGGGCCCTTGTTCGCTTCGCGCGGGCCGATGACGTACATGTTGACGACGCTGTCGGCCACGGAACTGCTGCGGTGCGTGACAAAGGCCAGCGGGCGGATCACGATTTCCTCGCCATCGACGTAGCGCTCTGCGCCGGTCGTCGCCAGCGCCGCTGCCACGTAGCGATACCCCGACTCATCAAGGCCGCCCCGGCCCTGGATCTTGTGCTGCAACGCCAGCAATGGCAGCTCGATGCGTAACTGGCTCTTGTATAACTCTTTCAAGGCCGACGCCTGATCGGTGTCGTCTACCAGGCATGCCTTCAAGTGCGCTGGATAGGTCTTGCCGATATCCACCGTCCTGACCAGTTTTTCCAGGTAGGCCACGGTCATCCACGCAGGCACTGCGCTGGCGTTTTTATAGCTCACGGTCTTGTTGCCCAGTGGCAGTCCGGCGAGATTCTGCAGGGCAAGTTCCGGCAACGTCAGGGACTGGACGCTGGTGTTGCCGGGCAATACGAACGTGCCCCAGACCACCAGGCTGGTGATGGTGATCAGAATGTCATCGGGGTTGATGTCCTTGGCGCTCGGCTGGTCCTTCGCCACCTGTTGCATCAAGGCGTCGCGGGTGTACGCGCGCAGGTCGATGACCTCGCTCTGGAACGATTTGCCGTCGTGTTCATGCGCAAACGTGGTCAGGTCCAGCAGATGCCGGCTATAGCGTGCCTGATCGACGGGCAGCGCATCGTTCAGCCACTGCGGCAGCATCGGTCGCAGTCGCTCGAAATGGGTCTCAAGGCGCGGCGTCGGTTCAGCCGTTTTGCCCAGGGTTCCGGTGTGCGGATAGACGCGGTTGAGCGGCCTTTCAGCAAAAAAATTGATCTCCCCCAAGGCGTCGGCCTCAAGCGAAATCAAGGTGCAGGCCTGATGATCGAAGAAATTGCCCTGCGGTTCGACTAGCCGCCACCTGAGGTGCGGATCTGCGCAAGTGGCACCGAAGCGTTGCTGCAGATCCTCGCCAAGCGCTTGCAGCGAGTCGAAGTGCTGGTAACCGCGAGTGACCGCGTGAGTGAGAATCACGCTGCGTTCCGCAACCGTGCCAATGATCACCGCCATATCGAGCAAGGCCAGGTGGGCGGGCTGTGCGGTGTCTTGCCGGTCGAGGTCGATCAGGCAGGCCCGTGTGTCGTAGGTGTCAGCGCTCATGCGTTGTTGCCTGTCGGGCTGGCGGAACACCGCCTCGGCGACGGCGGTTTGAGCGGCATCCCAGCCATGGCTGGCATCGGCTCTCCATAAATTGCGCAACGCTTGCGACAACTGCTGCCAGCGCGGCTGTCCCGGGTAGGTGAACTCATCCCAGTAGATGACGTGTCGATCCTTGTAGGCGATGAACAACAGCGGTGCGAGCTCGTTGAGCAGCAGACCGATGGCCTCGATTTTCACCGGCAACTGCACGGGGGCCGGCCAGGCAGGCTGCTGGGTCAGATAATGCTCGCCGTCCAGATAGGTCACGGTTTTGCCGGTCATGCCAAGGCGTACCAGCGCATCGGTCAGCGATTCAACGTTGGGCCGACCGGCGAAGACTTGATCGTCATCGATCTCCCAGGTCGGTTCTACGACCATGGCCAATTGCGGATCTATCTCAAGGTTGGGGTACAGCGTCTTGAGTGCCGGGCCCAGCGTTTTCGTGGCGACTTCATGGAGTGAGGGGCCGGTGACCAGTTGGGTCACGATATCGACGGCACTGGGGGAGGGGAGTTCGGGCATCAGTGATTCCTGCTCTGTCGGGCGCCGAATGCCGGCGGTTCAGGGCAAGTTAAAAGGCGCCACGTTCGCGCGTGCGGTACATAGATCTGCCGGGCAAAAAAAGACCCGCGTGCGCGGGTCTTGGAGGCGGTACGGGGATCAGGTTCCGGATTTGATTTTGGTCCACGCCCGCGTTCGTGCGCGTTCGGCATCCCGAGGCAGCGGCTGCAAGGTGTAGAGCGTGCTCATCGCCGCATCGGTCGGGTACAGGTTCGGGTTGTTGCGAATGGCCGGATCGACCAGACCGGTGGCGTCCTTGTTCGGATTGGGATATCCGACAAAATCGCTGACCGGGGCGATCACCGCAGGTTGCAGCAGATAGTTGATGAAGGTGTAGGCGTCCTCGGTATTCTTCGCACCTTTGGGGATGGCGAGCATGTCGAACCAGATCGGCGCCCCTTCTTTTGGCAGGCGCATGTCCACCACCACACCGTTTTTCGCTTCTTTGGCGCGGTTGGCCGCTTGCGAGAAGCTGCCGGAATAACCGACGGCCACGCAGATGTCGCCGTTGGCGATGTCGGCCATGTATTTGGAGGAATGAAAGTAGGTCACGTAGGGGCGGATCTTCATCAGCAGCGCTTCGGCCTTGGCGTAATCCGCCGGTTTCTTGCTGTTGGGGTCCAGACCCAGGTGTTGCAGGGCCAGCGGCAGAATCTCCGACGGTGAATCGAGCAGGGCGACACCGCACTGCTTGAGCTTGCTGATGTTCTCTTCCTTGAAGATCAGGTCCCAACTGTCCACTGGCGCGTTGTCGCCCAGCGCTGCCTTGATCCTGGCCGGATTGAAGCCGATCAGGATGGTGCCGTACATGTAAGGCACGGCGAATTTGTTTCCCGGATCATTGGCTTCGATCAGCTTCATCAGTTTCGGATCAAGGTGATTCCAGTTCGGCAGCTTGCTGCGATCCAGCGGCTGGAATACTCCGGCCTCGATCTGTTTGGCGAGGAAGACGTTGGACGGCACTACCACGTCGTAGCCGGAATTGCCGGTGAGCAACTTGGCCTCAAGGGCTTCGTTGGTGTCGAAGATGTCGTAGATCAGTTTGGTCTGGGTGTTCTGCGCCTTGAACTCGTCCAGCGCTTTGGGGGTGATGTAGTCGAACCAGTTGTAGACGCGCAGTGTGCGTTCTTCGGCGTGGGCGCCGGCGCTCAGCATGGCCGCGCACAGCGCCGAGGCGATCAGTCGCTTTTTCATTGTTCAAAACCTTCCAGCACGTTCACGGCGTTGATGCCGATCTCTTCAACGGCGTAGCCACCTTCCATGACGAACAGGGTCGGTTTGCCAAGGGCGGCAATGCGTTTGCCCATGGCCAGGTAATCCGGGCTGTCGAGTTTGAACTGCGAGATCGGGTCGTCCTTGAACGTGTCGACGCCGAGGGAGACGACGATGATGTCTGCGCCATAATTGTCGATTTCATCGCAGGCCCGATCCAGCGCCGCGCTCCACACGTCCCAGCCGGAACCGGCCGGCAGCGGATAATTGAAATTGAACCCTTCACCGGCACCTTCGCCGCGCTCGTCGTCGTAGCCGAGGAAGAACGGAAACTCCGCTTCCGGGTGGCCGTGGATCGAAGTGAACAGGACGTCGCTGCGCGCGTAGAAAATCGACTGGGTGCCGTTGCCGTGGTGGTAATCGACGTCGAGGATCGCGACTTTCCGGTGACCCTGATCGAGGAACGCTTGCGCGGCGATGGCGGCGTTGTTGAGGTAGCAATAACCGCCCATCAAATCGCTGGCAGCGTGATGACCCGGCGGACGGCACAGGGCGAAGGCCGCGCGGGCGCCACCCTGGATTTGCGCTTGCGCGGTCAGGGCCACCTGCGCTGCGCTGTAGGCCGCTTGCCAGGTGCCGGCGGTGATCGGTGCGCCACCGTCGAAGCTGTAATAACCGAGCTGGCCGTGCAGGCTGGTCGGTTTGATCGCACGCAGCGTGCGCGCCGGCCAGGTGTAGGGCAGCAGGTCGCCGTCGGTGTTGAACGCGGTCCAGCGATCCCACGCACCTTTGAAAAATTCCAGATAGTCACGGCTGTGAATGCGCGCGATCGGCTCCAGACCGAAATCCCTCGGCGCTTCGACGGCACCGAGATTCTGCTTCTGCACCCGTTGCAGTACGTGGTCGGCACGGGAGGGCATCTCGAAGCATGGCTTGAGCTGGCCATCGATGAGCTCACAGCGGCCATGGTGCAAGTGGTGATCGTCTGAGTAGATCGTCAGCATTTGTTGTTCTCCGCAGGGCTGATTCGGTGGTCTTCAGTGTTGCGGGGCGAGGTGAATCGGGGAACGTCGGGAGCGGCCAAAAGGGGATCGAAATGGCCAAAACCTCTGACCGCAATTCGCCCCTTGATAACGCTGGCTCAAGGGTGAAATACGAACCCTTGTAGGAGTGAGCCTGCTCGCGATAGCGGTCCGTCAGGCAAAGAATGTGTTGGATGATAAATGGCCATCGCGAGCAGGCTCACTCCTACAGGGAGGATCAATGCGGGCGGAACTGACTCGGCGCCACGCCGCTCCAGCGCACAAAGGCATGGCGGAAACTGGCGGTCTCACTGAAGCCCAGCGTCTCGGCGATCCGATAGATCGGCAACTGATCCTCACACAACATCTGTTTGGCCCGCTCGAAACGCAATTCATCGAGCAGTTCCTGATAGCTGCTGCCCATGTCTTTCAGATGTCGGCGCAGGGTGCGCGGTGAACACTTCATCTGCTGCGCGAGCCCTTCGAGTCCCGGCGCGGCATTCAATTGCGCGCTGAGCAGCTGACGAATCCGCCCCAGCCAGGCCTGACGTCCGGTGAACTCCAGATTCTGCTTGCGGCAACGTTCGGCCATGGCCTGATGGGTAATAGCGTCGGCCAGCGGCAACGGCTGATCCAGCCAGTGGCGGTCGAAGGCGAAGGCGTTGTCCTTGGCCGAGAACTGCAGCGGCGAGTTGAAAGGTTCAGCATAACTGTTGCGGTAATCGGGCGCGGCGTGCTCGAAACGCGTAGCGCGCAGCGGCAGCGCATGGCCGAGCAAGTCGTCGCAGATGACTTTCAGCGACACCAGACAAAATTCGGCGTTGAACACCGCCATGGCCGGACTCTCGCGATAGTCGGCGGCGACGAACCATACCTGCTCGCCATCGTCTTCCAGGCTCAGTTCGAACAGCGTTCCCAACAGCGCCGGATAACGGATCGCCAGGCGCAAAGCGTCACCGAAGGTGGCACAGGTCAGCAGGGCGTAACCGAGCATGCCGTAACAGGAGACGTGCATGCGCCGGCCCAGTTCGAGGCCGATGTCACGCTTGAGCGCGACCGCGTTGGTGCAGACCTGCATCTCCTGATGGGTGGTGATGCGCGTGTCGGCCCGCTGCAGATCCGCCGCAACGATGCCGCTGCCAGCCAGCAACGCCTCGCTCGACAGGCCTTCGGCCTTGAAGGTGTTGAGGATCAGCGAGACCGCGTTGAGGGTGGTGAGGTGGGAGTGGAGCATAAGAAGTTCCCCGATCATGGATGGGGATACACCAGCAATTTATGTGCCGCTCAAGATAATTTTTAATGTCGAGATTATATTGGAAGTTAAACTTCCAATCTCTGACGAGAGATTTGCAAGTTGCAAGTTATGTTTTTAAAGTTTCCTCTAAGCCGTTGAGTAATCAGAGCAGGACATGGCCCATGACAATTCTAAATATTAAGCTGCGCTTGGTCTACTGTCAGAAATCACAGGTTTTTGGCGAATTGTTAACCGTTTGTCGAATATTTTTATTTATAGGTATTTTTTTTGACAGCTACATAAGTCGGGTCTAGTTTGCCAGTGGATGTCGCTAATTGTTTATTGGATGTTGCGAGTTTTTCAGTAAATATGAATTTTGACCAATGTGTCGATAAGGAGATTTAAATGAGCGGTTCACAAGCTAAAAAATATTCGCTGGAATTTTTCAAAGGCAGCAAGAAGGCGCTTCAAGGCCAGATTACTGTGGAGGTTGATGGTCGCAAGCAAACGTTTCCGGTCATTCACGCCGAAGTTCGTGCTAATGAAATTGTTTTCGACTTCGATATGAGCGGCGGAGATCCGGGCCGCAATAATATTATCGGCGTGGTAATCGGCAAAGCTTATTTGAATACGAAAGTGGAGTTTGTAGCGCACGGCGACCCTGTTTATTTGTTGTTTCAGGATTCTGTGCAAGAGTGGGTGGCGACAAAGGGCTGGATTCGAGTGGAGTGGCAAGAGGGCAGTAAAAATATAGCTGGGTTGCTGGGTGATGTTCAAGGCGATAGAGACGGTAACTCCATACTCACCGGCGGAAAATTCGAAGTTACTTTAGATTAATTGTTTAAACCTTCCTGCATCAATTTTGCAGGAAGGTTTATTTATGATGAAAAGTGTATTGGACAGCGCTGGTCAGACCAGCTCTCCACACAGATCCAGCTCAACCAGTTGACGAACTTCCTGTGTGTTAAGCCCTGCGCCAAGCAGACCATGCAACTTGCCGAACGCCGCTTCGCGGGTCATGCCCCCACCGGACAACACGCCCACACTTCGCAAGCGGCTGCCCGCTTCGTACACATCAAGCTCAACGCCACCTTCATGACACTGCGTGACTGCAACCACGACCACGCCGTTATCCCGTGCGCGGCCAAGGCTGGCGAGGAATTGCGGGTTGTCGCTCGGCCCTGTGCCGCTGCCGTAGCACTCCAGCACCAGACCTTGAATGCCGCTGTCGGGCAGGCCGTCGAGCACCTCGGCGCTGATGCCCGGGAACAGTGGCAACACCGCCACCTTGGCCAGTTGCTTCGGCTGGTTGTAGTTCAACGACGCTGGAATCGAAGGCGCTTTCAGGCCACCGCCCTGACGCTCAAGTCGTTTGAACGGATGACGGCCAAAACTGCGCACTTTCGCGCAACGGGTCGGGGCCAGCAGTTCGCCGTGGAAGTACAGATGCACGCCGGGCGCCAAACCTTGGCCGAGGGCGACCAGCGCGCCGCCGAGGTTTTCCCAGGCATCGCTGTCGGTCACACCTGCCGGCAGCATCGAACCGGTGAAGCACACGCGGGCGTGCAGACCGAGCAATTGAAAACTCATCGCCGCTGCGCTGTACGCCAGCGTGTCGGTGCCGTGCAGGATCAGCACGCTGTCGCAGCCTTTTACGTCAACGGCATCGACCACCGCTTCGCGCAGTTGCTGCCAGTAGGCCGGGGTCATGTTGGCGCTGTCGATCAGCGGCGACATCTCGCGAAATTGCCACTGCGGCACCACCAGCTCAGGCTGGCTGTGCAGGTAGTCACGCATCCGCGCTTCGAAACCGGACGCCGGGGCCAGGCCGTTGGCGCTGGCCTGCATGCCGATGGTGCCACCGGTGTAGAGCACCATGACGTGTTGGGCGGCGGGATAGGAATGGGCAATCATCTGAGGTCTCCACAAGAGATGACATTGTAGGAGTGAGCCTGCTCGCGATAGCAGTCTTTCAGCCAACATAAATGTTGAATGATCAATCGCTATCGCGAGCAGGCTCACTCCTACAAGTTATTGCATCACAATAACTGACGGGCGCAGCGGATGCGCCCGTCATTCACCTGTCAGCGTTGCGCTGCAGGTACGCCTTGCGGCGCAGTTTCAGTCTGGCCCGCAGCGGCTGGCGGGTTGACTGGCCAAGCGTTGCGATCCAGATCCAGATCGGCAAATTTGCTGGAGTCAAATACTGGCTGTTTGACGCCGGCGCGGCGCTGTTCGTCGTAGTCGCGCATCACGCGCAGGCCGACCTTGAACAGCATGGCCAGGGCCACCAGGTTGACGAAGGCCAGGCAGGTCATGGTGATGTCGGCGAAGGCGAACACGGTCGACAGGTCCTGCATCGAACCCCAGACCACCAGCGCCAGCACCAGGCCACGGAACAGCATCAGCAGGGCGCGGTTGCGGCTGAGGAACTGCAGGCTGTTTTCGCCCAGGTAGTAGTTGTAGAGGATGCAGGTGAAGACGAACAGCGACAGCGCGACGCTGACGAACATGCGACCCCAGTCACCGACTACGGCAGCCAGCGAGTTCTGGGTCAGGACGATGCCGTCACCTTCGAAGCCCGGCGTATAGAAGCCCGACAGCAGGATCAGCAGTGCGGTGCAGGTGCAGATCACGAAGGTATCGAGGAACACGCTGAAAGCCTGGACCACGCCCTGTGCACCCGGGTGCTTTACGGCGGCCACAGCGGCGACGTTCGGCGCACTGCCCAGACCCGCTTCGTTGGCGAACACGCCACGCTTCACGCCCATGACGATGGCACTGCCGAGCAGGCCACCAAAGGCCGGATCGAGACCGAAGGCGCTCTTGAAGATGGTTTCCAGCATGGCCGGCACGTGTTCGATCTGCGTGCCGATCACATAAAGGGTCACGCCGATATAGGCCAGGGTCTTGATCGGGACCAGCAGGTCGGAGACCGAAGCGATGCGCTTGATCCCGCCGATGAAAGTGATGGCCAGCAGCACCGCGAGGACGATCCCGGTGTGGCGCGGGTCGAAGTCAAAGGCGTTCTGCAGCGAGTGGGTCACGGTATAGGACTGCAGGCCAATGAAGGCGAAGCCGTAAGTGACCAACAGCAGAATCGAGAAGACCACCGCCATGCCTTTGAGCTTGAGCCCATGCTGGATGTAGTAGGCCGGGCCGCCACGGTACAGGCCGTCGCCATCGGCGCGCTTGTAGACCTGGGCCAGGGTGCACTCGAAGAAGCTGCTGGACATGCCGACCAGTGCGGTCACCCACATCCAGAACACCGCACCCGGACCACCGAGGGTCACGGCGATGCCGACACCGGCGATGTTGCCTGCACCGACGCGGCCGGCGAGGCTGAGCATCAAGGCCTGGAACGAGCTGAGTTGCCCGGCGCTGCCTTTGAGGCTGTCGCGGAACACCGCGAACATGTGGAAGAAGTGACGCAGTTGAACGAAACGCGAGCGAATCGTGAAGTAGCTACCGAGCCCGACAATGAGCACGATCAGTACTTTCCCTGAGAGGAAGTCGTTGATGACTTCGAGCATGGATTTTTCCTCGCTGTTTTTTGTGGGTGCAAATGCTGGATCGGAGAAACATCGTGTTACACCGGTCTGCGCGCGGCACGACGGGTGAGGCGAAGGTTTCGTCCCGGATCCATATCGCGGGTTTTGTTATTAGTTCGGGTTTCGCATGGGTTATGGCCTCGTTACCGACGACCGCTCACGCGAAGAGGGGCGGCACTATACCGATCAGTGGCGCGCCCGTCTGCACGGTAGTGGTGCAAGCGACGAAACGAAGCGTTGAAACACCCGGCGTTACCGGCGCCGGGCTTTTGTAGGAGTGAGCCTGCTCGCGATGCAGGCGCTGCGGTTCTAATGGCACACCGCGTCATCGTTCATCGCGAGCGGGCTCACTCCCACAGAAGACGTTTGTCCTTCAAACAGTTAAAAAAAAGGGCTCGGGGACAAAATCCCCAAGCCCTCAAAAGGTGAGAGGTGTCTAGTCCCTCGACCTGGTGAGCGGTGCTGCAAGTTTGCGTCGGCTCAGGCTTTGAGCGGAACCAGACGCGGAGCGATCATGTTTTCCGGGCGCAGGATGTCGGCGAGCATGGCTTCGTCGAGCAGACCTTCTTCGCGCACCAGTTCCAGCACGCCACGGCCGCTTTCAAGGGCGATACGGGCGATGCGGGTGGCGTTCTTGTAGCCGATGTACGGGTTCAGTGCGGTGACCAGACCGATCGAGTGCTCGACCAGTTCACGGCAGCGCGCTTCGTTGGCGGTGATGCCGACGATGCAGTGCTCGCGCAGCATGTCCATGGCGCGTTGCAGCAGGCGGATCGAGTCGAGGATCTTGAAGGCGATCAGCGGCTCCATCACGTTCAGCTGCAACTGGCCGCCTTCGGCCGCCATGGTCAGCGCCAGATCGTTACCGATGACCTGGAACGCCACCTGGTTCACGGCCTCCGGGATCACCGGGTTGACCTTGCCGGGCATGATCGAGCTGCCTGGCTGACGCGCCGGCAGGTTGATTTCATTGATGCCGGTGCGTGGGCCGCTGGACAACAGGCGCAGGTCGTTGCAGATCTTCGACAGCTTGACCGCAGTGCGCTTGAGCATGCCGGAGAACAGCACGAACGCGCCCATGTCGGAGGTTGCTTCGATCAGGTCGGCGGCCGGTACCAGCGGTTGACCGCTGATCAGTGCCAGACGCTGTACCGCCAGTGCCTGGTAACGCGGGTCGGCGTTGATGCCGGTGCCGATCGCGGTGCCGCCCAGGTTGACCTCGGTCAGCAGTTCCGGGGCCAGCGTCTTCAGGCGGGCGAGGTCTTCGCCCATGGTGGTGGCGAACGCGCGGAATTCCTGGCCGAGGGTCATCGGCACGGCGTCTTGTAGCTGGGTACGGCCCATTTTCAGGACGTGATCGAACTCTTTGCCCTTGGCCGCGAAGGCCTGGATCAGGCTGTCGAGGCTGGCCAGCAGCGCGTCGTGACCCAACAGCAGACCCAGACGGATCGCCGTCGGGTAGGCGTCGTTGGTCGACTGCGCCATGTTCACGTCATCGTTCGGGTGCAGGTACTGGTATTCGCCTTTCTCGTGGCCCATCGCTTCCAGAGCAATGTTGGCGATCACTTCGTTGGCGTTCATGTTGGTGGACGTGCCGGCGCCACCCTGAATCATGTCGACCACGAACTCTTCGTGGTAATCGCCGCGGATCAATCGGGCACAGGCTTCGCTGATGGCTGCGTGCTTGGCTTCGCTCAGGTGACCCAGTTCACGGTTGGCGTCAGCGGCGGCCTGTTTGACCATCGCCAGGCCCACAACCAGTTTCGGGTAATGCGAAATCGGAACGCCCGAGAGGCGGAAGTTGTTCACCGCTCGCAGGGTCTGGATGCCGTAATACGCATGGGCCGGTACTTCGAGGGCGCCAAGCAGGTCGGTTTCTGTGCGGAAAGATGCAGCGGAGGACATGATAGAAATCATCTCGATAAGGACCCGGTCTGTGCCGGAACGCTGCGAATGCTAGGCTTGTGGGGATTTTTGGGCCAATGCTGTTCAGCACTGCCCTATGCACATTCGGCATAATGCCCATGTGACGCCGTCTGTGCGGCAGACGTGTGACCTGTTTTGGTGCGTGTCCGGGAGGACGTGATGAATCTGGAAAGCAAATGGCTCGAGGACTTCAGTGCCCTGGCCGCTACCCGCAGCTTCTCGCAGGCGGCCGAACGGCGCTTCGTGACCCAACCGGCGTTCAGTCGGCGGATTCGCAGCCTCGAAGCCGCATTGGGGCTGACCCTGGTCAATCGTTCGCGCACGCCGGTCGAACTGACGGCGGCGGGGCAGTTGTTTCTGGTGACCGCGCGCACCGTGGTCGAACAGCTCGGTGAAGTGCTGCGCCACCTGCATCATCTGGAAGGCGGGCAGGGCGAGGTGATGCAAGTCGCAGCGGCGCACTCGCTGGCCCTGGGCTTTTTTCCGCGCTGGATCGCCCAGTTGCGCAACGAAGGGCTGAACATTGCCACGCGGCTGGTGGCGACCAACGTTGGCGACGCCGTGCATGCACTGCGCGAAGGTGGCTGCGATCTGATGCTGGCGTTCTACGACCCGGATTCGGCGATGCAGATGGACCCGGAAATCTTCCCCTCGCTGCACCTGGGCCAGACCGAGATGCTGCCGGTGTGCGCGGCGGATCTGGATGGCAAGCCATTGTTCGATCTGGAAGGTGAGGCGAGCGTGCCGTTGCTGGCTTACAGCGCCGGGGCGTTTCTCGGCCGTTCGGTCAACGGCCTGCTACGCCAGCGCCAGCTGCGCTTCACCACGATCTACGAAACCGCCATGGCCGACAGCCTGAAGAGCATGGCGCTGGAAGGCCTGGGTATCGCCTGGGTGCCGCAACTGAGCGTACGCGCCGAACTGGCGCGCGGCGAACTGGTGGTCTGTGGCGGCCCGCAATGGCATGTGCCGCTGGAGATCCGCCTGTACCGCTGCGCCCTGGTGCGCAAGGCCAACGTGCGGTTGCTGTGGCGCAAGCTTGAAGGCGGCGCTGCACAGTCTTCCTGACCCTACGCGGACCCTTTGTAGGAGTGAGCCTGCTCGCGATAGCGTCTGCACATTCAACGATGATGTGACTGACACACCGCCATCGCGAGCAGGCTCACTCCTACAGGGATTTGTGGTGTTGCGGCGCTGACCTTCAAGTCAATAAAACCGGGCCTTTCGCTCATTTGACAGATGGTCGTTTCGGGGGCTGTTTATTGCTTTCTTTGCGGTATACTGCGCGGCCTTCGGCCGGCACGTCCGGCCATTTTTCGCACAATCAAGCCACGCAACCTGCGTGGCTTGTTGTTTTATGACGCGCCTGCGGGCGCTCCAGAGAGAAGAGGCGCGACGATGAGTGCACTGGTTGGCGTGATCATGGGCTCCAAGTCCGATTGGTCCACCCTTAGCCACACCGCCGATATGCTGGAAAAGCTCGGCATCCCGTACGAGGTCAAGGTGGTCTCCGCCCACCGCACCCCGGATCTGCTGTTCCAGTACGCCGAAGAGGCTGAAAGCCGCGGCATCGAGGTGATCATCGCCGGTGCCGGTGGCGCAGCCCACCTGCCAGGCATGTGTGCGGCCAAGACCCACCTGCCGGTGCTGGGCGTGCCGGTGCAGTCGGCCATGCTCTCGGGCGTCGATTCGCTGCTGTCGATCGTGCAGATGCCCGCCGGCATTCCGGTCGCCACCCTGGCCATCGGCAAGGCCGGCGCGATCAACGCCGCGCTGCTCTCGGCGAGCATCCTCGGCGCCAAGCATCCGCAGTTCCACGCGGTACTGAAAACCTTCCGTGCCGAGCAGACAGACAGCGTCCTGGACAATCCAGACCCACGTATTGCCTGAGGTTGTTGAGATGAAGATCGGTGTAATCGGTGGCGGCCAGTTGGGTCGCATGTTGGCCCTGGCGGGCACTCCGCTGGGGATGAACTTCGCTTTTCTCGACCCTGCGCCGGACGCTTGCGCCGCTGCGTTGGGCGAACACCTGCGGGCCGATTACGGCGATCAGGATCATCTGCGCCAACTGGCCGATGAAGTCGATCTGGTGACCTTCGAATTCGAAAGCGTGCCGGCGGAAACCGTGGCGTTTCTCTCGCAATTCGTGCCGGTCTACCCGAGCGCCGAAGCCCTGCGCATCGCCCGCGATCGCTGGTTCGAAAAAAGCATGTTCAAGGACCTCGGCATTCCGACCCCGGCCTTCGCCGACATCCAGTCGCAAGCCGATCTGGAAGCCGCCGTCGCTTCCATCGGTCTGCCGGCCGTGCTGAAAACCCGCACCCTGGGTTACGACGGCAAGGGCCAGAAAGTCCTGCGCAAGCCGGAAGACGTGGCGGGTACTTTCGCCGAACTGGGTAGCGTTGCCTGCCTGCTGGAAGGATTCGTGCCGTTCACCGGCGAAGTGTCGCTGATCGCCGTGCGTGCTCGCGATGGTGAAACGAAGTTCTATCCACTGGTGCACAACACCCACGACAGCGGCATCCTCAAGCTGTCGGTCGCCAGCACCGATCACCCGTTGCAGGCGCTGGCGGAAGATTATTCCAGCCGTGTGCTCAAGCACCTCGACTACGTCGGCGTGATGGCTTTCGAGTTCTTTGAAGTCGACGGTGGCCTGAAAGCCAACGAAATCGCCCCGCGCGTGCACAACTCCGGGCACTGGACCACCGAAGGCGCCGAGTGCAGCCAGTTCGAAAACCACCTGCGCGCCGTGGCCGGCCTGCCACTGGGTTCGACCGCCAAGGTCGGCGAGAGCGCGATGCTCAACTTCATCGGCGTGGTACCGCCGGTTGAGAAAGTCATCGCCATCGAAGACTGCCATCTGCATCACTACGGCAAGGCCTTCAAGGCCGGACGCAAGGTCGGCCACGCCAACCTGCGTTGCGCCGACATGGCCACGCTACAGGCGCAGATCATCAAGGTCGAAGCGCTGATCGCCGAGTAAAAACGGTTTCATGTGGCAGCGGCGGAACCATTCAAGGGCCGCCGTTCTCTCATGGCAGGATGCCAAAGTCTGTCTAGGCTTTCGCATATCTACCAAATCAGAGGGAAATGCCATGGGAATTATCGGAACCATCTTTATCGGCTTGATCGTCGGCCTGCTGGCTCGGTTCCTGAAACCGGGCGATGACAGCATGGGCTGGATCATGACCATCCTGCTCGGTATCGGCGGTTCGCTGGCAGCCACCTACGGCGGCCAGGCTCTGGGCATCTATCAGGCGGGCGAGGGCGCGGGTTTCCTCGGCGCACTGGTCGGCGCTGTCGTGTTGCTGGTGATCTACGGTCTGATCAAAAAGAACTGATCGAAAGCGACAAAGCACTCTCGGCCATCGCGGCCGGGAGGGCTAGAATGCGCGGCGACTCACCGTTCATTCCCTTGCCTGCCGAGCACCTTCATGCGCCGTCTTCTGTTGACTCTCCTTTTGCTGGGCAGCTATCTCGCCCACGCCGGCGAACTGCCGGAAACCGACTGGCTGGAACTGATGCCCAAGTCGGACCAGAAGGCCCTCGAGGCCATGCCTGAAATCGACCACAACTCCCCCGAGGCCACTGGCACTTTCACCGAGAAGGGCGGTATGAAGCAGGCCAAAGGTCTGCCGGCGGTGATGTATTCAACGAAAACCGTGGCGTCGATGAACGACAAGCACATCCGCCTCGGTGGTTACCCGGTGCCGCTGGAATCCGATGCCAAGGGCCGCAGCACGTTGTTCTTCCTCGTGCCGTATCCGGGCGCGTGCATCCACGTGCCGCCACCGCCGCCGAATCAACTGGTGCTGGTGCGTTATCCGAAAGGCTTGAAGCTGGACGACATCTATACACCGCTCTGGGTGACCGGCACGCTGAAAATCGAAAAGGTCAGTAATGACCTGGCGGATGCGGCCTATGCGCTGGAAGCGGATAAGGTGCGGGTGGTGCAGGAGGCTGACCTTTAAAGCAAAAGATCGCAGCCTTCGGCAGCTCCTACATGGGATTGATGTACGCCCTGTAGGAGCTGCCGAAGGCTGCGATCTTTTGATCTTAAAGTGGTTTGCTGGCGACGCTGACGCCCATGGTGTGGCTCGCACCCGGCGCCAGGCTCACGATGTCGTCCATCACATTCGCCGTCTCGATGCACAGCATGCGCTGCCAGCCGTCGTTGTCCATGTCGGGCAATGCGGCGGCGCGGTCGATCCACGGGTTCCAGATCACCGCAGTCCGCGAGCCTGTAGCCGTCAGCACGATGCGTCGTTCCCAGGTCGGATCAACGATGCTCAGCTGTGGCGGAGCGTCAAGGTAGATGCGGTCGGTCTCGCCACTGAAATGCAGATCGCCGCTCTGGCTGGCCGTGTTCCAGTCATCCAGGGTCTCGATGTAATTCAGCCCGGCCACGCCGTCGACATGCACAGTGCGCACGTCACTCACGGCGAAATACGTGTGCAGCGCCTGACTCAATGTGACGGTGTCAGTACCACGGTTATGGCTGGTCAGGCTGTAGTGCAATTGATCCGCCAGATGCAGGGTCAGGGTCAGATCGACCTCGTGCGGCCAGCCCGGCAGGCCGCCTTCCGGGTAGGGCAGCCTGAACTCGACCTTGATGCCGTCAGCCTCTGATTCGATGTTGCCCAACTCCCAGTCCATCGCCCGCACCAGACCGTGCGCGGGGGCCGGTTGTTCGCCGGTATACATGACCTGCACGCTGTGCGGGTTGCGTTCGAACTTGCCGAACCACGGCCAGCACACCGGCACACCGGCGCGAATGCTCTTGCCGGTCTTGAACTCGGCCTTGTCGTTGAGCCAGATGATCGGCGGCTGGCCGTCGATCTGATAACTGAGGATGTGCGCGCCTTGCTGGGCCACCAGCACTTCGGCCTTGCCGTGGCGGATGCGCCAGCAGTTCAGTTCATCCTGTTTGACGGCTTCAACGTTGGGCGTGTTCATGGGCAACTCTCGATCAGACACTGGGGACGACTATCGACCGCAAAACGGCCGCGAGGTTTAACGCGCGCGTGGCGGCACCGAGCGGGTGCGACCGCTGCCGTCGATGGCAACGAAGACGAAAACCGCTTCGGTAACCTTGCGCCATTCGCTGGACAGTGGGTCATCGCTCCACACTTCGACCATCATCTGGATCGAGCTGCGGCCGATTTCCAGGGTCTGGGTATAAAAGGACAACTGCGCGCCTACGGCGACCGGCACGAGAAACGCCATGCGGTCGATGGCGACGGTGGCGACGCGGCCACCGGCAACACGGCTGGCCATGGCGGTGCCGGCCAGATCCATTTGCGCGACCAGCCAGCCGCCGAAAATATCGCCAAAGCCATTGGTTTCGCGCGGAAGTGCGGTGATTTGCAGGGCCAGGTCGCCCTGTGGGATCGGATCTTCTTGTTCGAGCTCTATCATGCCGAGGGGCCTCTGACCCGTGACTCTTCGTGGGTATTGCGGGTGGTAGCCGTCTTCAAGAAAAACGATTCAACACCGAACACACTGCGTTCGTCACGTTTTCCATCAGGCGCCTAAAGGGAAACTCTGCGAAAAAGGCTAAATCCCGAGCAAAGGACGGGCCAACAACGTTTTCGCACAGTAACCTCTTACAAATCCTGCGCAGGTGGCGAGTATATCGGTCGATAGACCCCGCGACGACCACCCGGTTCTGATTTCGACCGTCAATTACGCACCTCTATGTGCTTTTTCGAACAATTTGCTATGGTGCCGAACCTGTCCAAGCCACCGCCAGCGTTGTTGTGGCGACAGATTCGACTATAAGAGAAGCCCTTGCCATGACCACAGCGCCTTCGAGCCTCGCGCAGCCCGAGCAACCCGCACGACCGTTGACCCGCAATGACTACAAGACTCTGTCGCTGTCCGCCCTTGGCGGGGCGCTGGAGTTTTACGATTTCATCATCTTCGTTTTCTTCGCCACCGTGGTCGGCAAGCTGTTCTTCCCGGCCGACATGCCCGAGTGGCTGCGCTTGATGCAGACCTTCGGCATCTTTGCGGCCGGCTATCTGGCGCGGCCGCTGGGCGGCATCGTCATGGCGCACTTCGGCGACCTGCTGGGGCGCAAGAAAATGTTCACCCTGAGCATTTTCATGATGGCCGTACCGACGCTGATCATGGGCCTGCTGCCGACCTACGCGCAGATCGGCATCTGGGCGCCGATCCTGTTGCTGCTGATGCGGGTGATCCAGGGCGCCGCGATTGGCGGTGAGGTGCCGGGGGCGTGGGTCTTCGTTTCCGAACACGTACCGCAAAAGCACATCGGCTACGCCTGCGGCACCCTCACCAGCGGTCTGACTGCCGGCATCCTCCTTGGCTCGCTGGTCGCCACGGCGATCAACAGCATTTATACGCCCGTTGAAGTGTCGGATTACGCCTGGCGAATTCCGTTCCTGCTTGGCGGCGTGTTCGGCCTGTTCTCGGTGTATCTGCGCCGCTGGCTGCACGAAACCCCGGTATTCGCCGAACTGCAACTGCGTAAGGCACTGGCCGAAGAAGTGCCGCTGCGCGCGGTACTGCGTGACCACCGCGGCGCCATCGCCATCTCGATGCTGCTGACCTGGTTGCTGTCGGCAGGCGTCGTCGTGGTGATTCTGATGACCCCGACCGTGCTGCAAACGGTCTACCACTTCTCGCCAACCACCGCGCTGCAAGCCAACAGTCTGGCGATCGTCTTCCTCAGCCTCGGCTGCATCGGCGCCGGCGCACTGGCTGATCGCTTCGGCGCCGGTCGCGTATTCGTGTTCGGTTGCCTGGGCCTGCTGATCAGCTCCTGGACCTTCTACCACAGCCTCGCCGACCACCCGAACTGGCTGTTCCCGCTGTACGCATTGACCGGTCTGCTGGTCGGCACGATTGGCGCGGTGCCGTACGTGATGGTCAAGGCGTTCCCTCCGGTGGTGCGATTCAGCGGGTTGTCGTTTTCGTACAACGTCGCTTACGCAATTTTCGGTGGCTTGACGCCGATGGTGGTGAGCTTGCTGTTGAAGGAAAGCGCGATGGGGCCGGCTTACTACGTAGCGGTGTTGTGCGGGATGGGGATGGTGGTGGGAGCGTGGCTGTGGAAGAAGGGTCGCTGACCCGAGATATCCTCCAGCAATTCCGACGTCTTCGCGAGCAGGCTCGCTCCCACAGTTGGAATGCATTTCAATTGTGGGAGCGAGCCTGCTCGCGAATGAGGCGCCACAAATCACTTAGCAATAACCGATGCTGGCCTTTCATCCAATTGTCATATTTCAGCCATAGAGTGTTCACATGGCCTGCCGATACTTGGCCCCGACTTAACACACCCTATCTGCTAGGAGTAAGGCATGAAACTGAAGCGTTTGATGGCGGCAATGACTTTTGTCGCTGCTGGCGTTGCGACTGCCAACGCGTTCGCCGCTGTTGACCCTGCTATCCCGAGCTACACCAAGACCACTGGTGTGTCGGGCAACCTGTCCAGCGTCGGTTCCGATACCCTGGCCAACCTCATGACCCTCTGGGCCGAGAACTACAAAAAAGAATACCCGAACGTCAACATCCAGATTCAGGCAGCAGGCTCGGCCACTGCACCACCTGCGCTGACCGAAGGCACCTCTAACCTGGGCCCGATGAGCCGCAAGATGAAGGACACCGAACTGGCGGCCTTCGAGCAGAAGTACGGCTACAAGCCCACTGCTATCCCGGTTGCCGTGGACGCCCTGGCGGTGTTCGTGCACAAGGACAACCCGATCCAGCACCTGACCATGGAACAGGTTGATGCGATCTTCTCGTCGACCCGCCTGTGCGGCGCCAAGGCCGACGTGAAAACCTGGGGCGATCTGGGCGTGACCGGCGACCTGGCCAACAAGCCAGTGCAATTGTTCGGCCGCAACTCGGTATCCGGCACCTACGGCTACTTCAAGGAAGAAGCCCTGTGCAAAGGCGACTACAAGCCTAACGTCAACGAGCAACCAGGTTCGGCGTCGGTAGTGCAGTCGATCAGCTCCTCGCTCAACGGCATCGGTTACTCGGGCATCGGTTACAAGACCGCCAGCGTGAAAACCGTACCTCTGGCCAAGAAAGGCAGCTCCGAGTTCATCGAAGACACCGAAGAAAACGCCCTGAACGGCAAGTATCCGCTGTCGCGCTTCCTCTACGTTTACGTCAACAAGGCCCCGAACAAGCCTCTGGCCCCGCTGGAAGCCGAGTTCGTGAAGCTGGTGCTGTCGAAACAGGGCCAGGAAGTGGTAGTGAAAGACGGCTACATCCCGCTGCCAGCCAAGGTTGCTGCCAAAGCTCTGGCTGACCTGGGTCTGCAGGAAGGCGGCGCGGTCGCCAAGAAATAACACTTTGGATCCGGGGGCAAAACCCGGACCTGCTGAAACCCTGTAGGAACTGACGAGGGAACCGAGGCTGCGATCTTTTGATCTGGCTTCTGATCGCAAGATCAAAAGATCGCAGCCTCGGTTCCCTCGACAGCTCCTGCACAGGTTTCACGACATCGAATTTTTCGATCCTCCTCCAGCATGCCGCTGGCGGCGGATTTGCTGCGTCACTGCACTGTCATCTTTCTGTCATACAGGATCGCTAGGGTGTGCGCATGAATGATCTGGCCAATTCCCCAATGACTACGTCTTCCCCTCCCAAGCGCATTGATTTCAATACGCCTGAGCTGCAACGCAAGCGTCGCATTCGCGCGCTCAAGGATCGCTTCACCCGCTGGTACGTCCTTGTTGGCGGCCTGGCGGTGCTCGCGGCAATCACCCTGATTTTCTTTTTCCTCGCGTATGTCGTTGCGCCCTTGTTCCAGGGTGCCGACCTGACCGCGAAAGACTCGATCACCCCGGCCTGGATGCAGGACGCCGGCAAGCCGCTGATGATCTCGCTCGAGGAGCAGAATCAGGTGGCCATGCGCGTCTCCGACAAGGGCCAGGCGCTGTTTTTCGATATCGACAGTGGCGCTGAACTCAAGCGCGTCGACCTGCCATTGCCGGCGGGCGCAACGGTGACTTCGATTGGCGAAGATCAGCCGGGCCATCCGCTGGTGGCCGTAGGCCTGTCCAACGGCCAGGCGCTGGTGTTCCGTCACACCTATAAAGTCAGCTACCCGGATGGCAAGAAAACCATCAGCCCGGCCATCGAATACCCGTACGGTGAGGCGCCGATCGCGCTGAATGAAAGCGGCGGCGCGCTGGAGCATGTCAGCCTCAACGCCACCGACTCGACGCTGATGCTGGTCGGCTCCACCGGTTCGCAACTCAACGTGCTCTCGCTGACCAGCGAAGAAAACATGATGACCGGCGAAGTCACCAACGAGCAGAAGCGTATCGATCTGCCGCAGATGACCGAGCCGGTGAAAAACATCTTCGTCGACCCGCGTCAGCAATGGCTGTACGTGGTCAACGGACGTGCCCAGGCCGACGTGTTCAGCCTGCGCGACAAGAGCCTCAACGGCCGCTACAAACTGCTGGAAAATGCCGACGCCGAAGTCACTGCGACCGGGCAACTGGTCGGCGGCATCTCGCTGATCGTCGGTGATTCCAAGGGCGGTCTGGCCCAGTGGTTCATGGCCCGCGACACCGATGGCGAGCTGCGCCTGAAGCAGATCCGCACTTTCCAGATGGGCACCACGCCGATCGTTGAAATCGCTGCCGAAGAACGCCGCAAAGGCTTCCTCGCCCTCGATGCCAGCGGCAAGCTCGGCGTGTTCCACAGCACCGCGCACCGCACTTTGCTGGTTGATCAGGTAGTTGAAGGCCAGGGCCTGTTCGGTCTGTCGCCACGCGCCAACCGGGTGATCGTCGAAGCCGGCGGCAAGCTGCAACCGCTGCTGCTCGACAACCCGCACCCGGAAGTATCGTGGAGCGCGTTGTGGAGCAAGGTCTGGTACGAGAACTACGACGAGCCTAAATACGTCTGGCAATCGACGGCGGCCAACACCGATTTCGAACCGAAACTGAGCCTGTCGCCGCTGACCTTCGGCACCCTGAAAGCCGCGTTCTACGCGATGTTGCTGGCGGCGCCACTGGCCGTCGCTGCGGCGATCTACACCGCGTACTTCATGGCCCCGGGCATGCGCCGCAAGGTCAAACCGGTGATCGAGCTGATGGAAGCGATGCCGACGGTGATCCTCGGTTTCTTCGCCGGCCTGTTCCTGGCGCCGTATGTCGAAGGTCATCTGCCGGGGATTTTCAGCCTGTTGATGCTGCTGCCGATCGGCATCCTCGTCGCCGGTTTCACCTTCAGCCGCCTGCCCGAGTCGATCCGCCTGAAAGTCCCGGATGGCTGGGAAAGTGCGCTGCTGATTCCGGTGATCCTGTTTGTGGGCTGGCTGTCGCTGTACATGAGTCCGTTCATGGAGAACTGGTTCTTCGGTGGCGACATGCGCATGTGGATTTCCCACGACCTGGGCATCACCTACGACCAGCGCAACGCTCTGGTGGTCGGTCTGGCCATGGGTTTTGCGGTGATCCCGAACATCTACTCGATCGCCGAGGACGCCGTGTTCAGCGTGCCGCGCGGCCTGACCCTGGGTTCTCTGGCCCTCGGCGCCACGCCATGGCAGACCATGACCCGCGTGGTGATCCTGACCGCCAGTCCGGGCATTTTCTCGGCGCTGATGATCGGCATGGGCCGTGCGGTCGGCGAGACCATGATCGTGCTGATGGCCACCGGCAACACCCCGGTCATGGAGATGAACCTGTTCGAAGGCCTGCGCACCCTGGCTGCTAACGTCGCGGTGGAAATGCCCGAGTCGGAAGTCGGCGGCAGCCACTACCGCGTGCTGTTCCTCTCGGCATTGGTGCTGCTGATGTTCACCTTCGTCATGAACACCCTGGCAGAACTGATTCGTCAGCGTCTGCGCAAGAAATACTCGTCGCTTTAAGCAAAGGTAGAAGTCTGTGAAACAGAACTCCCTGAAAGGATGGTTCAAGAGCGGCGCCCCCGGCGTCTGGATCAGCGGTGGCGCGGTGTCCATCGCGGTCATCATGACCATTGGCCTGTTGGCAGTGATTGCCGTGCGCGGTCTCGGTCATTTCTGGCCGGCGGATCTGATCCACGCGCATTACGACGTACCGGGCCAGGCCAATCACCTGGTGATCGGCGAAGTGGTGCAAAAAGAAGAAGTGCCGCGTGCCCGTCTGAAGAGTGCCGGCCTGCCGGTGCCGGACGAAGGCCCGGAATTCATGACCCGCGAGCTGATCAAGGTCGGCAACCGTGATCTGAACGGCAACGACTTCACCTGGATCGTCGGCGAGTGGCTGACCAATCAGACCACGCCGCCCGAGCTGATGGCGATCGAGCGTCGTGAGTGGGGCAACTTCTACGGCTACCTGGTCAACGTCAAACAGGACGGCAAGGTCATCGCCGAGGGCGAGGCCGCATGGCCTGAACTGCAAGCGCGCATCGACCGCGTGAACGGCCTCGCTGCACAACTGAAATCGCTGGAGAAAGTCGACATCGGCGCGATCAACGCCGGCCTCGAACGCATCCGCCTGCACGGCCGCAAGCTGGAGCTTGAAGGCAAACTCGACGCCACCGCACAAGCGGACATGGAATCCGAGCGCGCCGAGTTGAACGCGCGCTATCAGGACATCGAGGCGCGTCTGGCCGATCTGCATGCGCAGTTCAACCGCGACGCGTTGACCGCTCGCGATGCCAACGGCAAAGAGATTGAAATCGGTCTGGGCAAAGTGGTTCACGCCTACCAGCCGAACGCGATGAGCACGTTGACCAAGGTCGGTTTCTACTTCAGCAAGATCTGGGAATTCCTCTCCGATGATCCCCGTGAAGCCAACACCGAAGGCGGGATTTTCCCGGCGATCTTTGGCACCGTGATGATGACCCTGATCATGGCGATGATCGTCACCCCGTTCGGCGTGCTGGCGGCGGTGTACCTGCGTGAATACGCCAAGCAGAACACCCTGACTCGCGTCATTCGTATCGCGGTGAACAACCTCGCCGGCGTACCGGCGATCGTGTATGGCGTGTTCGGCCTGGGCTTCTTCGTCTACGTGCTGGGTGGTTCGGTCGACCGCTTGTTCTTCCCTGAAGCATTGCCGGCACCGACCTTCGGCACGCCGGGCCTGCTCTGGGCCTCGCTGACTCTGGCCTTGCTCGCAGTGCCGGTGGTGATCGTGGCGACCGAAGAAGGTCTGGCGCGTATCCCGCGTACCGTGCGTGAAGGTTCGTTGGCCCTCGGCGCGACCAAAGCGGAAACGCTGTGGAAAATCGTTATCCCGATGGCCAGCCCGGCAATGATGACCGGCATGATCCTCGCCGTGGCGCGCGCCGCCGGTGAAGTGGCGCCGCTGATGCTGGTGGGTGTGGTGAAACTGGCGCCGTCGCTGCCGGTGGACGGCAACTACCCGTACCTGCACCTGGACCAGAAGATCATGCACCTGGGCTTCCACATCTATGACGTCGGCTTCCAGAGCCCGAACGTCGAAGCCGCCCGCCCGCTGGTCTACGCCACCGCGCTGCTGCTGGTGCTGGTGATCGCGACGTTGAACCTGTCGGCGGTGTATATCCGCAACCACCTGCGCGAAAAATACAAAGCACTGGATAGCTGATTTCTCATGTAGGAGTGAGCCTGCTCGCGATGGCAACACCGCGGTTTGATAGACAAACCGCAGCGCCTGGATCGCGAGCAGGCTCACTCCTACAAAAAACGAACCGAATTTGTTAGCACAGGGAGCCTCCCATGCAGCACGAAACACACAGCCACGGCATCAACATGTCTGCCCTGGGCCGCGACAAGCAGAGCCTGGACCTGGCGCAGGAAACCGTTGCCATCGAAGTGCCGGGCCTGAGCCTGTACTACGGCGAGAAACAGGCGCTGTTCGACGTCAGCATGAACATCCCGAAGCAGCGTGTGACCGCGTTCATCGGCCCGTCCGGCTGCGGTAAGTCGACGCTGCTGCGTACCTTCAACCGGATGAACGATCTGGTCGACGGCTGCCGCGTTGAGGGCGCGATCAACCTGTACGGCAACAACATATATCGCAAGGGCGAAGACGTTGCCGAGTTGCGTCGTCGTGTCGGCATGGTGTTCCAGAAGCCCAATCCGTTCCCGAAGACCATCTACGAAAACGTGGTCTACGGCTTGCGCATTCAGGGCATCAACAAGAAGCGAATTCTCGACGAAGCGGTCGAGTGGGCGTTGAAAGGCGCGGCGCTGTGGGATGAAGTCAAGGACCGCCTGCACGACTCGGCCCTTGGCCTTTCCGGTGGTCAGCAACAGCGTCTGGTCATCGCCCGCACCATCGCGGTCGAGCCGGAAGTGTTGCTGCTCGACGAACCGTGCTCGGCCCTCGACCCGATCTCGACGCTGAAAGTCGAAGAGCTGATCTACGAGCTCAAGTCCAAGTTCACCATCGTCATCGTTACCCACAACATGCAACAGGCCGCGCGGGTATCCGACTACACGGCATTCATGTACATGGGCAAACTGGTGGAATTCGGCGATACCGATACCCTGTTCACCAACCCGGCGAAGAAGCAGACCGAAGACTACATCACCGGTCGCTATGGCTGATTGCAGCAGCGGCAAGCCGCAAGCTTCAAGCGGCAAGAAAGAATTGGTGCGATATCAGGACTTATACATAACTGCTTGAAGCTTGCAGCTTGAAGCTTGCAACTTTCGCGGAGCGAACAATGATTTCCAAAGAAGGCCTTACCCATCACATTTCCGCGCAGTTCAACGCTGAACTGGAGGAAGTGCGCAGCCACCTCCTTGCCATGGGCGGGCTGGTCGAGAAGCAGGTCAACGATGCGGTCACAGCGCTGATCGAAGCCGACTCCGGTCTGGCTCAGCAGGTCCGTGAGATCGACGATCAGATCAACCAGATGGAACGCAACATCGACGAAGAATGCCTGCGCATTCTCGCCCGTCGTCAGCCGGCGGCGTCCGACCTGCGTTTGATCATCAGCATTTCCAAGTCGGTGATCGACCTTGAGCGTATCGGCGACGAAGCCACCAAGATCGCCCGCCGTGCCATCCAGTTGTGCGAAGAAGGCGAAGCGCCGCGCGGTTACGTCGAGGTTCGTCACATCGGCGACCAGGTGCGCAACATGGTTCGCGATGCGCTGGACGCTTTCGCGCGTTTCGACGCTGATCTGGCCTTGTCGGTGGCGCAGTACGACAAGATCATCGACCGCGAATACAAGACCGCCCTGCGTGAGCTGGCCACCTACATGATGGAAGACCCGCGCTCTATCTCCCGGGTGCTGAGCATTATCTGGGTCCTGCGTTCGCTGGAGCGCATCGGCGATCATGCGCGCAACATCTCGGAACTGGTGATCTACCTGGTGCGCGGCACCGATGTGCGCCACATGGGCCTCAAGCGCATGAAGGAAGAAGTTGAAGGCACAAGTGCTGAAACCGCTAATGTTCCGGGCGAAGCTGACGATAAGTAAGATTGCCTGAGAAAAGCGCCCGGCCCTCTGGCCGGGCGTTTTTGTTTCTGCTTTTCAAAGGCGGAGGCGAATTAAAGCGAATTAAAAAGCAGCACCCGCGAACGAAAAGTCCCGGCGTGACTGAAGAGTTTTGGCAATGTGCCATCAGCCAGCGTTATGCTTGCCGGGATTTTAATAGGGGTGTTGGATGAGCAAGATCAGTGTGTTGGTCGTGGACGACGCTTCGTTCATTCGTGACCTGGTGAAAAAGTGCCTGCGTAATTACTTCCCGGGGATTCGCACCGAGGACGCCATCAACGGCAAAAAGGCCCAGGCCATGCTGGCCCGAGAAGCCTTCGACCTGGTGCTGTGCGACTGGGAAATGCCGGAAATGTCCGGCCTCGAACTGCTGACCTGGTGCCGCGAGCAGGACAACCTCAAGACCATGCCGTTCATCATGGTCACCAGCCGTGGCGACAAGGAAAACGTCGTGCAGGCGATTCAGGCCGGCGTATCCGGTTACGTCAGCAAGCCGTTCACCAACGAGCAATTGCTGACCAAGGTCAAGCAGGCGCTGAACAAGGTCGGCAAGCTCGACACCTTGATGAACAGCGCACCGACGAAGATGAATTCAGCGTTCGGCAACGATTCCCTGAGCGCACTGACCGGTGGCAAGCCTGCCGTGGTCGGCGGCGCCCCGGCCGCCGCTGCAGCCAACCCGTTTGCCAAGTCTGTCGCCGCTCCGGCAGCCGCCGCTGCACCCTCGCGTGGTTTGCTCAACAGCCCGCCGGTGCAGGCAGCTGGCGCCTCGAAAGCGCCGGTGGGTGGTCGCGGTCAGGGCCAGCTACGCCTGCCGAGCGGCACCCAGCAATGCGTGATCAAGGCCTTGAGCATCAAGGAAGCGCTGCTGGTAGTGAAGCGCACCGAAACCCTGCCGCAGATCCTCGACAGCGCCGTGCTCGATCTGGAGCAGGGCGACAACGCCGAGATCGCTCGCCTCAATGGTTACCTGCACGCCATCGTCGCCCACGAGCAGAAAGCCGACAGCGACTGGCTGCAACTGACTTTCCGCTTCGTCGACCAGGACGCACAGAAGCTCGACTACATCTCGCGCCTGATCGCCCGTGGCACGGCGCAGAAGCATTTCGTACCCGGCGCGTAACTGCAGCGGCCCAAAAGATCGCAGCCTTCGGCAGCTCCTACAGGGGATCGCATTCTCATGTAGGAGCTGCCGAAGGCTGCGATCTTTTGCTTTGTGTGCTGGCCAATTTGAAACATCTGTCGACTAGCCTGGTCTGTCTCAGCTGCTAGGCTGATTCCCAGGCCTTCCTTCGACAGACTCTTGCCCATGCTCGCGCGCCTGCTGTTTTTCTGCGGTCTCTGCCTGGCCTCCCAGCTGGCGATGGCCATGACCATCTACAAATCCACCGACGCCAACGGCGTGGTCTCGTACAGTGACCGCCCGAGCAAAGGCGCGAAAGTGTTCGTTTTTCAGGATCGCATGGTCGAACGCCTTGATCGCCAGGTGTACCTGGACATCAAGAAGCAGAAGGGCGTTGATGTGGTGTTTGCGCGCAACGATCTGTACGCGCCGGTCGAGGTTGCGCTGGCCTTCATCGGCACGAGCAATGTGCGTGGCGAGCCCGCGCAGGCGATCCGTCGCGTGCTGCCACCGCGCAGCAACACGCGGCTGGCGCTGCTGACAGCGATCAGCCGCGACCAGCCGCTGGTGTATTCGCCGCAGTTCCAGTATTCGCTGGGCGACCCCTCAGGCACCGCGCAGAGCTATCGCTATCCGCTGCCCTGGCGTGGCGGACCGTTCCGCCTCAGCCAAGGCGCCAACGGGCAGTACAGCCACTATGGACCGAAGAATCGCTACGCCATGGACATCGCCATGCCGGTGGGCACACCGATCATTGCCGCGCGAGCGGGGGTGGTGGTCAAGACCGAGAATGCCCAGAGCGGGCGCGGCACCGATGCCTCCGGCAATTTCGTCCGGGTGCTGCACGATGACGGCACCATGGGCGTGTACCTGCATCTGAAACAGGGTTCGGTGAGCGTGCGCGAAGGCCAGCGGGTCAAGGTCGGCAGCCCGCTGGCCCTGTCGGGCAATACCGGCAACAGCAGCGGCCCGCACTTGCACTTCGTGGTGCAGCGCAATACCGGCGAAGGGCTGGTGTCGATTCCCTATCAGTTCAACCAGCCGCTGGGGGCGTTGCCCAACTTTGCGCTGGGCAAGCAATAGAGCAAAAGATCGCAGCCTGCGGCAGCTCTTACATGGGAATGCGATCCCTGTAGGAGCTGCCGAAGGCTGCGATCTTTTGGCAGGCAACGCGGTTTCCCGCATTGCACTCAATCCAGCATCAACACCTTGGCCAAAACAATCTTCGGCCCTTTCATCTTCTTGATGATGATCCGCAGGCCTTCGACTTCCAGCACTTCTTCCTCTTCCGGCACCCGTTTCAGGGTTTCGTAGACCAGCCCGGCGAGGGTTTCCGCTTCGATGTGATCCAGATCGATGCCGAGCAGGCGCTCGACCTTGAACAACGGCGTATCACCACGTACCAGCAGCTTGCCCGGTTGATAGGCGAGAATGCCGCGTTCAGCCTTGCGGTGTTCGTCCTGAATGTCGCCGACCAGCACTTCCAGCACGTCTTCCATGGTCAGGTAGCCGATGATGTTGCCGTCAGCCTCCTCGACTACGGCAAAGTGCGAGCCGCCCTTGCGGAACTGCTCCAGCAACTGCGACAGCGGCATGTGCCGCGACACGCGCTCCAGTGGGCGGGTCAGCTCAGCCAGGTTGAACGACTCGGGAATGTGGTCCAGCGCCGCCAGTTCCAGCAGCAGATCCTTGATGTGCAGCAGACCGACGAACTCCTGGCGCTCGCTGTCGTACACCGGGTAACGGCTGAACTTGTGGCGACGGAACATCGCCAGGATTTCCTTCAGCGGCGCGTTGAATTCGAGGGTGATCAGGTCTTCGCGGGAGTTGGCCCAGTCGACCACTTCCAGTTCGCCCATTTCCACGGCCGAAGCCAATACGCGCATGCCCTGATCGCTTGGGTCCTGACCACGGCTCGAGTGCAGGATCAGTTTCAGTTCTTCGCGGCTGTAATGGTGTTCATGGTGCGGGCCGGGTTCGCCTTGCCCTGCGATACGCAGAATCGCGTTGGCGCTGGCGTTGAGCAGGTAGATTGCCGGGTACATGGCCCAGTAGAACAGGTACAGCGGCACCGCCGTCCACAGCGACAATAGCTCGGGTTTGCGGATCGCCCACGACTTTGGCGCCAGCTCACCGACGACGATGTGCAGGTACGAAATGATGAAGAACGCGGTGAAGAACGACACGCCTTTGACGACCTCGGGCGAGTCGACACCGATGGCGCTCAGCAGCGGCTCGAGAATGTGCGCGAACGCCGGCTCACCGACCCAGCCCAGGCCGAGGGAGGCGAGGGTGATGCCGAGCTGGCACGCCGACAGGTAGGCATCGAGCTGACTGTGCACGGTGCGCAGGATGTGTCCGCGCCAGCCGTTCTGTTCAGCGATGGCCTCGACCCGGGTCGAGCGCAGTTTGACCATGGCGAATTCCGCCGCAACGAAAAAGCCGTTGAGCAAAACCAGGATCAGAGCAAAAAGGATCATGCCGAAGTCGGCAAAAATGGTAGCGAGGGACAAGCCAGGGGAAGGGTCCATGATGGAGTTTTGCGGGTTCCGTGTGATTCGAAAGTAGGGACAGACAGCGCCTGAAAGGCAGGCACAAGTCAGCCAATGTAGCGGCTGACCGGGCGATTGCCTAGTGGCGCGTGCCGGGCGGCGTCACTCGGTGGCGCTGATGGCCCGTGCGCTGGCCACCTGGGCCGGGGCGAAATGGCAGGTGAACGTGCTGCCGTGGCCGGGCACGCTACTGATCTCCATGCGCGCGCGGTGGCGCAGCAACACGTGCTTGGCGATGGCCAGGCCGAGGCCGGTGCCGCCGGTGTTGGAGTTGCGACTGGAGTCCACACGGTAGAAGCGCTCGGTCAGGCGCGGCAGATGTTTGCTGTCGATGCCGATGCCGGAATCCTGCACGCTGAGGTGCGCGCCTTGCTCGTCGCCCCACCAGCGGATGCGGATGTTGCCCTCGGCCGGGGTGTACTTGACCGCGTTGAACACCAGATTGGAAAACGCACTGCGCAGTTCGGCCTCGCTGCCCTTGAGCACCAGGCGGGCGTCGGCTTCCAGGGTGATGCGCTGGTTTTTCGCGCCGGACAACTGCTGCGCATCGCTGGTGATCGATTGCAGCAGCGTGTCGATCTGCACCGGCTGGTTGTCCGACGGGTAATCGGTGGCTTCCAGCTTGGCCAACAGCAACAAATCGTTGAGCAGCGTCTGCATGCGCCCGCCCTGTTGCTGCATCTGTTGCAGGGCACGGCTCCAGCGCGGGTTTACTTCTTCGACGTTGTCGAGAAGAGTTTCCAGATAGCCGCAGATCACCGTCAGCGGCGTGCGCAACTCGTGGGAAACGTTGGCGATGAAATCCTTGCGCATCTGTTCCAGCTGATGAATACGCGTGACATCGCGGACCAGCATCAGGTGTTCATTGTTGCCGTAGCGGGTCAGGTACAGCTGAATGCGCACCCGATCATTGGTCGGCGAGGGAATCTCCAGCGGCTCGGCGAAGCTGTCCTGCTCGAAATACTCCTTGAAGCGCGGGTGCCGCACCAGGTTGGTCACCGGTTGGCCGCTGTCCTGCGGAGTCTTCAGGCCGAGCAGGGTTTCGGCGGCGCGGTTCCACCATTCCAGATTGCCGTCGCTGTCGAGCATGATTACCGCGTCTTTCAGCGCAGCGGTGGATTCCTGCACCCGGTCGATCACCGCTTGCAGGCGCCCGCGTACCCGTTGGTCGCGACGTTGCAGGTGGTAGATGCTGTCGAACACCTCGCCCCACAGACCATAGCCATCGGGCGGCGCTTCGTCGGGCTGGTGCTGGCGCAGCCATTCGTGCAGCCGCAGCAATTGCTTGAGCGTCCAGGCCAGATAGAGACCCAGGCCGGCCGCGAGGCTCCAGCCGTAATAGCCGGTGATCAGGCCGATCACCAGGCAGGCGGTGACCAGCAACAGCATGTGGCGAATCAGGGTGCCATGCCAGTTTTGATTCACGAGGGCGTCCTTAGCCGCAGCTTCAAGTTTCAAGCCGCAAGCTCCAGGCTAAAACGGATCGGCTTTCACTTGCCGCTTGTAGCTGGAAGCTTGCAGCTGCTTTTTTACGCTTTTGTGGAGAACCGGTAGCCAGTGCCGCGCACGGTTTGTACCAGATTTTCGTAAGCGTCGCCGAGGGCCTTGCGCAGGCGGCGGATATGCACGTCGACCGTGCGCTCCTCGACATAGACATTGCCGCCCCAAACCTGGTCGAGCAACTGGCCACGGGTGTAGGCGCGTTCCTGATGGGTCATGAAGAATTGCAGCAGACGGTATTCGGTCGGGCCCATCTCGGCGGGTTTGCCGTCGATGGTCACGCGGTGGCTGATCGGGTCGAGCAGCAGGCCGCCGACTTCGATCGGCGCTTCGCCATCGGTCGGGCCGGCGCGGCGCAGCACGGCTTTGAGGCGGGCGACCAGCTCACGGGGGGAAAACGGTTTGGTGATGTAGTCGTCGGCGCCGACTTCCAGGCCCTGGATCTTGTTGTCTTCTTCGCCCTTGGCAGTGAGCATGATGATCGGGATGTCTCCGGTCAGCTCGTCACGCTTGAGGCGTCGGGCCAGTTCGATGCCGGAAGTGCCGGGCAGCATCCAGTCGAGCAGGATCAGGTCCGGCTTGCGGTCGACGATGATGGCGTGGGCCTGCTGCGAGTTCTCTGCCTCGAGGCAGTCATAGCCGGCCATTTCCAACGCCACGGCGATCATTTCGCGAATGGGCGCTTCGTCGTCGACGATCAGAATGCTCCTGCCAACCATGCGTTAATCCTCTTGTCATTTAACTGTCTTGCGCCGCATTAGATAACGGAATTATTGCAGTCGTGTGACAGTATTTCAGGCCGGCAACATTTGACCGCATCCTCGACTAAGCTCTAAGTCCGAATCCTGACAACCACAAAAGAAGGTTTCCATGACTCAGATGACTGCTTCTTTCAAAGCCCTGCTGATGGCCGCCGCCCTGACTCTGCCGGGACTGGCCATGGCTGCCGATCCGGTGATGGAGAAGGACGGCATGTACACCGATCACAAGGGCATGACCCTGTACACCTTTGCCAAGGATTCCGCTGGCAAATCTGCCTGCAACGACAAATGCGCGGCGAATTGGCCGCCGCTGAAGGCTGAGGCCGGCGATAAATCCATGGGCGACTGGACGGTGATCAAGCGTGACGACGGCACGATGCAGTGGGCCTACCAAGGCATGCCGCTGTACACCTTCGTGATGGACAAGAAGGCCGGTGACATGACCGGCGACGGCAAAATGGACGGCGCTTGGAAAGTCGCCAAAGCCAAATAACCACGGTCCCCTTGTAGGAGTGAGCCTGCTCGCGATAGCGGTGTGTCAGTCGATGCTTTCGTCAACTGACACACCGCTATCGCGAGCAGGCTCACTCCTACAGGGGTTGTATTTAGCGCAGTGCGTAATCCAGCACGATCCCGACAAAGATCGCCAACCCGGCCCAGTGATTGTGCAAAAACGCCTTGAAGCAACGCATGCGGTCCTTGCTGCGCGTGTACCAGAATTCCCACCCGTAACACCCGGCCGCCACCAGCAAGCCAAGGTGGAACCAGACGCCCAGCTCAAACTTCGACCCGGCCAGGACCAGGCAGCCCAGCGACAGCGCCTGCAAGCTGAGGATGATCACTCGATCGGCCTCGCCAAACAGAATCGCCGTAGATTTCACGCCGATCTTCAGGTCGTCATCGCGATCGGTCATCGCGTAATAAGTGTCGTAACCCACCGTCCACAGCAGATTGGCGATCCACAGCAGCCACGCCGCCGCTGGCAACTCGCCGGTCTCGGCGGTGAAGGCCATGGGCATGCCCCAGGAAAACGCCGCGCCCAGCACCACTTGCGGGTAGTAGGTGTAGCGCTTCATGAACGGATAAGTGAACGCCAGCGCCAGACCGCCGAGCGACAGCCAGATGGTCGGCGCGTTGGTGCACAGCACCAGCAGAAAACTGATGCCCATCAGCACGGCGAAGAACACCAGCGCTTCTTTTGAACTGATCCGGCCGCTGGCCAGCGGCCGTTGTGCGGTGCGTTTGACGTGGCCGTCGACCTTGCGGTCGGCCCAGTCATTGATCACGCAGCCGCCGGCGCGGGTCAGCACTACGCCGAGGACGAAGATGACGATATTGGCCAGCGACGGCGAACCCTTGCCGGCGATCCACAGTGCCCACAGCGTCGGCCACAGCAGCAGGTAAATACCGATCGGCTTGTCCATGCGCGTCAACTGAACGAAATCCCAGGCGCGCGGGTTCAGACGGTTGAGGGACTTGAGCAGGCTCTGATACATCAGCAGTTCTCCGGGTGGGCGCGGGCGGCGTCCCACAGGCTCGGCAGGAAGATTTCCGCGACCAGCACGCTCAGCGCGCCACGATCGAAACGCGAACGCCGGCCCCACAGCTCAGGGGCTCTCACCGCTGACGGCAGCCATTGTTCAGGGTAGTGGCAGACTTCAATCGCGCGACGCTGGAACGCCTGATCGCAAAACAGCAATTCGCCCAACGAGCGGCTGCCCAGTTCATCCATGTGCAGCCCATCGCCTTGCAGGGCCGCGCGCGCGGCGACGCTGCGGGCAAACACCCAGGCTTCGCCATGACCGCGCAGATACACCTCACGCACCCAGCCTTCGCTGCCCTCGGCCAGATCCAGCGCTGTGCATTCGTCAGCGCGCAGGGTGTCCCAGCCTTCGAACAACGGCGACACGCTGAAGCCATCCTCGGACAAACGGGTCAGACGGCGGGTCAGCGAACCTTCGTCGAACAGCCAGTCGAGGGTCAGCGGATCGGGGCGGGGCGTCAGGCGGTTCTGGCTCAGCCAGAGCGGGGCGGGGCAGGCATTTGAATGTTGCACAATGAGTCATTATTGGCCGCAAATGAGGCGCCGAGCTTACCATGGCGGGCGACAAGATCGAGTGGCGCCGGCCGCCGTTGCGCCGAACAGGCTTGCATCTGCCCGGCACCCTCAGTACAAAACGCCCTGAGCCGGGTGGCAGCGCAGCACCCATCGACCGTCCGCGCCGGCACTACGCCTGAACCCTGAGGAAGTACCTGAATGAAGAAGTGGCAATGTATCGTCTGTGGCCTGATCTATAACGAAGCCGATGGCTGGCCGGATGACGGCATCGCGGCGGGCACCCGCTGGGAAGACGTACCGGCAGACTGGCTGTGCCCCGACTGCGGCGTCGGCAAAATGGACTTCGAAATGATCGAAATCAACTGAAAACACACAAGGAGTAAGGCATGAGCGCACCAGTCGTCATCATCGGCACCGGGCTTGCGGGCTATAACCTGGCCCGGGAGTTTCGCAAGCTCGACAGCGAAACCCCGCTGTTGCTGATCACCGCCGATGACGGCCGCTCTTACTCCAAGCCGATGCTCTCTACCGGTTTCGGCAAGAACAAGGACGCCGACGGCCTGAGCATGGCCGAACCCGGCGCCATGGCCGAGCAGTTGAAGGCCGAAGTGCGCACCCACACGCGCATCAGCGGCATCGACGCCGGCCATAAACGCTTGTGGATCCGTGAAGAAGCCGTACCCTATCGCGACCTGATCCTTGCCTGGGGCGCGGAAACCGTGCGCGTACCGATCGAAGGCGACGGCAGCGATCTGGTGTTTCCGATCAACGATCTCGAAGACTACGCGCGCTTTCGTGCCGCCGCGGCGGGCAAGCGTCGGGTGTTGTTGCTGGGGGCCGGGCTGATTGGCTGCGAATTTGCCAATGACCTGATCCTTGGCGGCTACGAAGTGCAATTGGTCGCGCCGTGCGAGCAGGTCATGCCGATGCTCTTGCATCCCGCCGCTGCGGCCGCCGTACAGGCCGGGCTGGAAAGTATCGGAGCGAAGTTTCATCTCGGCCCGGTGCTGACCCGGCTGGAGAAAGTCACCGATGGCCTGGAAGCACACCTGTCCGACGGCCAGATCATCCCGTGCGATGTGGTCGTCTCGGCGATCGGCCTGCGCCCACGCATCGATCTGGCGGCGGCTGCCGGCGTGCAGATCAATCGCGGTGTGATGGTCGATCGTTACCTGAAGACTTCCCACGCCAACATCTTCGCCTTGGGCGACTGCGCCGAAGTCGATGGGCTCAATCTGCTCTACGTGATGCCGCTGATGAGTTGCGCTCGGGCGCTGGCGCAAACCCTCGCCGGAAACCCGACCGCGGTCAGTTACGGGCCGATGCCGATCACCGTGAAAACCCCGGTATGCCCGCTGGTGGTGTCGCCGCCGCCACGGGGCAGCGAAGGTGTATGGAGCGTCGAAGGGCAGGGCGCCGACATCAAAGCGCTATGCCACAGTGCCGACGGTCGGTTGCTCGGATACGCCCTGACTGGGGCGGCCGTCATGGAAAAACTGGCCTTGAACAAACAGCTGCCGCCGCTGCTGGCGTAAATGCCGGTCGTTCTGTCGCAATCACCGCTCTTTTGCCCCGACAAAGCTCTTGGGGAGACTGGCGCCGCCGTTGGCGGCGTGCCATTCTCACTCCCGTCTGCCGCAGAGTAGAGCCTGCGGCGCCTTGGGCGCTGTTCCAACGAGAACAGCACGGACATAACAACAAAAAACCGTCAAAGGGGCTTCACTAATGCGTAAACCAGAACTCGCCGCTGCAATCGCCGAAAAGGCAGACCTGACCAAAGAACAGGCCAACCGCGTCCTCAACGCCGTCCTCGAAGAAATCACCGGCGCCCTGCACCGCAAGGACAGCGTGACGCTGGTCGGCTTCGGCACCTTCCTGCAACGCCACCGCGGCGCCCGCACCGGCAAAAATCCGCAAACCGGCGAACCGGTCAAGATCAAGGCCAGCAACACCGTTGCGTTCAAGCCAGGCAAATCGTTGAAAGACAGCGTCAATCCTTGATGGCGGCGTACTTCCCTGAATAACGGGGAGAACCGCAAAAAAATGGGCACACCGATCGCGGTCGGTTGCCCATTTTTTGTGGTTGCCTGATGACTTACTGGCGGCGGAAGCAAGCCTTGCCGTTGCCGAAATCCACGGCCAGACAGTTTGGTTCGATTGCCAATTGCAGGTCCTGGAACAGCCCGCCCAGATCACTGTCGGAAGCGGGTTTGGTCTGGCTTTTCAGCCGCACTGTCTGGTTCTCTACTTTCCAGGTGCCTTTGGCAAAACCATCGGCACTGCCATACGCCATACCCGCGTCAAACGTCCCGTCCTTGCGCAATAGCAACTCAGCGCCCATTTCCACTGCGCCGGTCAGATAATAATGGCCGTCCAATGGTGGGGTTTGCGCTGACGCCTGGGTGATGGGCAGCCACATGAGCGCTGCGAAAAACAGAGGTTTCAATTCCATGAGTTAAAGCTCCTGACCTGCGTTTAATGAGGGGGGATTTGCTTGTGCCCGGCTCCGGAGCCAATCCCCTGCAAGATATGAATCTTTGTAAGAATTATCCCTGTCTTTTATCAGAGTATTTCCCGCCATTAAGTGCGATAGCTTATAAAAAAGCCGCACCGATAACTATCGACGTTGCAATGCGAGGGCGTATTTGTTGCAGAATGAAGTTTCAATAAGCAAGATGCCATCATTGTGATGGCACTTTTTGAACTGCTCGTTGTCGCGAACGATTGGTTGAAATATGCCGTTAGTCATTCGGAAGTGTCCTACTTCTATTTTTTTTTGAATTTGGCATGCTGCACGCCGCTCGAGGATGCGAGCGTCCGGTAAACTCGCCCGGCTACCGCGGGAGGCTCTGGGTCAATGGTTTGGCGGGAGCAGGGAAAATGCGCTGATTAATAAGCGGCCTCAGGGAAACCCCTGTGACATATAGGGCGATCTCCTACAGAGCCCACTGAACACTTCGTCTTGTTGTTTAATCAGATGCTTGCTAGTGGCCATCATAGTGATTACGATGCGCCCACTTGAAAGAGCACATCTCAATTGGATGAGTCGCTTCACTGCTCTTCGATACTGTCCCGCGTTGCTGAACTCCATTCGCGCGTCTGACTGTAATCCTTACTAAAGGCCATGGATGTCCTACTCAAGCAAACTTTCCGCCCATTACCTCGAACTCGCAAAAGTCTCTGTTTCCAAAGAGAATTTCGCGGGCGAAGACGTTCGTTTCTCGAGCGAATTCGAGGCGCTGGAAAGTGAGCTGGCCAAAGCTTCGTCGATGCACGAAAGCGGGCAGATCGACTGGCTGAAAATCCGCGAAAACAGCGAAAATCTGCTGCGTACCCAATCCAAGGATCTGCGTGTCGGCGCCTGGTTGACGTGGTCGCTGTATCAGCGCGAATCCTTTCCGGGGCTGCTCGCCGGCCTCGGTCTGCTGCACCATCTGTCGGAAAACCACTGGGCCGACGTCCACCCGCTCAAACCCCGCACCCGTGCCGCCGCAATTGGCTGGCTGGTGCCGCGTCTCGAGCAGGTCATCACCGAAAACATTGCGATCAAAGAGCAGCTGCCGATGTTCCGGCAGCTCTCTGAGCACCTGGCCGGCCTCGAGGCTGCCTGCACCGAACATCTGGGCGATGACGCGCCGCTGCTGCTGCCGATCTCCCGTCGCCTGAAAACCATGATCCAGCGCGCAGCCGACAACCAGCCGGCCCCCGGCGTGGTGGGTGCGGCGGTGGCGCAGGTCAAGCAGGCCGCGAGTCAATTGCTCGCCCCCGGTGCGCCGATCGACAACGAACGCGATGCGCACAAAGCCCTGCGCGCGCAGCAGGAAAGCGCCCGTCCGTTGTGCGCCTGGTGGCTCAAGCAGAAGGCCACCGACCTGCGCGCCCTGCGCCTGAACCGTACGCTGCTGTGGATGACCATTGATGCGGTGCCCGAGCGCAACGCCGAGCAGATCACCGTACTGCGCGGCCTGCCGCTGGAAAAACTCAAGCTCTATCAGGACCGTTTCGATCAGGGCAAATACGCCGACCTGCTGGTGGAACTGGAGGCGAGCCTGGCGAAGGCGCCGTTCTGGTTCGATGGCCAGAGGATGGTCTGGGAATGTCTGCAGAACCTCAACGCCGAGCTGGCCATGCGCGAAGTGGAAATCCACTTCGCGCTTTTGATTCAGCGCCTGCCGGGCATCATCGAGCTGCGCTTCCATGACGGCGTGCCGTTCGCCGATCCGTCCACCCGGGCATGGATCGCCGCCAACGTCATGCCGCACCTGCAAAGCGCCAGCGCACCGCGCAAGGTCGAAAGCGAAAACGTCGAAACCCAGCCGGCCTGGGAAAAAGCCCTCGAGGACGTCCAGCCGATCCTGCGCAAGGAAGGTTTGAAACCCGCCGTGCAGATTCTCAAGCAGGGTCTGCAATCAGCCTTCGGCGGGCGCGAACGCTTTTTCTGGCAGTTCGCCCTCGCGCGGCTGTGCTTCCTGGCCAAGAAATACGAACTGGCCAAGAACCAGCTCGAAACCCTCGATCAGACATTACTGGACTCAGGCCTGCACGCCTGGGAGCCGGAGCTTGCATTGCAAGTGCTGCACCTGCTGCACAGTTGCTGCGAGTTGTTGCCGCAGAACCATGCCGTACGTGAACGCAAGGAAGAGATTTATCGCAGGCTGTGCCACCTCGACCTCGAAGTGGTACTCGAATAGGCCCCAGGGCCACAACCGCAAGGAGAAAAGCCATGGCCAAAGAAGGCTCGGTAGCCCCCAAGGAACGCATCAACGTCACCTTCAAACCCGCCACCGGCGGTGCTCAGGAAGAGATTGAACTGCCGCTGAAACTGCTGGCAATCGGTGACTACACCCACCGCAAGGACGAGCGCAAGATCGAAGATCGCAAGCCGATCAGCATCGACAAGATGACCTTCGACGAAGTGCTGGCCAAGCAAGAGCTCAGCCTGACGATGAACGTGCCGAACCGTCTGCAGGAAGAAGGCAGCACTGAAGAGCTGGGCGTGCAACTGCGCGTCAATTCGATGAAGGACTTCAACCCGGCCAGCCTGGTCGAGCAAGTGCCTGAGCTGAAAAAACTGATGGAACTGCGCGATGCGCTGGTGGCCCTCAAAGGCCCGCTGGGTAACGCACCTGCGTTCCGTAAAGCGATCGAAGGCGTGCTCGCCGACGACGAATCCCGCGGTCGCGTACTCGGTGAGCTGGGCCTGAACGCCGCAGCCCCGGACGCCTGAGACTCCAGTAGCCAAGGAAGCCAACACAATGAGCACTAGCGCAGCACAAGAGAAGAGCGCCGCCAGCGGCGAATACAGCATTCTCGACAGCATCATCGCCGAAACCCGTCTGACTCCGGACGACGAAGCCTACGACATCGCCAAACGCGGCGTGTCGGCGTTCATCGAAGAGCTGCTCAAGCCGCAGAACAACGGTGAGCCGGTCAAGAAGGCCATGGTTGACCGCATGATCGCCGAGATCGATGCCAAGCTCAGCCGTCAGATGGACGAGATCCTGCACCACCCGGATTTCCAGGCACTGGAATCGTCGTGGCGTGGCCTGCAGTTGCTGGTCGACCGCACCAACTTCCGCGAAAACATCAAAATCGAAATCCTCAACGTCTCGAAAGAAGACCTGCTGGACGATTTCGAAGATTCGCCGGAAGTCATGCAGTCGGGCCTGTACAAGCACATCTACACCGCTGAATACGGCCAGTTCGGTGGTCAGCCGGTGGGCGCGATCATCGCCAACTACTACATGTCGCCAAGCTCGCCAGACGTCAAGCTGATGCAGTACGTGGCCAGCGTTTCGTGCATGTCCCACGCGCCGTTCATCGCTGCCGCCGGCCCGAAATTCTTCGGCCTGGAAAGCTTCACCGGCCTGCCGGATCTGAAAGATCTGAAAGACCACTTCGAAGGCCCGCAATTCGCCAAATGGCAGAGCTTCCGTACCTCGGAAGACTCCCGTTACGTTGGCCTGACCGTGCCGCGTTTCCTGCTGCGTAACCCGTACGATCCGGAAGAAAACCCGGTCAAATCGTTCGTGTACAAGGAAACCGTTGCCAACAGCCACGAGCACTACCTGTGGGGCAACACGGCCTACGCGTTCGGTACCAAGCTGACCGACAGCTTCGCCAAATTCCGCTGGTGCCCGAACATCATCGGCCCGCAGAGCGGTGGCGCGGTTGAGGATCTGCCTCTGCACCACTTCGAAAGCATGGGTGAAATCGAAACCAAGATTCCTACCGAAGTACTGGTTTCCGACCGTCGTGAATACGAACTGGCCGAGGAAGGCTTCATCTCCCTGACCATGCGCAAAGGCTCCGACAACGCGGCGTTCTTCTCCGCAAGCTCGGTGCAGAAGCCGAAGTTCTTCGGCATCAGCGCAGAAGGCAAGGCGGCAGAGCTGAACTACAAGCTCGGCACCCAACTGCCGTACATGATGATCGTCAACCGCCTGGCTCACTACTTGAAAGTGCTGCAGCGCGAGCAACTCGGTTCGTGGAAAGAGCGTACCGACCTCGAGCTGGAACTGAACAAGTGGATCCGTCAGTACGTTGCCGACCAGGAAAACCCGAGCGCCGAAGTGCGTGGCCGTCGTCCGCTGCGCGCTGCGCAAGTGATCGTCAGCGACGTTGAAGGCGAGCCGGGCTGGTACCGCGTGAGCTTGAACGTGCGTCCGCACTTCAAGTACATGGGTGCCGATTTCACCCTGTCGCTGGTTGGCAAGCTGGACAAAGAGTAAGAGCGACTCATGGACGGATACGGCAGCCTGTTCGAACGCCTCAATGGCGACGCACAACTACGCAAGGGCAACAGCCTTGAGGCTTGTGCCATGGCGTCAGTGGCTGCCCATCTGGCCAAAATGCTCAGCACCCGGGCCGGCAGCGTGCAAACGCTCGCCGACTACGGGTTGCCCGATCTCAATGACATGCGTCTGAGCCTGCACGACTCCCTGAGTCAGGCCCGTCTGGCTATCGAAAACTTCATCGAAGCCTACGAGCCACGCCTGAGCAATGTGCGTGTCATTTCCCTGCCGCGTGACCACGATCAACTTCGCCTGGCCTTCAGTATCGAAGGCCTGCTGGAAGTCGAGGGGTTCAAGCGTCAGGTCAGTTTTTCCGCGCGCCTGGATGGCAGCGGACAAGTGAAGGTCACCTAAGGAGAACCCCGATGTCTGGCAAACCTGCAGCACGCGTATCCGACCCCACCGCTTGCCCACTTCCTGGCCACGGTACCAACCCGATCGCCGCCGGTTCCGGCGACGTGTTCTTCGACGGCCTCGCGGCCGCCCGCCAAGGCGATGCCTCGGCGTGTGGTGGTGCGCTGGTCGGCGATCTGGCGACCACGGTGTTGATCAATGGAAAACCGGCCGCCACGGTCGGCTCCGTTGGATCTCACGGGAATAAGGTTACGGCAGGTTCCGGGACGGTGATCATCGGCAATTCGCATTCGCCAGCGCCGTTTGTTCCGCCGTTGCCGGTGGAGATCAAATGGCCGTTTAACGAGCACTACGTCATCAATTGTCAGGACTCTGGGAAGCCACTGGCGGGAGTGGCATACAGCTTCAAAACAGCCTCGGGGAAAGTTATCAGTGGGGTCACAGGAGCCGACGGGAAGACGCAAAAAATCTCGTCCTCTATAGCGGAGTCCTATGAGTTGACTATTGAACAGCAATCTGAAGTCGTAATTGGATAAAAGGATTTTGTTATGGCGGATACGAAAATAGCATCAAGTCTGACGCCGGCCAGTAACCAAACTGGTAAGTCTGCAGCTGTCCGTCAATTCAAAATCACAGATATACCTGATGCGATGGATAAGATGAAATGGCCAGTTGCTGCGAAGCTTATGCGCCACTGGTTTGATGGCGCGCCATGGCCAACCGCCGATGGTGCGATGAGTAAAGAGGTCAAAGACCATATTGCTCTTGCTGACATCGCCTACGTGAATGACACTATCGTAAAAATGGACTGGTTGATGCAGTTTGAACCTGCGAAAGCTGTCATTGAAGAGCTTAAGTCTGCTTGGGATAATACTGCAGGTCGTAATAATATAAGCAAGAAGATTAAAGATAAGTATCTTGGCTCGGCGCCGGGTGTCTATCCTTTTAAGTTTGCGAGCGCCAGGAAGGTTGAAGAGTTTGGATACAGTAATAGTCGAGCAGTTAAATTTGGCCTGATAGACAAGACTGATGAGTTACGAGCTGCGCTGGCAAACTTTAATGTCCGCGTATTTCCAGAAGGAAAACTGGTGATTTCCGTAGATAGCATTCAGCTGTTTGTGGAGCGAATTGGGTTTTATGCTGAGGACGCGTATGACTTCAATGACTCACCGGATGACAATTTCAGTCAGCCATTGGGGTTCTGGAACTTTGATGGTATAGCCAACCCTGCCTATGCGGCCACCGCAAATACCGGTGCAGCGCAGATGAAGTCAGACATCGCTTCAAACCCCTATATCAGTGCGGAAGATTCTCAGGCGATGTTTAGGGAAATAGAAAGCTCGCGTTATTTCTATATTACAAATTCTCACTTTGTAAAATATCGGATGGAATTTAAAAAAGGCGGTGATTTCCAGGTTTTGTCTGATGTTCAATATCAAAACGTTCCCGTGACAGTTATTAATGTTTGGAATAAATGATGCGCATTTTTACTCGTGTACAATCCGCTGTCGAACTGGGTGTGGCGAAAAAATGACTACGCTTAAAAAGAAATGGCTAGTGCCTATCAGTTTGCTCTTGGTGTTTATTGCATTGCTCGTTTATTGCTTGAACGCAATGCTGGATTATCCTGCAAGTACAACTACAGCTAGTCCCTCGGGCCGCTACACAATTGAGAATGTACGTGTCGGCAGGATCTTCATGCTTGGTGGTATGGCGTATTTAAGAGTTATCGATTCAAAAGAGCCAGAAAAGGTATATCGAACCCCGCTGTATGATACTCAGTCATTGGATATGCGTACATTTGAAGATGATGCTGAGGTTGGAATTACTTGGATCTCCTTCGAAAAGAAAGATAAGGCTTTTGTAATTTCCATGCCGCAATGGGAAGAAAGCTGGCTGAATATTTTCATCAGTAATACACCCTACGAGATTCTGGAAAACTGATAGCAGTATGAACAGCTACGTCCGTCTCGACCTATGTTTATTAACCCACGCCCTCGGATGCGTGGCTTATGCATTTTTGAATTACGCGGTTGTGCATGCTTACAAGCTTTTTAACGGCGGATTTACCTCCCATGGCGTCGCCATCGGAATTGCGACTTACTCACTGTTTTACATTTTTCTGGGCGTCAATCTGATCGTTGCGCTGACTCCAAATCTGGTTGCCAAGCTGGTCATCCTTTTTCTGATGGTGGGCTTCATCCTGCTCTGGATGCTACCCGACAACCCGTTAAGAGCCCTGTTCTACGGCGTGGCCCAAGGTTGCGTCACGTTGCTGGCGATCCTCACCACTCAAGTCATCGAGTTGCGCTGGGCTTTGCGAAACATCACAGGTCGCATTCAGCCAAGTCGGCCTGCAGGTGCAATCCAATGACCAAGTCGGGCGTTGAACGTAATTCACAGGTCGGTAATTCCATGAGCTCCATTACCAGGCAGGTACCCCGTGTCCTTTAACCACTACTACCAAAGCGAACTCACCGCACTGCGCCAGCTCGGTCGCCGTTTCGCCGAGCGTAGTCCGGCGTTGGCGCCGTATCTGGGGCAGGCCGGGCGGGATCCGGATGTGGAGCGGTTGCTCGAAGGCTTTGCGTTTCTCACCGGGCGCCTGCGGCAGAAGCTCGATGACGAGCTGCCGGAGCTCAGCCATTCGCTGATGCAGCTGCTGTGGCCGAACTACATGCGCCCGCTGCCGGCGTTCAGCATTCTGCAGTTTGATCCGCTCAAGCGTTCCGGCCCGGCGCTGCTGGTTGAGCGCGATACGCCGATCGAGAGCAAGCCGATCGATGACGTGCGCTGCCGCTTCCGCACCTGCTACCCGACCGAAGTGCTGCCACTGGATCTGGCTGCGCTGAACTACTCGGTGAAAGGCGACGGCTCGCTGCTCAGCCTGCGTCTGGAAATGAGCGCCGACGGCCACCTTGGTGAGCTGGAGCTGAGCAAACTGCGTCTGCACTTTGCCGGCGAGCGCTACATCAGCCAGATGCTTTATCTGAGTCTGCTGCGCAACCTTGAAGGCATCGAACTGATCCCGCTCGACGGCGCCGGCAAACCGATTGATGGCGTCAGCGGCAAACCGATGGCGTTCAAGATTCCCGGTGATCGGGTCAAACCGGTGGGCTTCGCCGAGGAAGAGGCGTTGATCCCGTACCCGCTGAACACCTTCCGTGGCTATCGCTACCTGCAGGAATACTTCGCCTTCCAGGACAAGTTCCTCTTCGTCGACGTCAACGGTCTGGACATTCTCAAGGCGCTGCCGGAAGACACCCTCAAGCAGATGCGCGGCCTCGAATTGCGTTTCGACATTCGCAAGAGCGGCATCATGCGCATGCGTCCGACGCTCGATAACGTCAAGCTGTTCTGCACGCCGATCGTCAATCTGTTCGAGCACGATGCACTGCCGATCCGCCTCGACGGCAAGCAGGACGAGTACCTGCTGCTGCCGGCGGAATACGACCTGGAAAACTGCGGTGTGTTCTCGGTGGAAACCGTCACTGGCTGGAAGCCCGGCGGCCTCGGTTATCAGGAGTACGTGCCGTTCGAATCCTTCGAGCACGACCCGAGTTTCGACGTGCCCAACAGCCGTCCGCATTACAGCATTCGCCAGCGTTCGTCTTTGCTGCATGACGGCCTCGACACTTACCTGAGCTTCGGCATCCGCCACACCGAAGCCCACGAAACGCTGTCGATCGAGCTGATGTGCACCAACCAGAACCTGCCGAAAAAGCTCAAGCTCGGCGACATTTGCATGGCCAGCGAGCAGACCCCGGAATTCCTCAGTTTCCGCAACATCACCCCGGCCACGTCGAGCTTCGCGCCGCCGCTGAACCGTGACTTCCTGTGGAAGCTGATCAGCAACATGTCGCTTAACTATCTGTCGTTGGCGGACGTCAATGCGTTGAAGGTGATTCTGGAAACCTACGACCTTCCGCGCTACTACGACCAGCACGCGGAGAAGGTCAGCAAGCGCCTGCTCGGCGGCCTCAAGCACATCAAGCATCACCACGTCGACCGACTGCATCGTGGTCTGCCGGTACGCGGTTTGCGCACCGAACTGACCATCGACCCGGAAGGCTATATCGGCGAAGGCGACCTGTTCGTCTTCGCTTCGGTTCTCAACGAGTTTTTCGCGCTTTACGCCAGTCTCAATTCATTCCATGAGCTGCGGGTAAAAAGCACACAGGGAGAGGTGTACCAATGGACACCACGTATGGGCCTGCAGCCCCTGCTTTAAGCGGGCTGACCAAGGTAATACGCGAGTACTCGCTGTTTCAGGCCGTGCTGCTGGTGATCGATCGGCTGCGCGAGGCACACCCGCATCTGAGCGAAGACGATCTGTACGACCAGGTCGAGTTCCAGGCCAACCCTAGCCTGGGCTTTCCGCGCAGCGACGTCGATCGCGTCGAGTTTTTCGAAGAACACGGCAAGATGCGCGCGCGCATGCGTTTCAACCTGATCGGTCTGGTCGGCTCCGGTTCGCCGCTGCCGGCGTTCTACGGCGAACAGGCTCTGGGCGACAGCGAAGACGGCAACCCGACGCGCAATTTTCTCGACCTGTTCCACCATCGCCTGCAACGGCTGATGCTGCCGATCTGGCGCAAGTACCGTTACCGCGCGAGCTTCCAGAGCGGCGCGATCGACCCGTTCTCGGCGCAACTTTTTGCGCTGATCGGACTGGGCGGCGACGAGATCCGCAAGGCCAAGGAACTCAACTGGAAACGCTTGCTGCCGTATCTCGGCCTGCTCAGTTTGCGCGCGCACTCGGCGGCGCTGATCGAAGCCGTGCTGCGTTACTACTTCAAGCACGAAGACCTGGTCATCGAGCAGTGCATCGAGCGCCGCGTGGAAATTCTCGACGAGCAGCGCAATCGTTTGGGCCGTGCCAACAGCGTACTCGGCGAAGACCTGGTGCTGGGCGAACACGTGCGCGATCGCAGCGGCAAATTCCGCATTCACATCACCGAACTCGACTGGCAGCGATTCCATGAATTCCTGCCGATCGGTTTCGGTTACCAGCCGCTCTGCGCGCTGGTGCGGTTCACCTTGCGTGACCCGCTCGATTACGACATTCGCCTGGTCCTGCGCCAGGAAGAAATCCGCGAACTGCGCATCGGTGAGCAGAACGCCTGTCGCCTCGGTTGGACCAGTTGGCTGGGCCGCGAAAAAGCGGACGGCGTGGTGACCCTGGGCAGCAAAATTCATTAAGGACGTGAGCCATGATCAACGTAGACCTGCAACAACTCATCCAGGCGCTGGACGCCGAAACCCGTCGTGATCTGGAGCGTTCGGCCGAGCGTTGCGTCGCCCGGGGCGGCAGCAAGATCCTCGTCGAAGACTTGCTGCTGGGCTTGCTCGAGCGCCCGAACGGCTTGCTGTCGCGCGCGTTGCAAGATGCTGACGTCGACGCCGGTGAACTGACCGCTGCATTGCAATCGCGAGTCGAACACAGCGCTTCGCGCAACCCGGTGTTCGCCCCGGAGCTGGTGCAGTGGCTGCAAGACGCACTGCTGGTGGCCAATCTCGAACTGGGCCAGACCCAGGTCGAAGACGCCGCGCTGATCCTGGCGTTGCTGCGCAACCCGATGCGCTATGCCGGCAGCCGCTATCAACCGCTGCTCGCCAAACTGAACATTGATCGCCTGAAAGAATTTGCCCTGTCGCAACAGGAGCAACCGGCGGCCAATGGCAAACCGGCGGCGCAGGGCGAATCGCTGTTGCAGCGCTTCACCCACAACCTGACCCAACAGGCCCGCGACGGCAAACTCGACCCGGTGCTGTGCCGCGATGGCGCGATCCGGCAGATGGTCGACATCCTCGCCCGTCGTCGCAAGAACAACCCGATCGTCGTCGGTGAGGCCGGTGTCGGCAAGACCGCCATCGTCGAAGGCCTCGCCTCGCGCATCGCTGCCGGTGAAGTGCCGCAGGTACTCAAAGGCGTTGAATTGCTGTCGCTGGACATGGGCCTGTTGCAGGCCGGCGCCAGCGTCAAAGGTGAATTCGAGCGTCGTTTGAAAGGCGTGATTGATGAGGTCAAAGCCTCGCCAAAACCGATCATTCTGTTCATCGACGAAGCCCACACTTTGATCGGCGCGGGCGGCAATGCTGGCGGCTCAGACGCGGCCAACCTGCTGAAACCGGCGCTGGCCCGTGGCGAACTGCGCACCATCGCCGCGACCACCTGGGCCGAGTACAAGAAATACTTCGAGAAAGACCCGGCGCTGGCCCGCCGTTTCCAGCCCGTGCAATTGCACGAACCGACCGTCAGCGAAGCAGTGACCATTCTGCGTGGTCTGGCCCAGGTCTACGAGAAGAGCCACGGCATCTACCTGCGCGATGACGCGGTGGTGTCCGCCGCTGAATTGTCCGCGCGTTACCTGGCCGGTCGGCAATTGCCGGACAAGGCTGTCGACGTCCTCGACACCGCGTGCGCCCGCGTGCGCATCAGCCTCGCCGCCGCCCCGGAAAGCCTCGAGCGCCTGCGTGGCGAACTGGCTGAAGGTGGCCGTCAGCGTCAGGCCCTGCGCCGCGATGCCGAGGCAGGTCTGCTGATCGACCACGAAGCGCTGGAGGCACTGGAAGCGCGTCTGGACGAAGCCGAAGAGGAAATGGTCGCGCTGGAAACTCTCTGGACCGAACAGAAAGAACTGGCCGAGCGTCTGCTGGAACTGCGTCAGCAACTGGCCAAGGCCCGCGAAGCCGCAGCCGTCGAGCCGACCGTCAGCGTGGAAGAAGATGCCGAAGGCACGGTGATTGAAACCGTGGTCGCCGAGGTTGAAGAAGGCCAGAGCGTCGAAGCGCTGGAAGCCCAGCTGCATGAAACCCACGCCGCGTTGACTGCCGCGCAAGTCAAAGAACGTCTGGTCAGCTTCGAAGTGTGTCCGCGTCTGGTTGCCGAAGTGATCAGCGCCTGGACCGGTGTGCCACTGGCGCAATTGGCCCGCGAGCACAACGCCAAGGTCGCCAGTTTCGCCACCGATCTGCGCACCCGCATTCGCGGTCAGGAACAAGCCGTGCACGCGCTGGATCGCTCGATGCGCGCCACCGCTGCAGGTCTGAACAAACCGGATGCACCGGTCGGGGTGTTCCTGCTGGTCGGCCCGAGCGGCGTCGGCAAGACCGAAACCGCGCTAGCCCTGGCTGATCTGCTGTACGGTGGCGACCGTTTCATCACCACCATCAACATGTCCGAGTTCCAGGAGAAACACACCGTCTCGCGCCTGATCGGTGCACCGCCGGGCTACGTCGGTTACGGCGAGGGCGGCATGCTCACCGAAGCCGTGCGCCAGAAGCCGTATTCGGTGGTGTTGCTCGATGAAGTCGAGAAGGCGGATCCGGACGTGCTCAACCTGTTCTACCAGATCTTCGACAAAGGCGTGGCCAACGATGGCGAAGGTCGCGAAATCGACTTCCGCAATACGTTGATCCTGATGACCTCGAACCTGGGTAGCGACAAGATCAGCGACCTTTGCGAAAACGGCGCACGGCCGACCGCCGAAGTCCTCGAAGAAACCATTCGCCCGGTGCTCAGCAAGCACTTCAAACCGGCGCTGCTGGCGCGGATGAAAGTGGTGCCGTACTACCCGGTGGGCGGCCCGGTGCTGCGCGAGCTGATCGAGATCAAACTCGGCCGTCTCGGCGAGCGTCTGAGCCGTCGTCAGCTGGAATTCAGCTGGTGCCAGAACCTCGTCGATCACCTGTCCGAGCGCTGCACGCAAAGCGAAAGCGGCGCGCGCCTGATCGATCATCTGCTCGATCAGCACGTGCTGCCGCTGGTGGCTGATCGTCTGCTCGACGCGATGGCGACCGGCGAAAGCCTCAAGCGTGTGCATGCCACGCTCGACGGCAACTCCAGCGTGACCTGCGAGTTCGTCTGAGGTGGGCGTGATGTTCACTCAGGTGCCGCAGCCACTGGTCTACGCCGAAGCGTTGCTGGCGCAGTTCGCCAGTCTGTCGCGGGCGGCGGACAGTGCTGTGCTGCTGGGTGAATTCGTCCGTGGCCTGGCCGAGCTGAGCGGTTGCGAATTGACCCAGCTGTATCTGCTCGACGCCACCCACACCTGCCTGGGCATGAACGCCGAGTGCCTCGACGGCGCGCTGCAACCGCGTCAGGCGGCGAGCCTGCCGGCCGATTACAACGGCGAGCAACTGCTGCAGTTCGCCCTGTGTCAGAACCGCGTGGTCTGCCTCGACGACCTCGCCGGCAGCCTGCACGAAACCAGTTTTCTGCCGGCGGCAAGCACGCCGTGGCAGTCGCTGTTGTGCGTGCCGCTGGTCAATCAGCACAAGTCGGTGGAGGGCTTGCTGCTCTGCGCCAGTCGCCGTCGCACTGACTTGCAGGGTTTCGCCGATTCCCTCGGCCAGCTCGGTTCGTTCGTGCTCGGCCAACTGCATCTGCTGCAACGCCTGCGTCAGCCACCGGCCGAATCGGCCACGACCACACGCAGTGTGCCGAGCATCAGCGGCTATGGCCTGATCGGTAAAAGTGCGGCGATGCGCCAGACCTACTCGCTGATCAGCAAGGTTTTGCACAGCCCGTACACCGTGCTGTTGCGGGGCGAGACCGGCACCGGCAAGGAAGTGGTGGCGCGGGCGATTCACGATTGCGGCCCGCGTCGCTCCCAGGCGTTCATCGTGCAGAACTGCGCGGCGTTTCCGGAGAACCTGCTCGAAAGCGAGCTGTTCGGCTACCGCAAAGGCGCCTTCACCGGTGCCGATCGCGATCGCGCCGGGTTGTTCGACGCGGCCAATGGCGGCACGTTGCTGCTCGATGAAATCGGTGACATGCCGTTGTCGCTGCAAGCGAAGATTCTGCGCGTGTTGCAGGAAGGTGAAATTCGTCCGCTGGGTTCCAACGACACGCACAAGATCGACGTGCGCATCATCGCCGCGACGCACCGTGATCTGGCGGTGCTGGTCAGCGAAGGCAAGTTCCGCGAGGACTTGTACTACCGCCTCGCGCAATTCCCGATCGAGTTGCCGGCACTGCGTCAGCGCGAAGGCGACATCCTCGATCTGGCCCGGCATTTCGCCGAGAAGACCTGCACGTTTTTGCAGCGTGACCCGGTGCGCTGGTCGGACTCGGCGCTGGAGCATCTGTGCGGTTACACCTTCCCCGGCAACGTTCGCGAACTCAAGGCACTGGTCGAGCGCGCGGTGTTGCTTTGCGAGGGTGGCGAGTTGCTCGCCGAACATTTTTCCCTGCGCCTGGAACCGATGCCTGAGGACAACAGCGGCCTGAATCTGCGCGAACGCCTGGAGCAGGTCGAGCGCACGTTGCTCCTCGATTGCCTGCGCAAGAACGATGGCAACCAGACCCTTGCCGCCCGCGAACTGGGCCTGCCGCGACGCACGCTGTTGTATCGGCTGGGGCGCTTGAACATCAATCTGGGAGACTTCGATGGTTGATCTGAAGTGTCCTGAGCTGAACAACTTCCCTGTGGCGAAGGAGCTTGCTCCCGCGCGGCTGCACAGCAGTCGTAGCTCGGTAAACGCGATTGCCCTGAAGCGCCGCGATGGCTGGTTTTGGGGCCGCTTCGCAGCCCAGCGGGAGCAAGCTCCCTCGCCACAGGAGGTTGTCGCTCCTCCCTGGCATGGCTCCAGGCCCCGGTTCAGAGCCTCGCAAAACAATGAATTCGCTAATAACGGCGCCGCCCGCAAGGGCCGGCGCTTTGTGCTTTGTCTACACCTGGAGACCCTCTGATGTCTGTTCGTCACTGGCACGCTGTCCTGCTGACCCTCGTCGTTCTATGCGGCCTTGGCGGCTGTAGCGGCAATTACAAATTCAACGACAACGACTATCGCCCGTTGGGTGATCCGCAAGCGGTCAATCGCGGCAAGTGACCGCAAGGAGCATCAAACATGGAATTGGTTTTCGAAATGCTGAACACCAAGCAGTTCGTGCCCACCGAGTTGTGCCAGCGGACCTTCAAACAGGCCGGTGGCGTGATCGGGCGCGGCGAGGACTGTGACTGGATCATCCCTGACCGCAAGCGTCACCTGTCCAATCACCACGCGATTGTCAGTTACCGCGAGGGCTCGTTCTTCCTCACCGACACCAGCAGCAACGGTGTCCAGGACGGCAGCAGCGGCGCACGCCTGCACAAGGGCGAGCCGGTGCGCATCGAGCACGGCAGCACCTACATTCTCGGCGACTTCGAAATCCGTGCGCGGCTGGTCCGTGACCCGGCGACCTTCGATGGCGAAGTCGGCCGTCCGCGCGCCGCTGGCAGCATCATTCCGGACGACGCGTTCCTTGATCTCGACCCGCTCAATGCCCTCGAACAGCAAGAGCGCGTCTACTCGGAAATCGACGAGCTGCTGTCGCCCACCGCCAAGCCGGAAGATTCCCGTCAGCGTGCCGACTACGCGCGCATCGACATGGAAAGCCTGATGGTCCCGGAGCTGATTGCCGCCCCGGTCGAGCCTGAGCCGGCGCCTGCGCCGAAAGCCGTCGAGCGTCAGAGCGAAGGTTTCTGGGAGCACTTCGGCGCGGCGCTGGGCGTCGACGTCAAAGCCCTCAGTCACGACGAACGTGAAGCGCTGGCGCTGAACGCAGCGCGCCTGCTGCGCCAGAGCATCGGCGGTTTGCAGCAGAGCCTGCGTACCCGCTCGGAGCTGAAAAACGAGCTGCGTCTGGCCCAGACCACCGTGCAAGGCACCAACAAGAACCCGCTGAAATTCGCCGTCGATCCGAGCGAGGCGCTGCAGATTCTGTTGCAGCCAAGCAAGCCCGGACATCTGCCGGCCGAGCAAGCGATCTCCCGCGCATTCCGCGATTTGCAGGCGCATCAAGTGGCGCTGCTGACGGCCAGTCGAGCCGCCGTGCGTGGCACGCTGGAGCACTTCTCGCCGGAGCAACTGACCTTGCGTTTCGAGCGCGACAACAAGCCGTTGATCGCGACATCGGGCGGGCGCTGGAGAGCGTTCGGCCGCTATCACCAGGCACTGCGTCAGGACGATGACTGGAGCGAGCGTCTGCTGGCCCGCGACTTCGCTCAGGCTTACGAAGAACAGATCCGCCTGATCTCCACCCTCCACACCGACCACCAAGGATGATGCGCATGTCTCGCCGCTCGACCGCTTTTTTCAAGACGCTGACTGCGCTCACCGTGCTGGTGCTGCTCGCCGGTTGCTCGTCGCTGTCGCCGTACTCGAAAGTGACCAAGATCAACCTCAAGCTGACCGGCAGCGACCAGCTCAACCCGGACCTCAACGGTCGGCCGTCGCCGATCGTCGTGCGCCTGTTCGAACTCAAGCACCCGGTGACCTTCGAGAACGCTGATTTCTTCAGCCTCTACGAGCGCGCCAAGGAATCCCTCAACCCGGATCTGGTGGCCAGCGAAGAACTCGAACTGCGCCCGGGTGAAACCGTGGAGCTGAAACTCAGCGTGGAGGAGGGCAGCCGTTACGTGGGCATCCTCGCGGCCTATCGCGACCTACCGGATACGCAATGGCGCCACACCGTGCAGATCACTCCGCTGGAACTCACCGAGGCGGATCTGACCCTCGATCAGGCCGGTATCCGCAACACCCAACAAGTGCTCGCCAAGGCGGATGACTGATCATGAACACCCATAAAGTCATTTGGCAGGAAGGCATGCTGCTGCGCCCGCAGCACTTCCAGCACAACGATCGTTACTACGATCACCAGATGAAAACCCGCACGCAATTGCTCGGTGGCTACACCTGGGGTTTTCTCAATCTGGAAATCGACTTGCAGTTCCTCAACATGGGCAAACTGGTGATCAGTGAAGCCTCGGGGATTCTGCCGGACGGCAGCCTGTTCGAACTCGGTGGCAACACCGAGCCGCTGGCGCTGGACGTGCCGCCGAACACTGGCAACACGCCGATCTATCTGGCGCTGCCACTGGTCACCGGCAACCACATCGAGGCCCGCCGCCCGGAGCAATCCGACGTGCTCGCGCGCTACACCGCGTATGACGCCGAAGTCGCCGACTCCAACGCCGGTGACGATTCCGCCAGTCAGGTCAGCTGTGGGCGCCCGGATTTCAAACTGTTGCTCGGCGAGCAGCAGAGCGATCAGGCCTATGTGAAGCTGAAGATCTGCGACGTGCTCGACACCACGCCCGACGGCGTCATCAGCCTCGACCCGGATTTCGTCCCGACCTACATTCAGGCGCACGCCTCCAGCTACCTGCTGTCGTGCCTGAAAGAAGTCATCAGCATGCTCAGCCACCGCGGCGACACCATTGCCGAGCGGATTCGCTCCAACGGCAAGGTCGGCGGCGCTGAAGTCGGCGACTTCATGATGCTGCAACTGATCAACCGTACCGAACTGCTGCTGCGCCATTACCTCGGGCTTGAGCAGGTGCATCCGGAAGAGTTGTACCGCACGCTGCTGACTATGCTCGGCGATCTGGCGACCTTCTCCGGCGAGAGCAAACGCCCGCGTCTGGACAGCCGCTATTCCCACGCCGATCAGGGCGCAAGCTTCCGCAAACTGATGGAAGCGATCCGTCAGGTGCTGTCGATGGTGCTCGAACAGCACGCCATCGAACTGATCCTGCAGGCGCGTCAGTACGGCATCATCGTCTCGCCGTTGCACGACCACAAACTGCTCGGCTCGGCCTCTTTCGTGCTCGCAGCCAGTGCCAACTGCGACTCCGAAGAACTGCGTCAGCGTTTGCCGCAGCACCTCAAGGTCGGCCCGGTGGAGCGCATCCGCCAACTGGTCAACCTGCACTTGCCGGGGATCAAGGTCAAACCGTTGCCGGTGGCCCCGCGGCAGATCGCGTTCCACTCGAACAAAACCTATTTCATCCTCGAACTCAGTTCCGAAGACCTGGCACAACTCGAGCGCTCCGGCGGTTTCGCGTTCCACGTGTCCGGCGAATTCGCCGAGCTTGAACTGAAATTCTGGGCCATCAGGAACTGACCGACATGATCAAGGAAACGGATTACAACCAGGACGACAAAACCGTCCTGCTCGACCGTCAGGGCCACGGACCGGCATCGAGTCCGCTGACCGACTTCGCTGCGCCGCCGCGTTTCGAGCAACTGGAAGAACGCATGATCTACGCCGCGCGCCTGCGTCCGGCGGAGGCGTTCAATATCAGCCTCAACTCGCTGGTCGCGGCCTCGTCCGACCTGCTTTCGGAAGTGGTGCGCCTCAAGCACAGCGAGACCCGCGAAGATCTGTACGCGCTCAATGAGCGGCTGACCGCCGGGCTCAAGTTGTTCGAAGTACGCGCCCTGCACAACGGCGCTGAGAGCAGCCAGGTGATGGCCGCGCGTTACGTGCTCTGCACCGTGGTTGACGAAGCTGTCGTGACCACCCCGTGGGGCAACGAAAGCGAGTGGTCGCAGATGAGCCTGCTGAGCAGCTTCCACAACGAAACCTTCGGCGGCGAGAAGTTTTTCCAGCTGCTCGATCGGCTGTCGAAAAACCCGGTCAAGCACCTGCCGATGCTCGAACTGATGTACCTGTGCCTGTCCCTCGGTTTCGAGGGCAAGTACCGCGTACAGGCACGCGGCATGCTCGAACTTGAAGGCATCCGCGACGCCTTGTACCGGCAGATCCGTCAGTTGCGTGGCGACGTGCCGCGCGAGTTGTCGCCGCACTGGGAAGGCCTCAACGACCAGCGCCGCAACCTGGTGCGCATCGTGCCGGCGTGGATGGTGGTGCTGTTCACGCTGGTCTGCCTGGTGGTGATGTATTCGGGCTTCGCCTGGGTGCTGGGCGAGCAGCGCGACACTGTTCTGCATCCTTATCAGCCGCTTGATCCAGCCGCGGTGCAACCGCAGGCGCAGCCGTAAAACAGGGACGTGTGATGAAAAAGTTTTTCAAGAAAGTCGGCGCCTTCCTGCGCCAGACCTGGGTCTGGACCTTGTTGCTGGTGCTGTTCGTGGCGCTGCTGGTGTGGTTCGTCGGCCCGTTGTTGGCGGTGGATGATTACAAGTTCTGGGAAAGCGCGACCTCGCGCCTGCTGACCATCAGCGTGCTGTTCCTGATCTGGGGCCTGACCATGGTCTTCGTCAGCTGGCGCGCCGGTATCCGCAAGAAAGCCGAGGAAGAAAGCGAGGACGGCCAGGACCGTATCCGCCGCGAAGAGCTGATCGACGAAGAACAGAAAGAGTTGAAGGCGCGTTTCAAGGACGCGCTGAAAACCCTGAAGACGTCGAGCCTGTATCGCGGTCGCAGCGAGCGCTGGCGCAGTGACTTGCCGTGGTACCTGCTGATCGGCCCGCAGGCCTCGGGCAAGACCAGCCTGCTGGACTTTTCCGGTCTGGAATTCCCGATCAACAAGATCGACCGCAAGCTCACTCGCGACACCCTCGGCACCCGTCATTGCGACTGGTATTTTGCCGACCACGGTGTGCTGATCGACACCGCCGGGCGCTACACGACTCAGCCGGACGCCGAAGTCGACGGCAACGCCTGGACCACGCTGCTGGAGCTGCTGCGCAAGCGTCGTCGTGGCCGTCCGTTGAACGGCGTGCTGGTGACCATTCCGGTGGAAACCCTCACCGGTGGCAGCGAGCAGGACATCGACACGCTGGCCCGCCAGGTGCGCAGCCGTCTGCAGGATGTGCATCAGAAACTGCACGTCGACGTGCCGGTGTATCTGGTCCTGAGCAAGGCTGACAAGCTGCTCGGCTTTGACGAATTCTTCGATCAACTGACCCGCGAAGAAAGCGATCAAGTGCTCGGCACCAGTTTCCGCAAGGATCAGGTCGGCACCGACGTGGCGGTTCTGCGCAACGAGTTCGAAGAGCTGCTGCGCCGCTTGAACAGCCAAGTGATCATGCGCATGCACTCCGAGCGCGATACTCAGCGCCGTGGGCGCATCCTCGACTTCCCGCATCAGTTGGGGCAGATCGGCGAGCGCCTGTGCCTGTTCGTCGACATGGCGTTCACCGGCAACCGCTATCAGCGTGCCACGCAACTGCGCGGTTTCTACCTGACCAGCGCGCCGCACCTGACCCAGGAAATGGATTCGACCACCGCCGGCATCGGCGCCAGCCTCGGCATGAACGCCGGTGTGCTGCCGACCCTGCGCAGTGGCCGTTCGCGGTTCATCCACCACTTGCTCAGCCAGGTGATTTTCCCCGAGGCCGATCTGGCCGGTCTGGACAAGCGCGAGCGCAGCCGCATTCATTGGGGCCAGCGCGCGCTGTACGTCGGTGCACTGGCGGCACTGGCCCTGTTCGGCATGCTCTGGGCCGGTGGTTTCTCGGCCAACTACGAGCGTCTGGAAAACCTGCGCACGCTGGCACAGAACTGGACCCAGCAACGCTCGGCCGTAACGCCGCGCGATGACGCCATGGGCGTGCTGAAAGTCCTCGACACCAGCTACGCCGCGACCCAGGTGTTCCCGAGCAAGGGCGACGTGTCGTACCACGAACGTGGCGGCCTGTATCAGGGCGAAGAGATCAACCCGGTGGTGAAAACCGCCTACGAGCGTGAACTCGAAGCGCAGTTGCTGCCCCGGGTGGCGACCATGCTCGAAGGGCAGATCCGCGCCAACATGAAGGACCGCGATCGCCTGCTCAACAGCCTGCGCGCGTACCTGATGCTGAACATGAAGGATCGTCGCGACGCGGCGTGGCTCAAGGACTGGGTCGCCACTGACTGGTCGCAGCGCTACACCGGCAACACCGCTGTGCAGAACGGTCTGAATACTCACCTTGAGCGTTTGCTCAAGCAGCCGTTCATCTACCCGCTGAACGATCAGTTGGTGACGCAGGCGCGTCAGGTCCTGCGCAGCGAATCGCTGGCCAACGTGGTTTACCGCATGCTCCGCGAGCAGGCGCGCAATCTGCCGGACTACCGCTTCAGCCAGCACCTCGGCCCGCAGGGCTCGCTGTTCATCGGCACCGAATACGTGATCCCGGGTTTCTACACCCAACAGGGTTATCAGCAGTATTTCTCGGTGCAGGGCGCGGCGCTGGTCACCGATATCCTGCGTGACAACTGGGTGCTGGGCGAAGGCGCGGGCATCAGCGACATGGATTTGCGTCGCCTGATGGTCGAGCTTGAGCAGCTGTACTTCCGCGACTACGCCAACTACTGGAGCGAAGCCGTTGGCCAGGTCGCACTGCCACCAATCAGCGACGCTGGCGAAGGCGCCGAGCAACTGGCGGGCCTGACTTCGGCCAACTCGCCGGTACTCGCGCTGCTCACCGAAGTGCGTGAAAACACCCGCTTCGAAGCCGCTGCTGATCCGGTCGATGAAGCCGGCGAAGCCGCCGATGCGCTGGCCGGACAGAAAGGCAAACTGGGCAAGGTCGGCAAGCTCGCCGCGGCTGCTGCCGACAAGGCTTCGGCGCTGAACGTGGCGAAGAACCTGCCGGACACCGCGAAGAAATCCCTGCAACGCCGCTTCGAGCCGCTGCATCGTTTGCTCGACGACAACAACGGCCCGGGCGCTGACCTGACGCCAGCGTTCAGCGCGCTCAACGACCTGCAACTGCAATTGGCCGGTCTGGCCCGTTCCAGCACGCCGGAGCAAGCGGCGTTCGAGATGGCCAAGACGCGCATGAGCGGCCAGCGTGATGCGCTGACCAACCTGCGCAATGCCTCCGGTCGTCTGCCGCGTCCGCTGAGCGTGTGGTTCAACGTGCTGGCCGAAGACTCGTGGCGCCTGGTGCTCAACGATGCCTATCAATACCTGAACGGCCGTTATCAGAACGAGCTGTACAGCGTGTATGGCAAAACCATCAGCAAGCGCTATCCGTTCAGCGCCAGCAGCACCAGCGATGTGGCGATCAGCGATTTCCGCGAGTTCTTCCGCGCTCAAGGTACCGTCGACCGTTTCTTCGACAGCTACATGCGTCCGTTCGTCAGCGGCGATCCGGGCAACTACCGCATGCGCAGTGTCGACGGTCACAGCCTGCCGGTATCGAAGGTCTACCTCGATCAGATGGCGGCGGCGCAGACCATTCGCCAGAGCTTCTTCTCGATCAACCCGGCCGAGCCGACCGTGCAGTTCAAGCTCGAGCCGTACACCCTCGATCCGGCGGTAAGCCGTTCCGAATTCAAGTTCGGCGACAAGACCATGGAATACCGTCACGGCCCGATCCTGCCAATGACCTTCAAGTGGCCGACCGATGCTGAAGACGGTCGCACCAGTCTGGTCATGGACAAGATGGCCGGGCGTCCGATCGGTATCGAGAAGAACTCCGGCCCATGGTCGCTGTTCCGTCTGTTCGACCTGATGCAGACCGAGTACCTGAACGGTCGCGACGTGCTGGTGCTGAAAGCGGACGTGGGCGGCCTGCGCGCCAACTATCTGCTGACCAGCCAGCGCACGCCGAACCCGTTCGACATGGGCGTGCTGCGCACCTTCCGTATGCCGGTGCAGCTCTGATGCTGGTGGCCAGTCCCTGGCGCAGCGCGGCGCGTACCGACCCGGGCAAGGTGCGGGCGCGCAACGAAGATGCCTTCCTCGATTCCCCGCAGCATGGGCTGTGGGTGGTCGCGGACGGCATGGGCGGTCATCAGGGTGGCGACATCGCCAGCCAGTTGATCGTCGCCAGCCTGGCTGAGTTGCCGCAACACGAGGATTTCGACGAACGCCTCAAAGCCATCCGCCAGTGCCTGCACTGGCTGAACCGGCGACTGGGGCAAGAGCTGACCGTCACTGCCGGGCGTCACGACAGCATCATGGGCAGCACCGTCGTCGCGCTGCTGGTGGAAGGCAACCGCGCGGCCTGCATCTGGGCCGGTGATAGCCGTTGCTATATGTGGCGTGGACAGCGTTTGTATCAGCTGTCCAAGGACCATTCGCTGCAACAGCAGTTGATCGACGAGCAGCAAATGAGCGTCGAACAGGCGGCAGCGCACCCGGCGGCTCAGGCCTTGACCCGAGCCGTCGGTGCCGCTGAAACGCTGACCCTGGATGTGCTCGAACTCGAGGTCTATCCGGGCGATGTGTTTTTGCTCTGCAGCGATGGTTTGTATCAGGGCCTGAGCAGCGATGCCCTCGGCAACGCCCTCAGCCTCAGCGCGCCGCACGTGGCGCTGGAACGTTTGTTCGACGGCGCCCTGCGAGGCGCTGCGCGGGATAACCTGACTGCCGTGGTGATCCGCCAATGAGTGAACTCGAATCGCCCATCGATGACTTGCTGATCAGCGAAGAACAGGCCAACAACCTGACCTACTTCGCTTTCGCCAAGGGCAACAAGGCCGAACCGTTGCTGGCGCCGACCAAGGCCAGCATCGGTGCGCTGCCGGATGTACTCGCCGGTCGCTACCACCTCGAGCGTCTGCTCGGGGCCGGTGGCATGGGCGCCGTTTACCGGGCGCGGGATCTGCTGCATGAACAGTTCGGCGATCCCGACCCTTACATTGCGCTGAAAATCCTCAGCGAAGAATTTGCCGAATCGCCGGACGCCAGTGCCTTGCTCTACAGCGAGTTCGCCCTGACCCGGCGCCTGCGCCACGACAACGTCGTGCGTGCGCACACCTTTGAAGTCGACACCGACTGCCAGCGGGCCTTCATCACCATGGAATACATGCGTGGCCTGACCCTGGACAAATTGCTCTGCGAGCGGCCGATGGGCCTGCCGTGGAAGGAACTGCGCGACATCGTCCTGCCGCTGCTCGACACGTTGGCCTACGCCCACCGTCGCGGCGTGCTGCACGGTGACCTGAAACCGAGCAACGTGATGCTCAGCGAAGACGGCCTGCGCCTGTTCGACTTCGGTCTGGGACAGGCAGAGGAGGGCACCTTGCCCGGTCTGCCGCACCTGAGCCGCGAGCGTTTCAACGCCTGGACCCCAGGCTACGCCGCCCCCGAACTGCTTGAGGGCCAACCGTTGTCGGCCAGCGCGGACGTGTACGGCGTGGCCTGCGTGATCTACGAACTGGCGAGCGGCAAACACCCGTTCCGCCGCTTGCCCTCGACCCAGGCTCGCGACGAGCACCTGGAGCGCGAACTGCACGCACCGAAAAACCTAGCGAAACACGGCTGGACAGCGCTGCAGACCGCGCTGAGCTTCAACCCGGCAGAGCGCAACATCACTGCCGCACAATTGCGTGACGCCTTGGGCGCCACTTCGTCCTGGCTGCAACGTCTGCGACTTCGGGCGTAACGGATGACATTCGAACAGGGAGCACACGATGTTCAACTCAGCTAACGAAACCCACTTCAGCCTCAAGGTCGAAGACTACGTCGGCGACCTGCAAGTGCTGTCGTTCACCGGCACCGAAGGCATCAGCCAGGCGTTTCGCTTCGACCTCGAAATGGTCAGCGAAAACCCGGATCTGGATCTCGAGCAACTGCTGCACAAGCAGGCGTTTCTCGCATTCGATCCACAGGGCTCGGGGATTCACGGGCAGATCTACCGCGTCGCCCAGGGCGATGCCGGCAAGCGCCTGACCCGCTACAAAGTGTCGATCGTGCCTCAACTGCAATACCTGCATCACCGCACCAACCAGCGCATCTACCAGCAGATGTCGGCGCCGAAAATCATCGCGCTGATCCTCGAAGAGCACGGCATCAAGAGCAACGCCTACAGCTTCCAGCTCAGCCAGCCCTGCCCGGATCGCGACTACTGCGTGCAGTACGACGAAACCGACCTGCATTTCGTCCAGCGCCTGTGCGAAGAAGAAGGCATTCACTACCACTTCCAGCACAGCGAAAAAGCTCACCTGCTGGTATTCGGTGATGACCAGACCGTGTTCCAGAACCTTGGGCAACCAACCGCCTACGTGCAGGGCAGCGGCATGGTCGCCGACGAGCCGGTGATCAAAGCCTTCAAACTGCGCCTGGAAACCCGCACCACGCGCACCACGCGCCGCGACTACGATTTCGAAAAACCGCGCCTGCAAATGGAAGCGGCGTACAAACCCGATGGCGACAGCACCGAACCGGATCTCGAAGACTACGACTACCCCGGCCGCTTCATCGACCGCGCGCGTGGCAAGTTCCTCAGCCAGCGCGCCCTCGAACGCCACCGCGCCGACTACCGCCAGGCCGAAGGTCGCGGCGACCAGACCAGACTGGTCAGCGGCCACTTCATGGAAATGTCCGACCACCCGCGCAGCGAGTGGAACGACCTGTGGCTGCTCACCGAGATCTTCCACGAAGGCAAACAACCGCAAGTCCTCGAAGAAGGTGTGACCAGCGACACCACCGACGAAAAAGACGACTTCCACCAAGGCTACCGCAACCGCTTCCTTGCCACCCCGTGGGACGTGTTCTACCGCCCGGCCCTCGAACACCCGAAACCGCGCGTGCTCGGCAGCCAGACCGCCATGGTCACCGGCCCCAAAGGCGAAGAAATCCACTGCGACCAATACGGCCGCATCAAAGTCCAGTTCCACTGGGACCGCGAAGGCCTCGCCGACGACAAAACCAGTTGCTGGCTGCGCGTCTCCAGCTCCTGGGCCGGCGACCGCTACGGCGCCATCAGCATCCCGCGCATCGGCATGGAAGTCCTCGTCACCTTCCTCGAAGGCGACCCCGACCAACCGCTGGTGACCGGTTGCCTGTATCACAAGGAAAACCCGGTGCCGTATCCACTACCGGCGAACAAGACCCGCAGCGTGTTCAAAACGCTCAGCTCACCGGGTGGCGGTGGGTACAACGAACTGCGCATTGAAGACAAGAAAGGTGCGGAGCAGATCTACATCCACGCCCAGCGGGACTGGGATGAGAACGTCGAGCACGACCAGAAGATTCGGGTCGGCAATGAACGTCACGACACGGTGGTGAAGAACACCTACACCGAGCTGAAAGCCGAGGAACATCGCACCACGATTTCTGATCGCAAGATTGAAGCGAAGCTGGATGATCACCTCACGGTTGGGCAGAACCAGCATGTGAAGCTTGGGACTGCGCAACTGACCAGCGTGGGGAAAGAGATTCACCTCAAGGCTGGGGACAAGATTGTTATTGAGGCGGGGACGGAGCTGACCATTCTTGGGGGTGGGAGCTTTATCAAGCTCGATGGCGGTGGTGTGACGGTGGTTGGGCCGGTGATCAAGATCAATGCGGGGGGCTCGGCTGGGTCGGGTACTGGCATCGGGATTAAACCGCCGGTGCTGCCGGGTGCGGCGGATAAGGATAAGGCGGGGAGTTTGATGGATCAGGCGTTGGGGAATGCGTCTGAGGAAAAGATCAAACGCAAACCGAAGCGGATGCTCAATTTTTCCGGGTAAGACATCGACGGCAATCCAAGCCACCAGGGATCAGAATTCAGGTAATTGGTAATGACAGAGACAACAAAGAAAGTAGAAAAATGGTCGTATCCCTTGAAAGTAGGGGCAGCCGAAGCGAGCAATCCGCAGCAGTTCTACAAGGCTCTCGCCAAAGCGAAGGATGGTTACTATCCGCTGGGGGCCAATGGCCTTTGGCATGGCGGCGTGCATTTCGATGAAGATTCGGGTCTGGTGCAGGACTCGACAGAAGTCCGATGCATAGCGGACGGTGAAGTGGTTGCCTATCGAATCGATAGCATCTATCCCAAGTCGAATTTCGGTACAACCCAGTCCGACTTTTCCACTGGCTTTGTATTGGTCAAACACCGATTGGAAGTGCCGATGCCGCCAGCGTCGCCGGTACCAGCGGGATCTCCTCCTGCAGCACCCGTTCCCGGCCCGAGTCTTACCTTTTTCAGTCTGTATATGCATTTGTTGCAATGGAAAAGCTATGAAGAAACCCCGGCACTGCCGCGGCCGGCCTTTTGGAGCGGCGGTACGTTGCAGGTCAAGGCAACTGCCAACGATGAACTTCTGGGCTTGCGTGTCCGCCAGGAACCACGAGGAAAGCCCGGGTATGCAACGGTCTTGACAGTTTTGAATCGCGGCACGGTTGTCGAGACAGGCGAAGAGCACAATGGTTGGCTCAAGGTTGTCAGCGTCACGCCAGCCAGTAGCGACCTGCCGCCAGGTACAGGCTGGGTGTTCAAAAGAGAGATGACCGCAGGTCCAACGCCCAATACTTACGTCATTGGTGCCGCTGCCAAAGACCCAATGACTCCGCCTCAGAAAGGTCTTGTTGTACGCGCCTCTGCCAGCCCGTCAGGCGCTGTGAAAGCAATTTTGCCGCACGGTACGCAAGTTAAAATCGGAACCGACGGGACGCGTGGCAAGTACCAGAAACTGCTGGAGATCGTCAGTGGAAATGCTGTTCCGCCGCTGGCAGCGGGAGAGGCGCTTGGATATGTCTGGGAGGGGCTACTTGAGGCCAAGAGTGAGCCAGCCGAAAAGGACGCCGTGCATGTCTTGGCGACTCCATTCCCGATTACCGCGGGCAGTCTGATTGGACATGTAGGGAAGTATCAGAATCACTCCGATTCGGCCCCGAAAAATCTACTGCACGTTGAGATGTTCAGCTGTGAAGACGTGAAAGCCTTTACCGCGCTGAGCAAAGAGAAGGCTGCGGGACTGCCAGCAGCTGAAAAAACGCTAGTGAAAATTCCGAAAGGCAGCGTGGTGGTTACTCACGTTGAGGGAATGGGGCCTGCCAATCCACCTAAAGTGACTGATCCGCAAAAAACAGTTGGCTATGATTTTCTGGTTCCTGTCGGAGTGCTGGAAGCTTTACCCGCGGAAAGAAAAATAAAGGTTCCTGTTGTCATGGGAGGAAGCACTACCTATACGTTGTGGTGGCGCTTGGACGGGTTATTGGGTGATGCCGACGGGAATGAACTCAATGGATGGTTTGCCGAGCCGGATACCAAGTTATCGCGGCATTCACCCTTTGAGTGGGAAGGTTTCAGTTTCATCGAAGAAACTGTCAGTAATGCGGACCACCTCGCTGCATCCCTGCATGCTCAGGAAAATTTGACTGAGGAAGAGCGAGCGACATATTTACCCAATGTTGGAAACGCCAATGATGGTCCCGCTAAGCAGCATCTGTACAAAATGCTCGATAAAAACAGCGACAACAAACTTACACCTGCGGAAATCAAGGAAGCGTTAAGCAAGCCTTGGTTTTCTCAGCCGATATCCCAAATGGTTACGCGTTACGAAAGCGAGTGGCAGTTCAAAAAAGAAAAGTGGGATTCGCTGGACGAACTGATGGGGCATAGTGTCTCGGATCCTCATCAGCAGTGGCTGGAAGAAAAGCTTCGAATTGAACGCCTCAGTTGGTGGGATAAGTTGGTCGGGAAGCATGGCATAACCAGTGATAATAACGTTCAGCATATCCATTTGCTTGGTTTGTTGGGCGGTTTCTTGTCCGGCTGCCCTGAGAAGTGTAAGGCCGAAGTGTATACCCTCGACACAACAGTTGGGCCATATGTAGTATCGAAAAAACTTTTTGAATTTCTGTTGGCAATCGAAGCTTATCGGGAACACCCATATGCATTGTCCGATGCCAACAGTGGAATAACGATAGGTTATGGTTACGATCTGGGGCAGCAAACAGCCGCGAGAGTGGATGCAGAGCTGAAGGACCTGTACACCCCTGAAGAGATAGGAAGATTGAAAGGAGCTCTTGGCAAGAAAGGTCAAGATGCGCGCGATTATGTGCACAACGTCAGCTCGATATCCATCAGTAAGGACAACGCTTTAAAGTTGGCTGTCATCATGAAAAAACGGTATGCCCAACAAGTTGTTGACGTATACCCTAAAGCTATAAATTTGCATCCGGATTGTCAGGGCGTATTACTTTCCCTCGTAGTCAATCGCGGCAATTCCTTATCAGGAAGCACGCCGGCGAAGGCTTTGAAGCGGCTAGAGATGAAACAGATAAAAGAAGATTTCGATAACGATAAACCCGAACTGATTCCTTCCCGGTTACGTAGCATGAAGCGGCTTTGGGAGAATGACCCTAGTACTGCCGGTGTAGCCACGAGACGTGAAAAAGAAGCGGTATTTTTTGAGGAGGCGTTGAAATGCAATTGCTGGAAGTGACGAAGAAAATATTTGCTGTTTTATCGGTCGTATTTCTTTCTACCGGCGTTGCGTCGGCCGAGGTTGATTGTAGCGCCGTCAGTTCAACAAATCCTGACATTATCAGTTGCTCCCAGAAATCGTTTGAAAAAATTGATAAGGTCCTGAATGAGCAATACAAGGCGTTGTCTGCTGAACTCGATTCAACAACTAGGGCGGCGCTTCTTTCTACGCAAAAAAAATGGATAACCCTTAGGGATGAATATTGCAAAAACGACGATGAAGAGGGCGGAGAGTCTCCGATTGAGCAATTGTCGTGTAAGAAACAGTTGACGAGTTTTCGTGTTGCTGAACTTGTTTATCTTCGCACCGGGGTCATAGGAGATGGTTTTTACAAAGCCGTATCGCTGGTTAATGAAAAAGCCACAGCTATGAACTATCCGGAGGCTTTGAAGTTTGTCGGTGGTAACGAGGATTTCGGACCGGCTTGGAAAGGATATGCAGAAGAAAACTGCGCGATAACATCCAGGTTGTTCGGCGAGGCTAAAGATCGGTGCATGGGAAGAATGCGTTTTCAGATTCCGATTTTTTGATTGCTGGTCTCGGTGGTAGTAGTGAAATAGGGCCAGACCACCTTTTAGTAGTATCCGAAAGAGGTGGTCTGCCCCCATGTTCCCACCAAACGCAAAGCCTGAATGACTCAAGGATGAACACAGTGAACCGTTTTGTTTTAACCCTTCTGGCCGTGCTGCTACTGCCAGATTCAGCGGCCTATGCACAGGACGATTGCAGCCATGTCACCTCAAGTCTGGAAATGGTGCCCTGCTCGGAGGCGGCGAAGAAGGCCGCCGATGCGCAGTTGAATGTCAGCTACAAGCAGTTGATGTCGCGGCTTGAGTCTGACTATCGAGCAGATCCGGCATTGGGCGCGGAGTACGCCGCGAAGGTCAAAGAGTCACAACGTGCGTGGTTGAAGTTGCGCGATGCGAACTGCCCTTTGGAGGCATTCGAAATCGAGACGGGGATGCCGGCGCATGTGTTTGCGGTTAACTCGTGTATCGCCAGAATGAGTCGTGAGCGTTCGGAGTATCTGGACAAAATCGTCCCTGTACTTTCATCCGACAAGAACGCTTCGACGGCTCCCACCAGCGACGCTTGCCCCTCGGAGGAGTTCGCGCCTTTCCTGGCAGCGTTTTCCGCCAACAGCGAATCACAACGCCGTCTCACTGCGATGACGGTCAAGTCGCTGGTGTTGAAACCGGTGGCGGGAAAGGAACGTAGTACCTTTGAGCCTTCGACCTCGGGTGTCAGTGGAACAACGTTCACCTATCCGCTGATGGCCGCCATCACACCCGGCAAGACACCTGGAGTCGAGATCGAAGAGGTCGATGACAGTCACGTCAACGTTGTGGATAAACGGGCGGGTAACAGCAATATCAAGATCTTCAACTTCTCTCGTCAGGCATGTTGGGTGCTTGAGGGGGTTGAGGATTGGTCGGTCAGCGAGAAGGATCTTGTCGCAACGGATAACCCGGGAATGAGCCGCGCCGAAAACTTTTGTTATCAGCGTGCAGAAGCGTTGGGTGGGCTGGGGTCTCTTGAGCAATACCGGCTGACTGCGGAGCTGATTGAAGCGTCGCTGGAAAATTTTGTGTGTGCTGCAGAGTCGGGTGATGCACAGGCGAGCCTGTCGGCGGCAAGCCTGAGTCTTTCGCAAATGGCATCTCAGCTGGAAACCCCTAAGGTTGAGGCTTTGTTCAAAGCGGCTTCGAAAATACCAAAGGGTGCGATGGGCTATGCGACGTTTCTTTGTTCGGGAAACTCCACCGACTATAACGGCCCTTGCCTTCATCCCAAGCAGGCAGAGGAGCAGGTTATTCGAGCGATTACCATGGGCTCCACAGACGCGATGAATTATCTGGCTTCTACCTTTGAAGCAGGCGAGTGGGGAACGAAGGATATGTCTCGTGCGTTAGCCTGTTATCAAATGGCGGCTGACAAAGGTGATCAGCTGGGCCTCTTCAACGTGGGGCGGTTGGGATCGTCAGCCACGGCGCCGGTCAAAGCCAGCCACTGCATTTGAATGTCGAGGGCCTGTTTGAGGCGGTTTTGCACAAGTTCTTTCTGAATTCCTCACGCTAAAACGTTTAATGCTTGAGCATCTGACGACCCCGATTTTCCTTTAAACTCCCCACCCCCAAGGAACGCTCAGGACACGGAATGCCAGCCCCTTCTTCCTCGCTTCGCCCTGCGTTGGTGCTTTGGCTATATGCCGCTGCGATCACGCACATCCTCGCCGGTCTTACCCTGACCTGGGCGGGTGACTCCGGCTTGCTCGATGGCTATCTGCAAGTCCTCGAACTGTCGTTCTGGGGTGCTAACGCGGTGCCTGTTGCCGGCCACGAGCAACAAGTCTGGTGGCTCGCGCTGTTTGGCGCGACGTTGCAAAGTTATTCGCTGTACATGTTCGCGCTGGTGCACTTGGGCAATCGCTTGAAAGCTCCGGCCATCTGGGGCTGGTTGATCGCCGGCATCCTGTTATGGGCGCCGCAGGACATGTGGCTCTCGGCGCAACAGCAGGTCTGGTCGCACGTGTGGCTCGATGGTTTTGCTCTGTTGGTGTTGTTGCCGCCGCTGTTTTGGCTCTATCGACATGACTGTCGGAAAGGCAATTGCGCGACCGAATCGAGCGACCAGAGCCGTGGCTGATGTATCACCGTTGAGTTTCATACAGCCTCGGTATCTACGCGGACTGCTCTTTGGTTTTGCCCTCACGCAGGTTAGTCATGCCATTGCCGACAAGACCGTGTTGATCGGTGATGCTCTCGGTCAATCGCAGGCCGCTCAAGGGCCAGTTACCGCTTTGGTGGTTATGACACCCTGCCGGTTTTCGATGACGCTTACGCAAGATCAATGGCTGCAGTTCAATTCGCCTGATCTGGTATTCGTTGCGACAAAACAACTTCCCAACACATTGAACGCGCCGCACTTGTGGCAGGCGCCAAGCTCAAACAGCGCTGAGTGGAATTTCGAAAAGTCAGCGGGTCTGAGCGAGCCATGGTTTGGTGTTATGTGTGAAAGTGCGGGAAGTTTTTCCGCTCTCACTAGTCAGCAGTTGCCGGCCGATGGCGCGATGGAGTTGCAGCTGTTGCGTGAAGCCAACGACCGCAAGTGTCCGGCGACTCTGACAGATCACGGCTGGGGGCCAACGTTGTTGGCGGGGGATCCGCAAACCTACACGTTTGAGTCGCTGAAGGGGGCAAAGTCGTCAGGATTCATCATCGGTTATCACGATGAGAGTCGGCGTCTGTTCAGTCGCATCACCTTCTGCCTTATGCATAACGAACAGGTACTGATTGGGTCCGCGGAGTCGGGCTCATCCGCCCCGTTGGCGATAAGCGTTGAAGGATTTGAAGAAATCAAAACAGCAGTGCGGAGCATCGCCTTCGAGTGAGGATGTTGACGATGCATTGCATAGATGGAGCTACAGCGTGAAAGGATTTTCGGTTCTTCTCGGCAGCTTGATATTGGCTGCCGCGTCCATGGCATTCGCTGCCGATCCAGCGTTCAAGGATTACACCGTCACGCCAGTTTTCACCGGCCCCAACCATAAACTGGTGCCGCAAGAAAACAGCAGCCCAATGATGGATCAGGCACGGGTGCAAGCCCTGAAAGGCAAGGTCAACTTCGCCGGCCATTACATCCTGCACAGGCTTGGCTGTGGCGGCAGCGCCATTTGCGGCGAAGTGCTGAACGGTCAGACCGGTGAAGTGGTTGGCGGTCTGCCGAATGCTTACGACGGCAGCACCTTCGGCATGGTCTACCAGCCCGATAGTCGCATGGTCATCGTCTCCGGCATCACGCTCGACGGCGAAGAAGATGCGCAGGGGAATGCTTTGGAAAGTGGTAACCGGGACCGTTTCTACGAGTTTGTGAACAATGAATTTCGACTGCTGAGCATGATCGATGTGGAATCGTCGCCGATGGATGAGGAGTGAGTGGATGAACCGTCTTCTCGCGGGCAGCCTTAAGCGGATGATGATTGTCATGAGCCTGTCAGCTTCAGCCAATGCCTTGTCTGAAAATATTCAGATCGTGGGGGTTGGCGGGCACTTAGTGACGCTGAAGGACAAGACATGGGGCAGGCCTGCTGCGGAGTCGGCGGTTGCCTCGTTTACCGCCAATGGAAAAACGTTTCCCCTCTATGTACCCGCGGTGGGTACTGAAACGCATGAGGCTTGGTTAAGTCCCGACAAGAAAACATTACTCCTCCTTCAGACTCTGTATGGCGTTGTCATTGGCCAGGAGGGTGAAGAAATCCCGACAGAGGAAACTGGTTGCGGGGTCATTTCGATGGAGACCGGTTGCGTGCTCAGTCAGCCGGCAGCCAGGTTTTGCTACGGCAAGTGGAAGGGCAATCGGTGGACTTCCGGGGAAGAGGATGCGCCTGACCTCGTCATGCAGACGCCGTCGCCAAAGGACTTATTGAAGCAGGTCTCAAATATTGAGATGCCGCAATCTCGCGTGGAAGAACTCGCATTCAATCTTCGCGCTATAAGTCCAGAGTCCTATATGGCTTGTCACCCACCGGCGCGCAATGTTCAAGCTTTCAACGACCTGGCTTTCAACTTGGCCGAGGGCGGTAGAGATGAGCTGGCGCTGAAGTTTTATCGCGGCGTTGAGGCCGTTGGTAAACGCACGGTGCTGATGTTGAACATCGCCGATTCACTCTGGCGCCTCGATCGTAAAGACGAAGCGCAACGCTATTACAGCCAGTACCGCGACGCGATGACCGCCGACGGTAAAGCGCAGAAAATACCTCAACGCGTAGTTGAGCGATCTGCCATTCAGGGAATAAAAAATTGAACATGTTTGCGCGTTTTATCGCGTTGTCCTTTGGGTGTCTGTTTGTCTCCTTCGCGATGGCCGAGGACGACTGCAAAGAAATCACCGTGAGCGCCCAGGTCGATCGGTGTGTGGAGGTGGCCCGCAAGGAAGCCGACACGCTACTCAATGCCAGCTACAAGAAACTGTTGGGACGGTTTGAGGCTCAACAGCGGCGCGACCCTGAGCAGGGTAAGGCGCTGGTCGCCATGGCCAGAGAATCCCAGCGCGCCTGGATCAAGCTACGCGACACCACGTGCCCGCTTGAAGCCACGGAAATCGAGCCAGGAGTGGCAGCGCATGTCACGACGATCAACAACTGCATGGCCAGAATGAGTCTGGAGCGTGCGGCTTATCTGGACACGATCGTCGCTGATGAGCCGGGTAATGTGGTTGATCTCAACAAGGTGTACCTGTCCGGCTCCCAGCGCTTCGGCGATGTCGTGGCACGTTATGTCAGCACCTTTGGCAGCCCATGTCTGACGGTCCAAATACTGGCGCCCAACGGCGGTTGGAGGGTGCTGTCCTCCAAGCGGTTCTGCCGCTTCGAGGGCAAGGCATTTTGGACGGATTATGCCGATGCCGGGTTTGAGGATCATTTGTTTGCCGAGGATGGGTTGCACGTGACGCTCAGTTTGACGGAGCTTCGTGGGCTCGGAGAGAAGCGCCTTGCATGTGTGGTTCCGATTCAGAGTGAGCAAATCAAAGAGCTGAAGTGCGGCGCGCTTGAGCCTGGGGCATAACAGGCCAGAGTAATTTGCTGATACCCCTGAAACCGCTAAAGGAATGTTCGGTTTGAAATTTTCGTCTGCATTGTTTTCCGCGTTGCTCGTTTTCGTTCCTCTGGCGGCTCATAGCGAGGTCACGACCAAGGTTTTTTGCTTCCGCTCCTACGAAGGCAAACCCATAAATTTTGAATTCCGAACCTATTACGACTCTGTCGCCAAGTGGAGCGGTGCTGGCGTCAAATACAGCAAGTCAAAAAAGGCTATTGGGCTGGTTCATCGCAGTACTGAACAAGAAGAACTCGTGTATGGCCGGCCCTACCAGTACACGACAACTTGGGTTGAAGTAGTTAATGGCGCACTGACAGGTGAGTATCAGATGGTCACTCAGGGTGGCCGGGTTGATGCGATGTCGTATACGAATTACAAATCCGCAAAGAAGTATTCGTTTGAAAACGATTACAACGTGGATTCGAAACCTGAAACAGGCTGCCAGTGGTGAAGCAGGGAAAATTCAAAAAGGGGACTTAACGTCCCCTTTTTTTCATTCACCAATCTCGCTACGGCTTGGCCGCCACGCTTCGCACTTCAATCTGGTCGAGCGTCCCTTCCACCATCAATCTCACCCCGTCCGCCATTCTGCTCAATGCCAGTGCAACCGAGCGGCGGGAGCCATCTATGTCGTCCGCAAGATCTGCAGCGATGATGCTGATGGACAGCAGGTCTTCCGAGGCGTTGGCTAGAAGAGCTTCGGCGTCGATGTCCGGGTTCAGGCTGAACAGGCCTTCACGGCGTGGGGCCTGAGGGAGGTCGGATTTGCCGAAGTGGTGATCGAGGGCGCGTTCGGCGGCTTCATGTAGTTTTCTTGAATCGAAGGATTCGTAGGGGGAGGTGTCCTCAGTGTTGGCAGTTGAATTGGTCATCGGTGTAAATCCCTTGGAGTAAGAAGTAATTGCTCCCGAATTCGGACTTGCACATCCGGTCACCGAATACCCGATGACGCAGGAAGCCTATCGGTGATCTTCAAGCTCGACTAGTTCATGGACCGCCCCGCACTTCGCAGGAAATTTCCCATAGATTCGCGGGGCGGAAGATCAAAAGATCGCAGGCTTCGCCGGCTCCTACAGGGATGTGTTTCAACAGGTGTAGGACGTTGCTTGCGGAATCGTGACTTGGCGGTCATCGTGCAGGAAATGGTCCGCATCCTCTTCCAATAGAGTCAGATACTGGCGTTATCGTCCGAATCCCTTAAACTGCCCCGGCCGTTCATTTTCCTTTTGAGGCTGTGCGCATGAAATTTCGTTTTCTTCTGTGGATGATGGGTTTGTTGATGGGTAAGGCCAGCCGGACAAATCCTGCGTTCCAGCAGCAGTTGGGTGACAAGGATCTGGTGTTTCAGTTGCAGACGCTGGATGGGAAAGTGGCGCGGCATTTCGTGGTCAAGGATCAGCGCATCACCAGCAAGTCTGGCGTGGTGGCGGAGCCGGCGTTTGCGATTGCGTTTAAAGATGCGGGTTATGGCTTTGCCACGATGCAGGCGAAGAACAAGCAGTTGGCGTTTATGCAGGGGATTCAGGACAAGTCGATTCAGCTGAAGGGGAATCCGGCGCTGGTGATGTGGTTTCAAGGGTTGATGAAGTATTTGAAACCAAGAAAGGCTAAGCCTAAGGCTTGAGCCGAGTCTTGATGAGAAGAGCTTTTGTGGCGAGGGAGCTTGCTCCCGCTGGGCTGCGGAGCGGCCCCAAATCCTGAAAGCCGAGTTTTGTCTGACACACCCTGCCGGCTGGTTTTGCGACTGCTGCGCAGTCGAGCGGGAGCAAGCTCCCTCGCCACAGGGGTTTCGCTGAGTTCGTTGGATTGGGGTGGATTCTTCGCGAGCAGGCTCGCTCCCACAGGGATTTTGGTGATCCTTGGGGGAGCGGGCCTGTTTCGTTTTAGGCCTGGCTGAACTGCGAGGCCAGTTCGCGCAGCAGGACTTCGGCTTCGAGGACTTTGCTGACGACGTCATTGGCCTTGTCGCGAGTCAAACCCACACGCTCAAGCAACGCATCCGGAATATCTTCATCCGGGCCAGAGCCAATTCCGCGACTGCGCAGCAGGCGCACGGCCAGGCAGACGAGGTTCGGGTATTCGGCGTAGGCGCCGTCGTAGCTTGGGTCGTGCTGGAAGCGCAGGGCGGTGGCCAGTTCGTCCGGCATGTCCCAGTAGCGCATCAGCCACGAGCCGATCTGTTCGCGGCTGATACCGAGCAGATGTTGCTCGATGTAGCTGTGGCACAGGTGCGGGTTGACCTCCAGGTGGCGGCAGATCAGCGAGAAGTGCGGTGGGAACACGTGGGCCAGCAGCAGGTAACCGAAGTTGTGCAGCAGGCCGGCAAGATAAGTCAGGCCGGCTTCCGGGCGCTGGGCGCGCGGCATGGCGCGGGTCAGGCCTTCGATGACGGCGGCGGTGTAGATCGACTGCTGCCAGTACGGTGTGGTGTGTTGCGGGTGGTCTTTCGGCAGGCTCAGGGTCTTGCCGAGGGCCAGGCCCAGCGCCAGGTTGATCACCAGATCGAAGCCCAGCACGCGGACGATCGCGTCTTCCACCGAACGAATCTTGCCCGGCGAGGCGTAGTACGGCGATGCCGCCCAGCTCACCACTTGCGCGGCCAGCGCCGGATCGGTTTCAACGACGCCGGTGATGTCGTCGATGGTGGCATTGGGGTCGACGCGCAGCTTGATGATTTTTTGCGCCGTTTCGGCCAGCGGTGGAATCTCGATGGTCGCTTCCAGACGCTGCTGGATACGCCGCGCAGTGAACGCCTGCACGGCCTGGGTGATCTCCTCGCGGTCATCGTCCGGGCGGTCGAGGTTGGGGCGGATGCTGCTCAGGGCTTCGCCGAAGTTGGCGGCGCTGGCTTTGGTCAGCATGCTCTTGAAGGCTTCGCTGGTGATCTCCAGCAGCAGTCCCGGCTCGCCGGAGTTGATCAGCAGCTTCGGCTCGCGCAGCAGGCTTTCCTCGTAGAGGCACGGCGAACTGGTCAGCGCCGGCAGGCCCGGCAGCAGACTCAGGTTGTGTTTGCCGAGCATCTTTTCCAGACGCTCGGTGGACACGGCGGTGAGGCGGCGACCGGTGAGTTCGGCGAGGCGATTGAGGTCGAGCAACTGGCTCTGTGGAAACAGCACCATCAGCGCGCCCACGGCGTCATCCAGCAACACGGCCTGGACCTTGCGTGAAGCATTGAGGCCGTGGTGATCGAGCACTTCTTCGTAGGCGATACCCAGCTTGCCAAGCAGCAGCCGAATTACAGACGGCGCGTGCGGGAGTTCGGGGGCGAGAGCTGCGTCAGTCATGGTCTGTATCCGTTTTTGAAACAATGGCAGGAGTATAACCAGCTCTGTAGGAACGATCCTTCACAAACTGCGACGGTGCTCACACTTGGCCGTATTGCTGCCCATGCCGCAGCCAGCGGTCGAGCAACGGGCTGACGTGGGTCGGCCAGCGCTCCAGCAAGGCCTGGGCGGCATCGCGCACGGCGGGCAGTAAATCGGCGTCGCGCATCAGGTCGGCGACCTTGAATTGCAGCAGGCCGGTCTGGCGGGTGCCGAGCATTTCGCCGGGGCCGCGCAGTTCGAGGTCCTTTTCGGCGATGACGAAACCGTCGTTGGTCTCGCGCATGATGCCCAGGCGCTGGCGGCCGATCTGCGACAGCGGCGGATGGTAGAGCAGCACGCAATGGCTGGCGGCACTGCCCCGGCCGACGCGACCACGCAACTGGTGCAGCTGCGCGAGGCCGAGGCGCTCGGGGTTTTCGATGATCATCAGGCTGGCGTTGGGCACGTCGACGCCGACTTCGATCACCGTGGTCGCGACCAGCAGTTGCAGGTTGCCGGCCTTGAACTCAGCCATCACCGCAGCCTTTTCGACCGGCTTCATGCGGCCGTGAATCAGCCCGACTTTCAATTCGCCAAGGGCAGCGGTGAGGTCTTCGAAGGTGGTTTCGGCGGCCTGGCAGGTCAGCTCTTCGGACTCTTCGATCAGCGTGCATACCCAATAGGCCTGACGCCCCTCGGCGCAGGCGCTGCGCACTCGTTCGATGACTTCGACGCGGCGGGTGTCAGTGACCAGCACGGTGTTGACCGGGGTTCGGCCGGGCGGCAATTCGTCGAGGATCGAGGTGTCGAGGTCGGCGTAGGCGCTCATCGCCAGCGTCCGTGGAATCGGCGTGGCGGTCATGATCAGTTGGTGCGGGCACATGCGCCCGCCGACGCCTTTCTGCCGCAATGCCAGACGCTGTTGCACGCCGAAGCGGTGCTGTTCGTCGATGATCACCAGCGCGAGGTTCTTGAACTGTACTTCGTCCTGAAACAGCGCGTGGGTGCCGACCACCATTGGCGTGCCGCTGGCGATCTGTTCCAGCGCGGCGACGCGGTTCTTGCCTTTGAGCTTGCCGGCCAGCCACGCGACTTCAATGCCCAGCGGTTCGAGCCAGCGCTTGAAGGTGATGAAGTGCTGTTCGGCGAGAATCTCGGTCGGCGCCATCAGCGCGACCTGATAACCGGCCTCCAACGCCTGCAGCGCAGCGAGGGCGGCGACCACGGTTTTACCCGCGCCCACGTCACCCTGAATCAGGCGCAGCATCGGTTCGTGCTGGCTGAGGTCGTAGGCGATTTCGTTGCCGACTCGCTGTTGCGCACCGGTCGGGTTGAAGCCGAGGTTTTTCAGGTATTTCGGTGGCAGTTTCGTGGCTTTCGGCATTGCCGGCGCGCGCAGTGAACGCATGCTTTCGCGCAGACGCTGCTGCGACAGTTGATGCGTCAGTAATTCTTCAAAGGCCAGGCGATGCTGGGCCCAGTGATGACCGAGGGCGAGTTCATCGACGTCGGCATCGGCGGGCGGGTTGTGCAGGTAGCGGATCGCATCGGCCAGTGGCGCCAGTTGATAGTCGCGGGCGAGCTCGGTCGGCAGCCAGTCGGGCAGGGTGCTTGGCTTGAGCAGCGTCAGGGTCTGCATGCACAACTGGCGCAGGCGCTGCTGGGTCAGGCCTTCGGTGAGCGGGTAGACCGGGGTCAGGGTTTCATCCACTGGCGGCGGTTCGTCGCCGGTGATCGCGCGGTATTCCGGGTGATAGATTTCCAGGCCCGAGGCGCCGGGCCGGGCTTCGCCGTAGCAGCGAACCCGCGTGCCACGCTTGAGGCCTTCTTTCTGCGCGTTGCTGAAATGGTAGAAGCGCAGACTCAGGCCGCCGGTGCCGTCCTGCAAGCGCACGACCAGACTGCGGCGGCGGCCCATGACCACATCGGCGCCGCTGACGGTGCCTTCAACCACAGCGTCCTGACCCGGCCGCAAAGCGCCGATCGGCACCACGCGGGTGCGATCCTGATAGCGCAGCGGCAGGTGGAACAGCACGTCCTGCAGATTCTCGAGGCCGACCTTGGCCAGTTTCTCGGCCATGGCCTCGCCGACACCCTTGAGTGCCGTCACCGACACTTGCGACAGCTCCGTCATGACGCTCGCTTAACCGGCCGTAACCGGCGCGGCAGGCTTGGCCACCGAGCACAGGCGAATGGAGTCGGCGAGGATCTCGATGGCTTTCGGCCGTGGGAAGCTCGCGCGCCAGGCAATCGCCACGGTGCGAAACGGCACCGGCGCGGTCAGCGGACGCACTTCGATCACGCCGGGGGCGTAGTGATGGCTGTCCACTGCCGACAGCGGCAGGATCGAGATGCCCAGGCCGGATGCGACCATATGGCGAATGGTTTCCAGGGAGCTTGATTCGACCGTGGTGTGCTTGGCGCCGTCATTGCCCTTGGTCAGGGTCGGGCAGGCTTCGAGCACCTGATCACGGAAGCAGTGACCCTCGCCGAGCAGCAGCAGGCTCTTGTCGTTGAGCAGGCCGGCGTCGATGGATTCTTTCTTGGTCCACGGGTGCTGGGCCGGCATGAGCACATAGAACGGCTCGTCGTACAGCGGCAGGGTCAGCACATCGGCTTCGTTGAACGGCAGGGCGATGATGATCGCGTCGAGTTCGCCGTTGCGCAGTTTGTCGCGCAGCACGTGGGTGAAGTTTTCTTCGATGTACAACGGCATCTGCGGGGCGACCCGGTGCAGTTGTGGAATCAGATGCGGGAACAGGTACGGGCCGACAGTGTAGATCGCGCCGACTTTCAGCGGTGCGGTCAGCTGATTCTTGCCGGCCTGGGCCAGTTCGCGGATGCCCTGGGCCTGCTCCAGCACTTTCTGCGCCTGGGCGACGATGCCTTCGCCGACCGGGGTCAGGCGCACGGCGCTTTTGCTGCGCTCGAAAATCAGCACACCGAGTTCGTCTTCAAGTTTTTTCACGCCCACCGACAGCGTCGGCTGACTGACGTGGCAACGCTCGGCGGCATGGCCGAAGTGCTGCTCTTGGGCGAGGGTAACGATGTAGCGTAATTCTGTGAGGGTCATAGCAAGCGTCCATGAAGATGCGCGCCAAGCATACCGGCTGCAATCGATAGACGCACGTTATCAGACTGCGGGCTGAGTGCGACACCGGTCGAGGTCGGTTTGCCGCTGGCAGATATGCAAAAGGCACCTTTCGGTGCCTTTTTGGCTGGATCATCCGGCTAGCAGAGAACCCTTGTAGGAGTGAGCCTGCTCGCGATAGCGGTGTGTCAGTCAGAAAATCATCGTCTGACACTACGCTATCGCGAGCAGGCTCACTCCTACAGGGTTTTGCGTTGCCTTAGCGGCGGCGTTCGAGCGAATAAACAAACGGCGCAACGATTTCGATCGAGCCATTGTTGAGCATGTCGGCTGGCGGCTTGGGCAGCGGTTGAGCGCGGCGGATCATGTCCAGGGTGGCCCGGTCCAGATCAGCGTTGCCGGAGCGGCCCACCAGTTCGAACGACAGCACATTACCTTCGCCATCGACCACGAAGCGCAGACGATTCAAACCTTCCTTGCCACGCGACTGTGCACTTTGCGGGTACTTCTTGTACTTCTGCAAATGCGCGAGCAGGGTGCCTTGCCAACTGGCCTTGGCTGCCAATTGAGCAGGCGATGGGCCGGGTGCGGGCTGGGCTGATTTCTCCGTTGGTGCCTGGGTCGGTTGAGTGTCGGCCGGCTTCTCCTCGGAAGGTTTCTCCTTCGGCGGCTCGGGCAGCTTCTTCTCGACCGGCTTCGGCGGTTTTGGCTTGGGCTTCGGCTTGGGTTTGGGTACCGCGATTTCCGCTTTCGGTGCTTCAGCCAGTTTCGGAATCGGTAACTCTTCAACCGGAGCCGGTGGCTGCGGCGGTGTGACGACTTTCGGCGGAGCCGGCGGTGGCGGGGCGGGCAACGGAGCCAGCTCGACCATCATTGCCTGCGGCGGCAATTCGATGGGCGGGCGGGCGGTCCAGTTCAGCGCCAGCGCGATGGCCAGCGCGTGCACGCCCAGCACCACGGCCAGGCTACCGCTGTAACGCGTCAGCTTATGGCGCGTCGTGATCATTTCTTGGCTGCCGTCTCAAGACCGACCAGACCGACCTTCAGGTAACCGGCGGCGCGCAGGCTGTCCATCACGCTCATCAGGTCACCGTAATCCACGCCTTTATCGGCCTGGAAAAAGATGGTGGTGTCTTTCTTGCCCTGGGTCTTGGCGTCGAGGGTGGCACCGAGGGTTTCGGCCTTCACTTCGTCGTCGCCGAGGAACAGGCGCTGGTCCGCTTTCACACTGAGAAACACCGGTTTTTCTGGCCGCGGCGCCGGTTTGGCGGTCGAGGCGGGCAGATCGACTTTGATGTCCACAGTGGCCAATGGAGCGGCCACCATGAAGATGATCAACAGCACCAGCATCACGTCGATGAACGGCGTGACGTTGATTTCGTGGTTCTCGGCCAGATCGTCGTCTGCGCCTTCTTTCAAATGCAGGCCCATGGCCGATTACCCCACTTTAACCATGTGCGGCTGCGAGCTGCGCTCAGGCTGGTGGTCGAGATCGCGGCTGACCAGCAGCAGGACTTCTGCCGAGGCATCGGAGACCTGCGCCTTGTAACCGGCGATGGAACGGGCGAAGACGTTGTAGATCACCACGGCCGGGATCGCGGCAACCAGACCCAATGCAGTGGCCAGCAGCGCTTCAGCAATGCCGGGCGCGACGACAGCAAGGTTGGTGGTCTGGGTTTTGGCGATGCCGATGAACGAGTTCATGATGCCCCACACGGTACCGAACAGGCCGACGAACGGCGCGGTGGAACCGATAGTGGCGAGAACGCCGGTGCCGCTGCTCATGTTGCGGCCACAGGCAGCGACGAGGCGCTCGAGGCGGAAGCTGACGCGTTCCTTGATGCCTTCCTTCTCGCGGCTGTTGACCGACAGGCGCATCTCTTCGAGAGCGTCGTGGACCAGCAGGTTGGCGAGGGTGCCTTCCTTGCCGGCCGTGGCGCTGGCTTCTTTGAGGGTGGTGGCTTTTTTCAGTGCGGCGATTTCGCCTCGCAGACGACGCTTCGCGCCCATCAGCTCGAAGCCTTTGGCGATCCAGATGGTCCAGGTGATGATCGATGCGATAGCCAGACCGATCATCACGATTTTCACGATGATGTCGGCGTTCTGGTACATGCCCCACGGCGACAGGTCGTGGGCCATGCCCAAGGTGTTGTCGGCTTCGAGGACTTCAGGTGCGTCGGCCGCATCGACAGCCTGCACCGGATCGGTGGCGGCGGGTGCAGCTGGAGCGGCAGCGGGCGCGCTCTGTTCGGTGGCGGCTGGGGTGGCTGGCGCTTGAGCGTCGGCGAAGGCCGCGGTCGGTGCCAGCATCAGGCTGAGCAACAGAGCCGCGACAGCGCTCCAGGCGCGAGGTCGAGTGGTTGGCGAAGCGGGAGTTTGATTACGTGTCATGCTGGCCGGACCTGAGGTAGAAAAACGTTATTGCTCTTCCAGGCCTCGTGAGGCCGAGAACAAAAGTGGCGTGCATTATTGCAAGTAATTCTTGTTAACAAAAGTAATAGAGTAACTTTTTTTCCACCATTGCTAGCCGTTCGTCCTGTGCCAGAGCTAGTCTGTGCCTTTCCGATGGGAGTTTTCTGATGTCCGCGCCTTCTGTTTTGATTGCCGGTTGTGGTGATGTCGGCAGTCGTCTCGCCACGCAATTGCTGGCGGCTGGCTGGCAGGTTCATGGCTTGCGCCGGGACGTTTCCAGGCTGCCGGAGGGCGTCATCGGCGTCGCCGGCGATCTGTTCAACGAAGAATGCCCGGCGACCTGGCCGGTGGGCGCTGTGGATTATCTGGTGTATTGCGCTGCGGCCACCGACCACGATGAAGAGGGTTATCGCAAGGCCTATGTGCAGGGTTTGCAGAACGTGTTGAGCTGGCTGGGCGACTACGGGCAAGTGCCTGAGCGACTGATCTTCGTGTCCAGCAGCAGCGTGTACGGCCAGCAGGACGGAGCCTGGGTGGATGAGACGTCCGAGACTGTCGCTGCCGGTTACTCAGGGCGCTTGATGCTTGAAGCCGAGCAGGTTGCGCTCAATAGCGGGATCCCGGCGAGCGTGCTGCGCCTGACCGGCATTTACGGCCCGGGTCGCGAGTGGCTGCTGACTCAGGTGCGTCGCGGTTATCGCGTGGCGGTCGAGCCGCCGCTGTATGGCAATCGGATTCATGCCGATGATGCGGCCGGGTTGCTGGCGTTTCTGCTGGAAAAAGACCGCGAGGGCGTCAAGCTGGAGCAGCTCTACATTGGAGTAGACGATGCGCCGGCGCCATTGGCCGAGGTGGTGGGCTGGTTGCGCGAATATCTGGGTGTAACTGAATGGGCGGAAGACGCCAGCGTGCGCCGCACCGGCAGCAAGCGTTGCAGCAATGCGCGGGCGAAAGCGTTGGGTTGGGTGCCGAAGTACCCAAGCTACCGCGAAGGCTACGCAGCGATCCTGGAAGGTAAGTGCTGACTTTCTAACAACACAAAACAACTGTAGGAGTGAGCCTGCTCGCGATAGCGTTGTGTCAGTCGACATCAATGTGTCTGACATACCGCTATCGCGAGCAGGCTCACTCCTACATGGGTTCTATGTGAATTCAGAAGCGGGTTACTGCTTTTCCAGCAACCACTTGCGCTCGCCCGCGGCAAACTGCGGTTGCTCATCCGCCAGCGCAGCGTTCACTGCCTGCAGAATCTCCAGTTCCTTGCCCTTGCGCACAAAGATCCAGTTGTTGCCCTGGCCATTGAGTTGCAGCCACATGCTGTCGTTGCCATTGCTCATCGACGCGCAATCGCCGGCCAGGCACAAGGCGTAACGATCAACGCCCGGAAGGCCGCTCACCTGGCCATCGGCCTGGAACTGGACGGTGCCGCCCTCACCCTGACCGCTGGTGATGGTCCAGTTGCCGCCCAGGTACGCCGAGTACAGCGCGCGTTCGAAGCTCGCACCGATTGGGGCGCCTTCGGGCACCGGGATCTGTGCGCGATCGAAGAGTTGTTCGGGTTCGTTGTCGCTGGCGGCTTGCTGCAGGCGTCCGCCGTCGCGTTTCAGTTCGCTGGCGGAGCTGCCATAGAAGTCGACTTTCCAGGCGCCGGACTCTTGGCCCAGCAACCGTCCTTCGACATTCTCAAAACCGTTGGTGTAGCGAGCCTGACCGGCCTTGGTGTTGACGTCCCATTCCAGATTCGGGCCGTAGGCCTGCAGCGCTTCGCGCAGAGGGCCGCCCTTGGCGGCGGCATCGATCGCCACCTGGTTGATCCAGGTGCCGCTGATGTCGCGGTCGGCAGGGTCGCTGGCGCAGCCGCCGAGGAACAGGGCGAGCAGCGAGAGAGCTAGCGCTTTGCGCATGGTGGAATCCTTTCAAAGCCTTTTCTTGCGGCAGTCGGCGCGGCGTTGAAGGCCGCGCCGTGCGCATCACTCGATGACCAGAATGGCATCCATTTCAACCTGCGCACCCTTCGGCAGGGCGGCCACGCCGATGGCGGCGCGGGCAGGGTAGGGCTGGTCGAAGTACTTGCCCATGATCTCGTTGACCTTGGCGAAGTGGCTCAGGTCGGTGAGGAAAATGTTCAGTTTGACGATGTCCTTGAACGAACCGCCGGCGGCTTCGGCTACGGCCTTGAGGTTCTCGAAGACCTGGACGGTCTGGGCTTCGAAGCCTTCGACCAGTTCCATGGTTTTCGGGTCCAGGGGGATCTGGCCCGACATGTAAACGGTATTGCCTGCCTTGATCGCCTGGGAGTAAGTGCCGATGGCGGCCGGGGCCTTGTCGCTGGTGATGACGGTTCTGGTCATGTAGGACTCCTTGTAATAGGCAGGTTATGCGCGCATGCGGGTGATGCGGATCACCCCGGTCAAGGCGCGCAGTTTCTTGATCACGCGGGCCAGGTGCACGCGGTCGTGAACGCTGACCACCAACTGCACGACGCTGATGCGACCATCGCGTTCGTCCATGCTGATTTTCTCGATATTGCCGTCGGCCGCGTTGACGCTGCTGGCCAGCAGGGCGATCAGGCCGCGCTGGTGTTCCAGTTCGACGCGCAGCTCGACGTTGAATTCGCCGGTGACATCCTTGGCCCACGAGAGCTGGATGCATTTTTCCGGGTTGTGGCGTATTTCGCTGATGTTGCGGCAGTTGTCCAGGTGCACGACCATGCCTTTGCCCGCCGACAGGTGGCCGACGATCGGGTCGCCCGGGATCGGCGTGCAGCACTTGGCGTAGCTGAGCACGAGACCTTCGGTACCGCGAATCGCCAGCGGACCTTCCGGACTTGGCAACTGTTCGCCTTCGCCCAACAGGCGGCGGGCGACCACGTAGGCCATGCGGTTGCCCAGGCCAATGTCTTCGAGCAGGTCTTCGATCAGCTCGAGGCGGTACTCGGTAAGCATCGCCTTCACGCGCTCGGCCGGAATTTTTTCCAGGGAGCTGTCGAAACCGTTGAGCACCTTGTTCAGCAAGCGCTCGCCGAGGCTTATGGACTCGGAGCGGCGTTGCAGTTTAAGCGCATGGCGAATGTGCGTTCGCGCCTTGCCGGTGACCACGAAATTGAGCCACGCCGGGTTCGGCCGTGCGCCGGGAGCGCTGACGATCTCGACCGTGGAGCCGCTCTGCAGCGGTTCGGACAGCGGCGCGAGGCGACGGTTGATCCGGCAGGCGATGCAGCTGTTGCCGACGTCGGTGTGCACCGCGTAGGCGAAGTCGACCGCTGTCGAGCCTTTCGGCAGCTCCATGATCCGGCCTTTGGGCGTGAACACGTAGACCTCGTCCGGGAACAGGTCGATCTTCACGCTTTCGATGAATTCCAGAGAATTGCCAGCGCGTTGCTGCATTTCCAGCACGCCTTTGACCCACTGGCGGGCGCGGGCGTGGGTGCCTTTGGGCTGTTCGTCACCGCTGGACTTGTACAGCCAATGGGCGGCGATGCCGTTGTTGGCCATCTCTTCCATTTCGCGGGTACGGATCTGGATCTCGATCGGTACGCCGTGCATGCCGAACAGCGTGGTGTGCAGCGACTGATAGCCGTTGGCCTTGGGGATCGCGATGTAATCCTTGAAGCGCCCCGGCAGCGGCTTGTACAAATTATGCACAGCACCTAGTACGCGGTAGCAGGTATCGACCTTGTCGACGATGATCCGGAACGCGTAGACGTCCATGATCTCGTTGAAGGCTCGACGCTTGCCGCGCATTTTCTTGTAGATGCCGTAGAGGTGTTTCTGACGACCGCTGACTTCGCCCTGGATGCCGTCGATGGCGAGGCAGTGGCCAAGGGATTCTTCGATCTTGTTGACGATTTCCTTGCGGTTGCCCCGGGCGCGTTTGACCGCCTGGTAGATCCGCGCGGAACGCATCGGGTGCATCGCCTTGAAGCCGAGGTCTTCGAACTCGATGCGGATCGCGTGCATGCCCAGCCGGTTGGCGATGGGTGCATAGATCTCGAGGGTTTCCTTGGCGATGCGCCGACGTTTTTCGCCGGACAGCACTTCCAGCGTGCGCATGTTGTGCAGGCGGTCGGCGAGCTTGACCAGGATCACCCGGATGTCGCGCGCCATGGCCATGGCCATCTTCTGGAAGTTTTCCGCCTGAGCTTCGGCTTTGGTCTCGAAGTTCATCTGGGTCAGTTTGCTGACCCCGTCGACCAGTTCCGCCACGGTTTCACCGAACTGCGCCTGCAGCGCTTCCTTGGCGATCCCGGTGTCTTCGATCACGTCATGCAGCATGGCGGCCATCAGGCTCTGATGGTCCATGTGCATGTCGGCAAGAATATTCGCCACGGCAAGAGGATGCGTGACGTACGCCTCGCCGCTGCGACGGCGTTGACCGTCATGGGCTTGTTCGGCGTAGAAATACGCTCGGCGAACCAGGTTGACCTGGTCGTTGCCGAGGTAGGTCGATAAGCGATCGGCGAGGGCGTCTATGCTCGGCATGATGATTCCTGCCGAAGGCTGTGACCCCGCGCCGTGCTACGTCGACCAGGCATAGGCTTAGACGGCCTCGTTCGACTCGTCCTCGAACGCTGCGAACAGCGGTTCATCCTGGACGATTTCCTGCTCGGCGATGAACTCGTAGCTCATCAGGCCTTCAGCAATTTCACGCAGCGCGACAACGGTCGGCTTGTCGTTTTCCCACTGCACCAATGGCTCTTTGCCGCCGGTGGCCAGTTGACGGGCACGCTTGGTAGAGAGCATGACCAGCTCAAAGCGGTTTTCCACGTGTTCTAGGCAGTCTTCAACGGTTACGCGGGCCATGGTATTCCTCGGAGCGAATGCAATATGCGCGCTGCCCGGTTGGGCGAGCGGACTGAGCAGTTTAAAAAATCACCAGCGATTAGGGAAGCGCTGATTTTTTGACCAGACCCTTCAACGCGCTGCAAGCACCAATGTAAAGCGCTTGCAGGCATTTTGGGAAGTGCTGTTTTAACCGAGCAGTTCGGCCAGCAATTTGCCGAAACGCACTTGCTGGCGTTTCTGTTGCAGCTGATTGGCGCGGAAAATCGCCTTCAGATCGTCCAGCGCGTGGGCGAAATCGTCGTTGATGATCAGGTAATCGTAATCGACGTAATGGCTCATCTCGCTGACCGCTTCGCGCATGCGGCCGTCGATGATCTCGTCGCTGTCCTGGCCGCGGTTGGTCAGGCGCTGGTGCAGGGCTTGCAGCGATGGCGGCAGGATGAAGATCGAACGCGCTTGCGGCATCAGCTTGCGCACTTGCTCGGCGCCTTGCCAGTCGATTTCCAGAATCAGGTCGTGACCTTCGTCCAGGGTCTGCTGCAGGCGGCTTTGCGAGGTGCCGTAGAAGTTGCCGAAGACCTCGGCGCGTTCAAGGAAGTCGCCGTGCTCGCCCATCTTCACGAACTCTTCGCGGGTCACGAAGTGGTAGTTCACGCCATCCACTTCACCCGGACGCATGGCGCGGGTGGTGTGCGAGACCGAAACGCGGATCTCCGGATCGGCGTCGGTCAACGCCTTGACCAGACTGCTCTTGCCCGCGCCCGATGGCGCGGAAATGATGTACAGGGTGCCGGTGTGTTGGGTCATGTCGGGGTAGCCTTACTCAATGTTCTGCACTTGTTCGCGCATCTGCTCGATCAACACCTTGAGGTTGACGGCGGCCTGGGTGCTGCGCGGGTCGAAGGCTTTGGAGCCCAGTGTGTTGGCCTCGCGGTTGAGCTCCTGCATCAGGAAGTCCAGACGCCGCCCGGCGGCACCACCGGATTTGAGCACCCGGCGAACTTCGATGATGTGTGTGCTCAGGCGATCCAGTTCTTCGGCCACGTCGCTTTTTTGCGCGAGGATGACCATTTCCTGTTCCAGACGTTGCGGGTCGAGCTCAGCCTTCATGTCGGCAAAGCGGTCGAGGACTTTCTGGCGCTGGGTGGCGAGCATCTGCGGCACCAGTTCACGCAGGGTCACGACGTCTTCTTCAATGGAAGTCAGGCGATCATTGATCAAACGCGCCAGCTCCGCGCCTTCGCGCTCGCGGCCAGCCTTCAAGTCCTTCAAGCCCTGATTGAACAGCGCCAGCGCTTCGGCGTTCAGCGCTTGCGGGTCGGTCGCATCGGCCACCAGCACGCCGGGCCAGGCCAGCACTTCCAGCGGATTCAGCGCAGCGGGATTCTTGATCAGCCCGGCCACGGTTTCCGCAGCGGCAACCAGTTGCGCGGCGCGCTCGCGGTCGACTTGCAGCGGCTTGCCGGTGCTTTCTTCGGTGAAGCGCAGCGTGCACTCCAGTTTGCCTCGCGACAGGCCCTGACGCAGCGCTTCACGCACGGCGCCTTCGAGGTCGCGAAATGATTCGGGCAAACGCAGGTGCGGTTCCAGATAGCGGCTGTTGACCGAGCGCAGTTCCCAGCTCAGGGTGCCCTGAACGCCGGCTTTCTCGACGCGGGCGAAGGCGGTCATGCTGTGCACCATGGCGGTGACCTCGCAATGCAGATCGGCGCGAAACGCTGTTTCGCAGGCGCGATTTCAATGAATTTAAGCCGACTGGCAGCAAAGGCGCAGGATTGTAGCGCAGTGCGGCGAATGCGCCCAAACACACGGTGTGACAAAGCGCTGCAGCCCGTCGGTTATGCGCGCTTGAGGCGCTTCGGTCGTCGGCCGGCGGTTTTAACCAGTGCCCACTCGCGGTGCAGCGCTCTATAATGCTCGGCAGTTTTCCGTCCTCAGTACAGGTATCCCTATGAAACGTCCAAGTGGTCGCGCTGCCGATCAGCTCCGCTCGATCCGCATCACCCGCAACTACACCAAACACGCCGAGGGATCCGTACTGGTCGAATTCGGTGATACCAAAGTCATCTGCACCGTCAGCGTCGAAAACGGCGTGCCACGCTTCCTCAAAGGCCAGGGCCAGGGCTGGCTGACTGCCGAGTACGGCATGCTGCCGCGCGCCACCGGCGAGCGTAACCAGCGTGAAGCCAGCCGTGGCAAGCAGGGCGGTCGTACTCTGGAAATCCAGCGTCTGATCGGCCGCTCCCTGCGCGCGGCGCTGGATATGTCCAAGCTCGGCGATGTGACCCTGTACGTCGATTGCGACGTGATCCAGGCCGATGGCGGTACTCGTACCGCGTCCATCACCGGCGCCATGGTTGCGCTGGTCGATGCCCTGAAAGTGATCAAGAAGCGCGGCGGCCTGAAAGGCGGCGATCCGCTCAAGCAAATGATCGGCGCGGTCTCGGTGGGCATGTACCAGGGCGAGCCGGTGCTGGATCTGGACTATCTTGAAGATTCCGCAGCCGAAACCGACCTGAACGTGGTGATGACCAGCACCGGTGGTTTCATCGAAGTGCAGGGCACCGCCGAAGGCGCGCCGTTCCAGCCTGAAGACTTGAACGCCATGCTGGAACTGGCGAAGAAAGGCATGAACGAGATCTTCGAATTGCAGAAGGCTGCACTGGCCGACTGAAGTTCTTGACCACAAGGAGGATGTGATGAGTGATGAGCAAGAGTTGCTGCCCAAACCGAGCCAGGAGGTTCGCCAGTGGGCGATGTTCTGTCACTTGTCCGCCTTGCTGGGGATCTGGATTCCGTTCGGCAATCTGATCGGGCCACTGATCCTTTGGCAGATGAAGCGCGAGAAGGACCCCTTCATCGACGCGCAGGGCAAAGAGGCGCTGAATTTTCAGATTACGGTGGCGATTGCCTCAATGATCTGCTTCCTGCTCATGCTGCTGATCATCGGTTTCTTCCTGTTTGGTTTGCTGGCGATTGCGGCGCTGGTCCTGACGATCATTGCAGGTGTCAAAGCCAACGAAGGTTTCCCCTACAGATATCCGTTCACCTGGCGATTGATCAAGTGAAAGTCTGTTGTATCGCAATATGAAAATGCCCCGACTTATCGGGGCATTTTTATTTGTGCAACTAAATGATTGGGTTTTGTTGTAGGACTAGTCTGTTAACGATGTGCGGCTTGGCATTTATTTACTGATATTTCTCTATTACATCTTTGGTCACAACTGATCGGGCAAGTGTATATTCCGGTCCTTGTTATTCGCGCAAGCTGGTTGTTAAAGTTGCCCGGTGTAATGTTTCGATTGAAACATTTCGATATGTTCAAGCCAACGATGGCACTTGAACTCCCCAGTAATCAGTGTTGAGAAAATCAGCCGGTTCACCCGTCGGGCCCAGGTAAATGCTCGCCTCGTGAATACTTAGCCAAGAATAATCCACATGATTGAGCTCGATTTCTACGGCACGCTCGTGGCCGCTTCATTAGTGCTGCTTCTCGGGCGCGGACTTGTAACGCGTGTCGGCTTTCTACGAAGTTACAATATTCCTGAACCGGTAGCGGGTGGCCTGGTGGTTGCCGTGCTCCTGTTGATATTGCGCACTTTCGATATAGAAGTCCGCTTCGATACTTCATTGCAAACACCGTTGATGTTGGCGTTCTTTGCCACGATTGGCTTGAGTGCCGACCTTGCCAGTCTGAAAAAAGGCGGGCGCATTGTCGGCATCTTCCTGCTGGCAGTCATTGGCTTGCTGGTGGTGCAAAACGCCATGGGAATAGGGTTGGCAACTTTGCTCGGGCTTGATCCCTTGATGGGCTTGCTGACGGGCTCGATCACCCTTGCCGGTGGTCACGGCACGGGCGCCGCGTGGGGCGCGGTGTTCAGCGAGAAATACGGCCTGGCCTCGGCTTCGGAACTGGCGCTGGCCTCGGCGACGTTCGGTCTTGTTCTGGGGGGGCTGATCGGTGGTCCCGTTGCGCGGTTGCTGATCAAGCGTGTGCAGGTGCCGGGCTGCAGTCCCCAGCAAGCACCGCGACTGCCAAGAGGTTTTGAACAGCCGAACAAAGAACGTTCTATCACGCCCTTTTCTTTCGTCGAGACACTGGCGCTGATTGCCGTCAGCCTGCTCGCTGGCAACTTGTTGAATGATTTGCTCCACGGCACTGCGTTCGAGTTGCCGACATTTGTCTGTGTGCTGTTCGTGGGTGTGGTGTTGCGTAACGGATTATCAGCGCTTGGCTTGTATCAGGTATTCGAGCGTGAAGTTTCTGTGCTCGGCAATGTCAGCCTATCCCTGTTTCTGGCGATCGCGCTGATGTCGCTGAAGCTTTGGGATCTGGCAGCGCTGGCATTGCCGATCTTCATCATTCTGGCCGTGCAGGCGCTGGTCATGGCGCTGTTCGCGATTTTCGTAACGTTCCGGGTAATGGGCAGCAACTATGATGCTGCCGTGCTTGCTGCGGGGCATTGCGGCTTTGGGCTGGGTGCTACGCCGACGGCCATTGCCAACATGCAAGCAGTGACGCAACGGTATGGGCCTTCGCAGATCGCGTTTCTGGTGGTGCCGATGGTAGGAGCGTTCTTCATCGATATCGTTAACGTCATCGTGATCAAGCTGTACCTGACCTTGCCTTTCTTCGCTGCGGTTTAGGAGGCACGGCGTATAAAAAATGCCCGCATCTCACGATGCGGGCATTTTCTTTGGCTGCGATAAAACGCTTAGATGGTCAGCGTCCAGTCGTAGTCGACGATCAATGGCGCGTGCTGCGAGAACCGTGGCTGACGCGGCAGGCGTGCGCTGCGCACCGAGCGACGCAGGCCCGGGGTCAGGATCTGGTAATCGAAACGCCAGCCCAGATTGAGCATCTCGGCCTGTTCGTTATCCGGCCACCAGCTGTACTGGTCGCCTTCGCGGCTGACTTCACGCAGCGCATCGACATAGCCCATGTTGCCGACAATCTCGTCCATCCAGGCGCGTTCCGGCGCCAGGAAGCCTGGAGACTGCTGGCTGTCGCGCCAGTTCTTGATGTCGAGTTTCTGCTGCGCAACGTACAGCGAGCCACAGTAAATGTACTCGCGACGTTTGCGTCGCTGTTTGTCCAGGTACTTGCCGAAATCGTCCATGAGCTTGAACTTCTGGTTCAAGTCCTCATCGCCGTTCATCCCCGAGGGAAACAGCAAGGTGGCAATACTGACTTTGTCGAAATCTGCTTGCAGGTAGCGCCCGTAGCGGTCGGCCGTCTCGAAACCGAGACCGCTGATGACAGCCTTCGGTTGCAACCGCGAATACAAAGCCACGCCGCCTTGGGCAGGGACTTCGGCATCGCAGGCATAAAGGAAGTAGCCATCCAGTTGGAAGGCTGGGTCATCCAGTTCAAAGGCGGAGGCACGGGTGTCCTGCAGGCAGATGACGTCGGCATTCTGGGCTTGCAGCCAACTGAGCAAACCGCGCTCGACTGCCGCCTGAATACCATTGACGTTCACACTGATGATCCGCATAAATGGCCCCAAAAATCGCGTGCGTGTATGATACACGGCGTCAAGCTAATTAGCTAAATCCGTGGTATTTGGGGTTTTTTTCATGCAAGCGTATCAGCGCGATTTCATTCGTTTTGCCATCGATCGCGGCGTTTTGCGCTTCGGTGAGTTCACCCTGAAGTCCGGACGCACCAGTCCCTACTTCTTCAACGCCGGCCTGTTCAACTCGGGTTCGGCCCTGGCGCAACTGGGGCGTTTCTACGCTGCGGCCATCGCCGAAAGCGGCATCCCCTTCGACGTTCTGTTTGGCCCGGCCTACAAAGGCATTCCACTGGCGGCGACTACCGCCGTTGCGCTGGCCGAACATCACGACCGTGATCTGCCATGGTGCTTCAACCGCAAGGAAGCCAAGGCCCACGGCGAAGGCGGCAGCCTGGTCGGCGCACCGCTGACTGGCGAAGTCTTGATCATCGACGACGTGATCACCGCCGGCACCGCCATTCGCGAAGTGATGCAGATCATCGCTTCCCAGGACGGCGCCAAGGCCGCCGGCGTGCTGATCGCGCTGAACCGTCAGGAGCGTGGCAACGGCGAGTTGTCGGCCATCCAGGAAGTCGAGCGCGACTTCGGCATTCCGGTGATCAGCATCGTGTCGCTGAATCAAGTGTTGGAGTTCCTCGCCGACGATCCACAGCTCAAGCAGCACCTGCCAGCCGTGGAAGCCTATCGCGCCCAATTTGGCGTGTGACCAATGTGGGAGCGAGCCTGCTCGCGAATGGCCGTCACACCGAGCGATGTGAGGCGAATACCGCTTTCGCGAGCAGGCTCGCTCCCACAATAAAAAAGACCCAGTTCAGTCAGTTGAATTGGGTCTTTTTGTTGATGATTAACGCAGATTTTGCCATTTGATCAGCAGTCTCAGCGCCAGTCCGACATTGACCAGCGCAAACACCAACAGCGCGACAACCACCATCACGTACAGCGTGCGATCCACATCGAAATCCCACAGATCCAGCGTACTGCTGCGCACGATTCCGACTGCCGCCGGCAAGTTAACGTAAAACAGCGCCACAAAAGCACAGGTCAATGGTAATGCGCGCCAGTAGACAGTGGCCAGAATCTTGTCTCGACTGCGTTTTCGAGCCTGCGAACCCTTTTGATATTCATCCTGCGCCAGCGCTTCATTGAGCGCCGGCCACGCCAGGTTGAACATGAACGTGGTCAGGGTCAGCAGCAAGCCACTGACCGCAACAATGTCACTGAACGGCATTCAGACCCAGCGTGGCGCAGAGCAATGCGTGGGAATCTTCGCTGATCTCGAACTGCCCGGCGCTGCCCTTGCGTTTGGTGATGGGTTTGAAGGTCGGCTCGTTTTGCGTGATGAGCATATTCAACTCATCACGAATCACGTCCGAGCTGATTACCACCAGAAACACGTTTTGCGCATGTTCGGCGGACTCGATCACCGCGCGCATGCTCTGCTGCAGGATGTCGTCGAGCTGGTTGCGAAAGCGCGAAACGGTGTTCTTCAACAGGGTTTTGCTCTGGCTCTGGGTCAGTTGAAAGATCGTCGAAATCTGCGATTCGGTTGGCAGGGTTTGCCCGAAGTAACTCTGGATCAGATACAGCAGGCGATCCTGTTTGGCTTCGTCAGCCCGGCTGGGCATGCCGCCTTCGACCAGCATTTTCAGGTATTCGGTCAGGCTGGCCTTGGCGATGCGCTCCAGCGCATGGGCGATTTCGGCGTCGCCGATGCGCAAGGTCTTTTTCACCGGTTCCTTCTGTTCCTGCTCGAAAGCGTCGGCGTCGATCTTGAACGAGATCTGCATGGATCAGGCGCTCCGGTTTATTTGTCGCTGGCGGCTGGATAGGGATCCTGAGGCGCATCTCCCTGGCCACGCAGCACTTTCCAGCCTTTGAGAGGATGGGAGGCTTCGGTGAAATCAGGGCAGGGTGGCATCGATGTTCGTGACGGGGCTGAATACTCTCGGCCGCAGTCCACGCAGGCATAAGTACCTGCTGAAATGTCACTGCCGTAAGGAACGCTGTCTTTTTGCATGGGAAGATCTCCGCTGGATGAGGGGAAGATCCTAGGGGGATTTGTTCTGAGGGGATGTCGGACATTTCGCCGTGTGGAGTAAGGCGTTTCCTGCGCGCATAAAAAAGATCGCAGCCTTCGTCAGTTCCTGCAAAAGCGGATTCTCGCATGTGCGAAATCCCTGTAGGAGCTGCCGAAGGCTGCGATCTTTTGCTTTCAGCGATCTGCCATCAAGGACGCTTGCGATTGCTGATCAGCGTACCCACGCCGGTGTCAGTGAAGATTTCCAGCAGGATCGCGTTCGGCACACGACCGTCGATGATCAACGAACTGCCAACCCCCCCCTGAACCGCTTCCAGTGCACAACGGATCTTCGGCAGCATGCCGCCGTAAATCGTGCCGTCAGCGATCAAGTCATCGACCTGCTGCGTGCTCAGGCCGGTCAACACGGTGCCTGACTTGTCCATCAGGCCGGCGATGTTGGTCAGCAGCATCAGCTTTTCAGCTTTCAGCGCTTCGGCAACCTTGCCCGCCACCAGGTCGGCATTGATGTTGTACGACTCGCCGTTTTCACCCACGCCGATCGGCGCAATCACCGGGATGAAGTTGCCCTTGACCAGCAGGTTCAGCAGTTCGGTGTTGATGCCGACGACTTCGCCGACGTGGCCGATGTCGATGATTTCCGGCTGGGTCATTTCCGGCGTCTGGCGAGAGACGGTGAGCTTCTTCGCGCGAATCAGCCCGGCATCTTTACCGGTCAGGCCGATGGCGCTGCCGCCATGGCGGTTGATCAGGTTGACGATGCTCTTGTTGACCTGACCGCCAAGGACCATTTCCACCACGTCCATGGTCGCCGCGTCGGTGACGCGCATGCCGTCGACGAAGTGGCTTTCGATCGACAGGCGTTCGAGCAAACTACCGATCTGCGGGCCGCCGCCGTGCACGACCACCGGGTTGATGCCCACGGCTTTCATCAGCACGATGTCGCGGGCGAAGCCGGTTTTCAGCTCCTCGCTTTCCATCGCGTTGCCGCCGTATTTGATCACCAGGGTCTTGCCGACGTAGCGTCGGATGTAAGGCAGCGCTTCGGACAGGACCTTGGCAGTGTTGGCGGCGGCTTCGCGTTCGAGGGTCATTCAGGGCTCCGGATGGATCAGAACGGTAGTTGGAGATCAGGTGCAACGCGTTTCAGTTGGGCGTGGAACACATCCTTGATGCGCTGCAATTCAGCCTCGTCATCGGCCTCGAAGCGCAGCACCAGCACCGGTGTGGTGTTGGACGCGCGCACCAGGCCCCAGCCTTTGGCGTAATCGACCCGCACGCCGTCGATGGTGGTCAGGTCGGCGCCTTCGCCCCACTGAGCATCGTGCAGTGCATCAATGATGCTGAATTTGCTCTCTTCGGTCACATGGATATTGATTTCCGGCGTAGAAATATCGTTCGGGAAGGTCGCGAACAGCTCTTCCGCGGTAGATTTTTCCTTGCTGAGGATCTCCAGCAGACGCGCGGCGCTGTAGATGCCGTCGTCGAAACCGAACCAGCGTTCCTTGAAGAAGATATGCCCGCTCATTTCGCCGGCCAACAGCGCGCCGGATTGTTTCATTTTCTTTTTGATCAACGAGTGACCAGTCTTCCACATTAGCGGCCGACCGCCGTATTCCTTGATCAGCGGCACCAGGCGACGGGTGCATTTGACGTCGAAGATGATCTCCGCGTCCGGGTTGCGTGCCACCACATCGCGGGCGAACAGCATCAGCAGACGATCCGGGTAAACGATGCTGCCGGTGTTGGTCACCACGCCCACGCGGTCGCCGTCGCCGTCGAAGGCCAGGCCGATATCAGCGTTGGTCTCTTTGACCTTGGCGATCAGGTCGACGAGGTTTTCCGGTTTGCCCGGATCCGGGTGATGGTTCGGGAAGTTGCCGTCGACTTCGCAGAACAGCGGAATGACTTCGCAGTTCAGCGCTTCGATCAGCTGCGGAGCGATGACGCCGGCCGCACCGTTGCCGCAGTCGACCACGACTTTCAGGCGCCGGGCCAGTTTGATGTCCTGGACGATTTCGGTGTTGTAGCGGTCGAGGATTTCGACTTGGGTGACGCTGCCCTGGCCAGTGCTCAGATCGTTGTTCTTGATGCGTTCATGCAGCACTTGAATCTGTTCGTTGGCGAGGGTGTCGCCGGCGATCACGATCTTGAAGCCGTTGTAGTTGGACGGGTTATGGCTGCCGGTGAGCATCACCCCGGACTTGCCGGCCAGCACGTTGGCGGCGTAGTACAGCGCCGGCGTCGGTACCAGACCGACATCGCTGACGTGGCAACCGCTCTCGGCGATACCGCGAATGAGTTCCGCAACCAGTTCCGGGCCGGACAGGCGGCCGTCGCGGCCGACCGACACGTTCGGTTCGCCCTGGGCCAGGCTTTGCGAGCCGATGGCGCGACCGATCCAGTAAGCGGTTTCACCGTTGAGGTATTCCGGCACGGTGCCACGAATGTCGTAAGCGCGGAAAATGCTGTCAGGCAGCTTCGGGGCGATCTTGGCGGGGGTGCTCATCTGTGGACATGCTCCATCTCGAAAAGGGCGGGACAGACCGACGAAATGTTCGACGGCAGGCTCAAACTGAAGGGTATGACGGCGTTTTCCACAGAGAGTTCGTGCTATGAAAGGGCCATGACGCCCCGGCTGACCGGGCTTGCGACCGGCAATACCTTGATTTTGTGCGCTTAACCGTGCGCCACCCATTGCACAAATTTTGTGGCGAGGGAGCTTGCTCCCGCTTGGGTGCGCAGCGCCCACAAGATTTTGGGTCTGCTGCGCAGCCCAGCGGGAGCAAGCTCCCTCGCCACAATAGTGTCTTTGCGCTATTTGGTGCCGGTATGCCCGAAGCCGCCGGTGCCGCGTTCGGTTTCGACGAATTCCTCGACCATTTCGAAATGCGCCTGTACCACCGGTACCAGCACCAGTTGCGCCAGACGTTCGCCGACGGGCATGGTGAAGTCGCTCTGGCCGCGGTTCCAGCAGGAGACCATCAGCGGACCCTGATAATCGGAGTCGATCAGGCCGACCAGGTTGCCGAGAACGATGCCGTGTTTGTGGCCCATGCCCGAGCGCGGCAGGATCAGTGCCGCGAGATTCGGGTCGCCGATGTACACCGACAGGCCGGTGGGGATCAGCACGGTTTCACCCGGTTTGATCACGATGTTCTGTTCCAGCATGGCGCGCAGGTCGAGGCCGGCGGAGCCTGGAGTGGCGTATTGCGGCAGCGGGAACTCGGTACCGATGCGTGGATCGAGGATCTTGGCTTGCAAAGCGTGCATGTAAATTAAACCTGGTTCAGACGTTCGGCGATAAAAGTGACCAGTTGGCGAGCGATCTTGCTCTTGCTGGTCTGGGCGAAAACCGTGGCGTGCAGCTCACGGTCGATGACGCTGCAGGCGTTTTCTTCGCTGTTGAAACCGATGCTCGGGTTGGCGACGTCGTTGGCGACGATCAGATCGAGATTCTTGTCCTTCAGCTTGCGTGCAGCGTAGTCGAGCAGGTGTTCGGTTTCGGCGGCGAAGCCGACACTGAACGGGCGGTCGGTGCGGGTCGCGATGGTGGCAAGGATGTCCGGGTTGCGCACCATTTGCAGGACGAAGCCGTCACCGCTCGCAGGATCTTTCTTGAGTTTATGCGGCGCGACGACTTCAGGGCGGTAGTCCGCCACCGCTGCCGACGAGATGAACACGTCGCAAGGCATGGCCGATTCGCAGGCGGTGAGCATGTCGCGGGCGCTGACCACATCGATACGGGTGACGCGATCCGGCGTCGGCAGGTGTACCGGGCCGCTGATCAAGGTGACGCGGGCGCCGGCTTCCACGGCCGCTTCGGCGAGGGCAAAACCCATTTTGCCGGAGCTGTGATTGGTGATGTAGCGCACCGGGTCGATGTTTTCCTGGGTCGGGCCGGCGGTGATCACCACATGCTTGCCGGTCAGCGCCAGGCGCTGGAAGCAGTCGGCGGCGAGCAGCGCCAGATCGGTGGCCTCCATCATGCGGCCCATGCCGACGTCGCCGCAGGCCTGACTGCCCGAGGCCGGGCCGAAAGTCTTCAGCCCACGGCTTTCCAGCAGTTGCAGGTTGGCCTGGGTCGCCGGGTCGCGCCACATCGCCTGATTCATTGCAGGCGCGACGGCCACTACGGCGTCGGTGGCCAGCACCAGTGTGGTCAGCAGATCGTTGGCAATGCCTTGGGCCAGACGGGCGATCAGGTCGGCGGTGGCCGGCGCGATGAGTACCAGATCGGCCCATTTCGCCAGCTCGATATGGCCCATGGCGGCTTCGGCAGCGGGGTCGAGCAAGTCGAGGTGAACCGGGTGGCCGGACAGGGCCTGCATGGTCAGCGGGGTAATGAATTCGGCGCCGCCGTGGGTCATGACCACGCGCACTTCGGCACCCTGGTCGATCAGGCGGCGAACCAGATCGGCGCTCTTGTAGGCCGCAATGCCGCCGCCGACGCCCAGAACGATGCGTTTCCGATACAGCCGCTGCATAGGTCTGCCTTTCATTTCGTTGATGACTGCGGCGCGATGCCCCTCCCCAGGGTTGAATCGACCGCCAAAAAGATGGGCTACGATATCACAGCGACCGCTACGGAACAGCGGCGCCCACAGACAAGGAGGTGCTATGAGTATTCGCGATTGGCCGGCGGCGGAACGCCCGCGGGAAAGGTTGTTGGAGCATGGAGCGGGGAGTCTGTCGGACGCTGAGTTACTGGCGATTTTTCTGCGCACCGGACTGCCTGGGAAAAGCGCTGTGGACCTCGCCAGACATCTGCTGACGCAATTCGGCGGCCTGCGTTTGCTGCTCGAGGCCGATCAGGACGCATTCAGCAAACAAATGGGCCTCGGCCCGGCCAAGTTCGCCCAGTTGCAAGCTGCGCAAGAAATGAGCAAGCGCCATCTGGCCGAGCGTTCACGGCAGAAACCGGCGCTGGAAAACCCTCAGGTCGTCCGCGACTACCTCAAGGCCATGCTGCGCCATGAACCGCACGAGGTGTTCGGCTGCCTGTTTCTTGATTCAAAACATCAGGTGCTGAATTTCGAGGCGCTGTTTCGCGGCTCGATCGACAACACCAGTGTGCATCCCCGGGAGGTGGTGAAACGCGCGCTGGCCAACAACGCGGCGGCGGTGATCCTGTGTCACAACCATCCGTCCGGCAACACCGACCCGAGCCAGGCGGATCGGCTGCTGACCAAGCGCTTGCAGAAGACCCTGGAGTTGATTGACGTGCGGGTGCTCGATCACTTCATCGTCGGTGACGGCGAGCCGTTGTCGATGGCGGAGTGTGGCTGGATGTAGTTCTCGGCGCCAATTCTGGACCTTGTGGGAGCGAGCCTGCTCGCGAAGGCGTTGTATCAGTCGGCATCATTGTTTGCTGACAGACCGCTTTCGCGAGCAGGCTCGCTCCCACAGATTGTTTCCATCCACAGGTTTTGTATCAGGCAGGTTATTTGAGGTTGACCTTGGAATAATCCTGCCGGCCGAACGGGCTGACGGAATAACCCTGAACGTCCTTGCGGGTCAGCGCGTAGGCGGTCGGGTGCGCCAGTGGCAGCCACAACGCCTGCTGCTGGATCTGCGCCTGTGCCTGTTCATACAGCTTGGTGCGTACGCCTTGTTCGCTGGTGGTCTTGCCGGCGCTGATCAGCTTGTCCAGATCGGCGTTGCAGTACCGCGCAAAGTTGGTGCCGGACTTCACTGCTGCGCAGGAAAACTGCGGGGTGAGGAAGTTGTCCGGGTCGCCGTTATCGCCGGCCCAGCCCATGAACAACAGGTCATGTTCGCCGGCCTTGGCGCGGCGAATCAGTTCGCCCCATTCGATCACCCGGATCTCCGCCGGAATGCCGATCTCGGCCAGGTCCGATTGCAGCATCTGCGCGCCGAGGCTCGGGTTCGGGTTGAGCAGGCTGCCCGATGGGCGCGTCCAGATCGTGGTCTGGAAGCCATCCTTCAATCCGGCCTTGGCCAGCAGCGCCTTGGCTTTGGCCACGTCGTGCGGATAGCCCGGCAGGTTCTTCGCATAGCTCCAGGTGTTCGGCGGGTAGGGGCCGTTGGCCGCCTCGGCGGTGTCTTCGAACACGGCTTTGATGTAGCTCGCCTTGTCGAAAGCGAGGTTGATCGCCTGGCGCACTTCCGGCTTGTCCAGTGGCGGATGCTGGCTGTTGATGCCCACGAAGGCGGTCATGAATGCGTCAGTCTTTTCGACTTTCAGTGTTGGTTCTTTCAGCGCGGCCTGTACGTCCAATGGTTTCGGTGACAGGGCGATCTGGCATTCATTGCGCCGCAGCTTTTGCAGGCGCACGTTGGCATCCGGCGTGATGGCGAAGATCAGCGGGTCGACGGCAGACTTGCCACGGAAGTAATCCGGGTTGGCCTTGTAGCGGATCGCCGCGTCTTTCTGGAAGCGATTGAACACAAACGGGCCAGTGCCGATCGGTTGGCTGTTGAGTTTCTCGGTCGCGCCAGCCTTCATCAGCTTGTCGGCATATTCGGCGGAATAGATCGAGGCGAAACCCATGCTCAGGGTGGCGAGGAAGGTCGAATCCGGATGATCAAGAGTGAATCGCACGGTGAGCGGGTCGAGGGCGTCGATCTTCTTGATCAGAGTCGGCAGTTGCATCGACTGCGCATGGGGGAAGCCGCTTTGGGCGACTTTGTGCCACGGGTTGGCCGGGTCGAGCATGCGGTCGAAGCTGAACTTGACGTCTTCAGCGCTCAGCTCGCGGCTGGGCTTGAAGTAATCAGTTGTATGAAATTTCACCTGCGGGTGCAGCTTGAATACATACGTCAGGCCATCAGTGCTGACTTCCCAGCTGTCGGCCAGGCTCGGGATGACCTTGCCACTGGCGGTGTCGAAATCCACCAGACGGTTCATCAGTACGTCAGCCGAAGCGTTGGTGGTAGTCAGCGAGTTGTACTGCACCACGTCGAACCCTTCAGGGCTGGCCTCGGTACAGACGCTCAAAGCGGCGGCCTGGGCGAGGGGGCTCAGCAGGAGCGGGGCGAGCAACAGGGGTAGGGCAGCGAGGCGCATGGTCGGTTTCCTTTACAGATCGAAGGCCCATCTGCAAGTGCAGTCTGGAAAAGTCCTACCCTAGAGCTCTGAATTGCAAATGACTATCCCCTTTTTGTATTTTCAGGCGCAGTCTTGCGCGGTTTCGGGCACCGCCAGGGAGATGAAAAGTCTGAATCGCCTGTAGGGCGGGAATTCTGCGACGAGTGGTCAAAACTCGTCGCGGCCTTTATTCAAGGCACCTGAGGCGGAAAAAATCGCCCCTTTTCCGATTGATTGCACACCGATTGTTGTTGCACCCCGGTCTTTCTGGTATAAAGCAGCGCTCTTTTCTAGGGGCCCGGTTCCTTCACTGTAGGTGTAGCCGGTAAGACCTCTAAAGAAACGCGGCGCCTGGCGCCAAATGACTGAGAGATTAAGCGGCCAACCCATGCCGGGTTGGGCATGTGGTTTTAGAGGGCTGAGGCATGTCGAGAGTATGTCAAGTTACCGGTAAGGGTCCGGTGACTGGGAATAACATTTCCCACGCAAACAACAAAACCCGTCGTCGTTTCCTGCCGAACCTGCAGCATCACCGCTTTTGGGTTGAAGAAGAGAAACGTTTTGTGCGTCTGCGCGTATCTGCCAAAGGCATGCGTATCATCGACAAGCGTGGCATCACTGTCGTGCTCGCCGAACTTCGCCGCGATGGCAAGATTTAAGGGAGCTAATCATGCGTGAATTGATTCGTTTGATCTCGAGCGCCGGTACTGGTCACTTCTACACTACCGACAAGAACAAGCGTACTACCCCGGACAAAATCGAGATCAAGAAATATGATCCGGTTGTTCGCAAGCACGTGATGTACAAGGAAGGCAAAATCAAGTAATTGATTTTTCCTGACTGCGAAAAAGGCCCGTATCTCACGATATGGGCCTTTTTTGTTGCCTCGGATTTGGCGGTGTCTGGTGGGGCCTCATCGCGAGCAGGCTCACTCCTACACGTGGAATGCGGTCCTGTAGGAGTGAGCCTGCTCGCGATAGGGCCAGATCAGGCAGCGAACATCTCAAGCCTTCTGTTCAAAGATCACATAAACCTTGCGGCAAGCCTCCAGCACTTCCCAGGTGCCACGAAACCCCGCCGGAATTACAAACCGGTCGCCAACCCGCAAGGTCTTGGCATTGCCATCGCTGTCACGCAGTACCGAAACCCCCTGCAAAATCTCGCAGTACTCATGCTCGGTGTAATTCACCGTCCACTGACCCACCGCCCCTTCCCACACTCCCACGCCCATTTGCCCACAAGGGCTGTCGTATTGATGGAACACCGCCTGCTCAGGATCGCCCTTGAGCACTTTCGTCGGATCCGGGCGATAGCGCTCGGCTTCGCTGCTGGCGAGGCTGATGTCGACGACGTTGTGGATGTTCATTGTTGTTTTCTCCGCTGATGACGACGCGTGGGCTGGAATGAGCCGAAGTCTATGTTTATTAAAATGAACACCGCAAGGCTGTATGGCCAGCTTATGTCAAATATATTGAAACAAACCCGGCCGCTGGTTTAGGGTGGCGGGTGCCTCGGGCCGAAAGTGCAGGCTGGCCGGGCAGAATTCTTGAACAGCGCCGCAGCGCTTGCGGTGCTCGTATTCAATAAGAGGAGGACACCCGAATGACCACCCTGACTCGTGCCGACTGGGAACAACGCGCCCGCGATCTGCAAATCGAAGGCCGCGCCTTCCTGAATGGCGAATACACCGACGCCGTCTCCGGCGAAACCTTCGAATGCATCAGCCCGGTCGATGGCCGTCTGCTTGGCAAGATCGCCAGCTGTGACGCTGCCGACGCCGACCGTGCCGTAGAAAACGCCCGCGCTACTTTCAATTCCGGTGTCTGGTCGCGCCTGGCGCCGACCAAACGCAAAGCCACCATGATCCGCTTCGCCAGCCTGCTGAAACAGCACGCCGAAGAACTGGCGCTGCTGGAAACCCTCGACATGGGCAAGCCGATCAGCGATTCGCTGTATATCGACGTGCCGGGCGCGGCGCAGGCGCTGAGCTGGAGCGGCGAAGCGATCGACAAGATCTACGACGAAGTCGCCGCTACCCCGCATGATCAACTCGGTCTGGTGACTCGCGAGCCGGTAGGCGTGGTCGGCGCTATCGTACCGTGGAATTTCCCGTTGATGATGGCCTGCTGGAAGCTCGGGCCGGCGTTGTCGACCGGTAACTCGGTAATCCTCAAGCCATCGGAAAAATCGCCGCTGACCGCCATCCGTATCGCTGCACTGGCCATTGAAGCCGGTATTCCGAAAGGCGTGCTCAACGTGCTGCCGGGCTATGGTCATACCGTCGGCAAGGCGCTGGGCCTGCACAATGACGTCGACACGCTGGTGTTCACCGGTTCGACGAAGATCGCCAAGCAACTGATGGTCTACGCCGGCGAGTCGAACATGAAACGCGTCTGGCTGGAAGCGGGCGGCAAGAGCCCGAACATCGTCTTCGCCGATGCGCCGGATCTGCAGGCCGCCGCCGAATCTGCCGCCAGCGCCATCGCTTTCAACCAGGGCGAAGTGTGCACCGCCGGTTCGCGTCTGCTGGTCGAGCGTTCGATCAAGGACAAATTCCTGCCGATGGTGATCGAGGCGCTGAAAACCTGGAAACCCGGCAATCCGCTGGACCCGGCGACCAACGTCGGCGCGCTGGTCGATACCCAGCAGATGAACACCGTGCTGTCGTACATCGAATCCGGCCACAGCGATGGCGCCAGACTGGTCGCCGGCGGCAAGCGCATCCTCCAGGAAACCGGTGGCACTTACGTTGAGCCGACCATTTTCGATGGCGTGAGCAATGCGATGAAGATTGCCCAGGAAGAGATCTTCGGCCCAGTGTTGTCGGTGATCGCTTTCGATACCGCCGAAGAAGCCATTCAGATCGCCAACGACACGCCATACGGCCTGGCCGCAGCGGTGTGGACCCAGGACATCTCCAAAGCACACCTGACCGCCAAGGCCTTGCGCGCCGGTAGTGTGTGGGTCAACCAGTACGACGGCGGCGACATGACTGCGCCGTTCGGTGGCTTCAAACAGTCGGGCAACGGTCGCGATAAATCGCTGCACGCCTTCGACAAGTACACCGAGTTGAAGGCGACGTGGATCAAGCTGTGATGCATTAAGGGGCCTGAGTAGATCAGGCTCCCGACCATACAGAGATCCCTTGTGGGAGCGAGCCTGCTCGCGAAAGCGGTGTATCAGTCAGCAGACCTGCTGAATGTGAAACCGTATTCGCGAGCAGGCTCGCTCCCACACTGGTTTTGTGGTGCACATAAAAATATCCACAGGAGCGTGGAACATGCGGTGGGCGACCTATTTCGCCGTGTTGGCGTCTGTCTTGAGTGTCGGCCTGGCTCTGGGGGTCAGCATGCCATTGGTATCGTTGCGTCTGGAGGGCTGGGGTTACGGCTCATTCGCCATCGGTGTGATGGCGGCGATGCCGGCGATCGGTGTGCTGCTGGGTGCGAAGATTTCCAGCCATCTCGCTGCGTATTTCGGCACCGCTAACCTGATGCGTCTGTGCCTCTGGGCCGGGGCATTGTCGATCGGTTTACTGGCATTGCTGCCGAGTTATCCGATCTGGTTGCTGCTGCGGCTGCTGATCGGCGTGATCCTGACCATCGTGTTCATCCTTGGCGAGAGCTGGATCAACCAGCTGGTTGTCGAAAAGTGGCGCGGGCGTCTGGTAGCGCTGTATGGCAGCAGCTATGCGCTGAGCCAACTGTCCGGTCCATTGCTGCTGGGCGCGCTGGGCACCGAGCATGATTACGGTTTTTGGGTCGGGGTGGGTCTGCTGACGGTCTCGCCCTTCCTGCTCTTGGGTCGCAGCGGCGCGCCGAGCAGTGAGGCCAACAGCGTGACATTTGGCGATCTGTGGGGCTTTGCCCGGGAGTTGCCGGCGATTGCCTGGGCAGTGTCGTTGTTCGCCGCGTTCGAGGCGATGATCCTGACGTTGCTGCCGGTGTACTGCCTGCAACAGGGGTTCACCGCCGAAATCGCCTTGGCCATGGTCAGCACCGTGGTGGTCGGCGATGCGCTGTTGCAACTGCCGATTGGCGCATTGGCTGATTACCTGTCGCGGCGCACGCTGTTTGCCGGGTGCGCGGTGGTGTTGATGCTGTCGAGTCTGGCCATTCCACTGTTGCTCGACACGCTGCTGATCTGGCCGCTGTGGGTGCTGTTCGGTGCCAGTGCCGGCGGCCTGTTTACCCTGTCGCTGATCCTGATTGGCGAGCGTTACCGTGACGATGCGCTGGTGCGCGCCAATGCGCATATCGCGCAGTTGTGGGGTGTCGGTTGTCTGGTCGGGCCGTTGGCGGCGGGGGCAGGCAGTCAGTGGATCAATGGGCATGCATTGCCGCTGTTGATGGCGGCGGGTGCGTTTGGATTGGTGCTTTTGTTGTTGCGCCAGGGGGCATTCGGCGCAACGCAGACTGCTTGAGAGCAAAAGATCGCAGCCTTCGGCAGCTCCTACAGGGGGATATGCATTCCAACTGTAGGAGCTGCCGAAGGCTGCGATCTTTTTGTTTTTTACAGCATCCGCTCCAGGCCGACGCTGGTGCTGAACCACGAGTTGAAACGCCGCCACCAGCTCCCCGGTTCCTTGGTCAGGGTATGCATCTGACCGTTGTCCTCCGTGACCCAGACGACCTTGCCGTCCTCGAGTTTCGCCTGATAACTCAGGGTTGGCGCCATGCCTTGCAACGCTAGTGCGCGGACGTGCTCAGCCAGTTCCGGGCTGTCGACCAGAATGCCGACTTCGGTGTTCCACAGCACCGAGCGCGGGTCGAAATTGAACGAGCCGATAAACGATTTGCGCCGATCGAAAATCATCGCCTTGCTGTGCAGGCTGGAATCCGAGCCGCGATACGAGCGGCTGTAGAACACTCGCGGACCGCTGCCATAGTTATCCCCAGGCTGGCGCCGCAGTTCATAGAGTTTCACCCCGTGTTCCAGCAACGCCTTGCGATAGGGCGCGTAGCCGCCATGCACCGCTGGCACGTCGGTGGCCTCCAGCGAATTGGTCAACAGGCTCACGGAGACCCCGGCATCGGCGCGCCCGGTCAGGTAGACCAGCCCCGGCTGACCCGGCACGAAATACGCAGAAATCATGATCAGCTCTTTGCTGACACCGGTCAGTTCCGGCGCCAGTTGTGTGGTCAGCAGCAGGTGCGGATCAGGTTCGCCCTTGGACAGAACCTTGCTCGGCGCATCCCACAACGCCTGGTTCCAGGCCCAGATCAGCTCTTTGCGCCAGATGTCCATGCGCGGGTCGGTGGTGAACTTCATCAACTGCTGATACAGCGCGTGGTTCTGCCTGCGGGTTTCTTCCAGCGACTCTTCCAGGCGCGTGCGCGTGTTCTCCAGGTCGGCGGCGGTCGGCTGGCTGGAGAGGAATTCGTCGATCGGCTTGCTCAGCGCACTGTTCCAGTACTGATCGAAACTGTGCCCGAGCTGCTCGGCCACCGGGCCGATGCTGAGCATGTCGATGTCGGTGAAATTCAGGTTGGGTTCGGCGTCGAAATACTCGTCGCCCAGATTGCGCCCGCCGACGATGGCCGCGCTGTTGTCCGCCAGCCACAACTTGTTGTGCATGCGCCGATGCTGCACGGACAGATTGAACAGTCGTCCGGCCGCACGCGTGACGCCGGTGCTGCGTCCCAAGTGCAACGGATTGAACAAGCGAATCTGAATCTGCGGATGCGCCGCCAGGGTGGCGATGATCTGGTCGAGGCCGTCGCTGGTGGTGTCATCGAGCAGGATGCGCACACGCACGCCACGGTCGGCAGCCTTAAGCACTTCCTCCACCAGCATCCGCGTGCTGATGCCGTCGTGGACGATGTAGTACTGCAAATCGAGGCTGACCTGGGCGTGACGAATCAGCTCGGCCCTGGCGGTAAATGCCTCACCGCTGTCGGAGAGCAGGCGAAACCCGGACTGCCCCTTGTAGGGCGCGGCCTGCGCCTGGATCGAGCGGCCGAAACTCGATTCCGACGCCGGCAGGGCCTGGCTCGGTTCGCGCGGTACATCAAGGCTGGCGCAGCCGCTGAGGAACGAGGCGAGTATCAGTAAAGCGAGTAGGGGCTGTCTGAAGCTCACGTAGGATCGTTCCGGTTGGCGGTTGAGGTCGGCATTTTGGACGCCGGGCTGACAAAAAAGGTCAGTCGGTCTCAGCGAGTAATTTGATTGCCGCGGCACCGACCTTGCGCACCGCCTCTTCGATCTGCGCTGTTGGTTTGGCAGCGTAGTTCATCCGCAGACAATTGCGGTATTTGCCCGAGGCGGAAAAGATGCTGCCGACGGCAATCTGTACGCCCTGATCGTGCAGCGCGCGATTCAGTTTCAGCGTGTCGAAACCGTCCGGCAGCTCCACCCAGAGCATGAAGCTGCCCTGCGGGCGACTGGCGCGTGTGCCGGCGGGAAAGTAGCGGGTCACCCAGTCGATCATCGCGTCACGATTGCGCTGGTACTGCATGCGCATGCGCCGCAGGTGCGGCTCGAAATGGCCGGCCTTGATGAATTCGGCAATGGCGATCTGCGGTTGTGGCGCGGTGGATCCGGTGCTGATGTATTTCATGTGCAGCACCCGCTCCAGATACCGGCCCGGTGCCACCCAGCCGATGCGCAGCCCCGGCGCCAGAGTCTTGGAGAACGAGCTGCAGAGCAACACGCGGCCGTCTTCATCGAAGGATTTGATCGTACGTGGGCGCGGGTAGGTGTAGGCCAGTTCGCCATACACATCGTCTTCGATGATCGCCACGTCGAAACGCTGGGCCAGCGTCAACAGGGCGCGCTTGCGCGACTCGGGCATGACGTAGCCGAGGGGGTTGTTGCAGTTGGGCGTGAGCTGAATGGCTTTGATCGGCCACTGTTCCAAGGCCAGTTCAAGCGCGTCGAGGCTGATGCCGGTGAGCGGGTCGGTGGGGATTTCCAGGGCTTTCATGCCCAGGCCTTTGAGGGTCTGCATGGCGCCGTGGAAGCTCGGTGAATCCACCGCGACGATGTCGCCCGGCTCGCAGATCGCGTGGATGCTGGTGGACAGCGCTTCGTGGCAGCCAGTGGTGATCACCAGATCGCTGGCGCTCAACTGACAGCCGGAATCAAGCATCAGGCGTGCGATCTGTTCGCGCAGTTCGAGGTTGCCGTGGATGTTGTCGTAATACAGACCGGGCATGTCCTGCCGCCGACTGATCCGTGCCAGTCCACGCAGCAATGGTTTCATGGTCGGCGAGCCGACATCGGGCATGCCGCGGCCCAACTGCACAACGTCTTTGCGCGGTACGGCGCGGATCAATTCCAGCACCTGATCCCACTGCGAAATCTCCACCGGCCGTTGCGCCGGGCGGCCGATTGCCGGCAATTCCGGCAGTTCGCGGCCAACTGGCACGAAATAGCCGGACTTGGGTTTTGGCGTGGCCAGACCGCTGTCTTCGAGCACGCGATAGGCCTGCTGCACCGTGCTCAGACTGACTCCGTGTTCAACGCTCAGTGCACGCACTGACGGCAAGCGATCACCGGGGCGATAGAAACCCTGTTCGATGCGGGTGCCGAGCAATTCGGCGAGGTTTACATACAGAGTCATGGTGGTCTCGGTGTGCAGTGATGAAAACCAGTACAGATGCGGCAGAAAACGATCATTCAGTCAGCGAATCGGCAAATCTGTATGGAGTTAATACAGGTTCGTTGAGTCTGTAATGGTTTTGCCGGCCCGCGCATCATGGAATCTCTGGCTACCCAAGTAAACAGGAGCAACGAAAATGAACGGCTTGAGCGATGTGCGGCTGACGTTACACAGTCAGGAACTGGCGGCAGGGCAGAAGGACAACGCGCGCAATCAGCTGCGTAACGCGCCGTCCGGCCTGAGTCGCTGGGGTCTGTTCTGGCAGCGTCTGCACACGCGCAAGGCGTTGCTGGCGCTGACGGCGGATCAGCTCAAGGATATCGGGCTGACCCGTGAGCAGGCGCGGGAGGAGGGGTTGAAGCCGTTCTGGCGGATCTGAGATCTGTATCGTTCTTGCGGGCCTCATCGCGAGCAGGCTCACTCCTACAGGGGAAACTCATTTCAACTGTAGGAGTGAGCCTGCTCGCGATAGGGCCCTTAAAGCCACCGCAACTCTGTCAGACCAACTCTTTAAGCCGATGCCACAACATTCCCAGCGCCAACAGCGGCGAGCGCAAATGCTTGCCACCGGGGAAGGTGATGTGCGGCACCTTGGCGAACAGATCAAAGCCACCGCCATGCTGCCCGCTGATCGCCTCGGCCAGCAGCTTGCCGGCCAGGTGTGTGGCATTCACCCCATGACCGGAATAAGCCTGGGCGTAATACACGTTCGGTTGATCGGCGAGCCGGCCGATCTGCGGCAAGCGGTTGGCGCCGATGCCGATCATCCCGCCCCATTGATAGTCAATTTTCACCCCGGCCAGTTGCGGGAACACTTCAAGCATCTTCGGCTGCATATAAGCCCCGATGTCTTTCGGATCACGTCCTGAATAATGGCAGGCACCACCGAACAGCAAGCGTCGATCCGCCGAGAGCCGATAGTAATCCAGCGCTACTCGTTGATCGCAGACCGCCATGTTCTGCGGCAGCAGGTCATGCGCCTGCTCTTCGCTCAGCGGCTCTGTGGCGATGATGTAGCTGCCGGCGGGCAGAACCTTTCCGCTCAGTTGCTGATTCAAGTCGTTGAGATAAGCATTGCAGCCCAGCACCAGAGTCTTCGCCCGCACCGAGCCCTGCGCCGTGTGCACTTTCATTTCGGGGCCGTAATCGATGCGCGTCACCGCCGAACGCTCGAACAGCTGAACGCCCAGTTGCTGCGCCGCAGCCGCTTCGCCCAGCGCCAGATTCAGCGGGTGCAGATGCCCGGAACCCATGTCGATCAAGCCGCCCACGTAGCGCTTGGAGCCGACCACTGTGTGCATTTCACTGGCTTTTAACAGGCGGGTTTCGTAGCGATAACCGAGGCTGCGCAGTTCTTCGGCGTCTTCGGCAAAACCGTCGAGATCGGAAGGCTTGTTGGCAAGGTCGCAGTAGCCCCAGGTCAGGTCGCAGGCAATGCCGAAACGCTCGACGCGCTGGCGGACGATTTCCACTGCTTCCAGGCCCATGAGCTTCATCGCGCGCACGCCGTCGGCCCCGATGACATTGGCGAACTGATCGAGGCCGTGACCGACGCCGCGAATCAACTGCCCGCCGTTGCGACCGCTGGCGCCCCAGCCGATCCTGTGCGCTTCCAGCAACACTACGCTGAGGCCGCGCTCAGCCAGTTCCAGTGCCGTGTTCAACCCGGAAAAGCCGCCGCCGACCACGCAGACGTCAGCCGCCACGTCGCCTTGCAGCACAGGATGGTCGGGCTGCGGCAAGCTGCTGGCGGCGTAATAAGAGGCAACGTGGGGCTGGCTCGCGGTGGTCTGGGCGCGGGCGGTCATGGGCATCATCCAACGGCTGAGTGTCGAGAAAATTTGACGGAGCATAAGCTGCGCGGCTGAAGGCGGGCAACATCGGTCGGTCTGCGGTGTCTGGATCCGGGCTTTTGCGGCACAATCGTTGTCCCGCCACTTTGGTCACCGTTTCGATGAGCTGCAACAGCCAGAAAATCCGCACCCTGCGTCAGCAGATCCCGACGTTCGAATGCGTGCCGGGCTGCCACGACTGCTGCGGGCCAGTGACCACTTCGCCCGAAGAGATGGCACGACTGCCACGCAAGACCCGCGCCGAGCAGGATGCGGCGCTGGAAGAACTCAACTGTGTGCACCTGGGGCCGAATGGCTGCACGGTGTATGAAGAGCGACCGCTGATCTGCCGATTGTTCGGCACCACCAAGACCTTGCCGTGCCCCAACGAGCGGCGACCGGTGGAGTTGATTCATCCGCGGGTGGAGAAGCAGATATTCGAATACATGGCGGCGAATCGGCAGGTGCTGGTTTAACGCGTTCACTCGGAACCGAGTTGACGCCATCGCGAGCAGGCTCACTCCGACAGGGGTACGCATTGCAAGTGTAGGAGTGAGCCTGCTCGCGATAGGGCCGGGTCGGGCACCGAAAATGTCAATCCGGAATCGGCAGGCACAGGCTCTCTTTCACCTCTTCCATGACGATGTAACTCTTCGATTCGCGCACATGCGGCAGCTTCAACAGGATGTCGCCCAGCAGCTTGCGATAGGAGGCCATCTCGGAAATCCGCGCCTTCACCAGATAGTCGAAATCCCCTGACACCAAATGGCACTCCAGCACATGGGGCAGCTTCAGCACCGCGCGGCGAAACTCCTCGAAAGTGTCGCCGGATTTGTAATCGAGGCTGATCTCGACAAACACCAGCAGGCTACCCTTCAAATGCTGCGGATTGAGCCGGGCGTTGTAGCCCATGATGATTCCTTCGCGCTCCAGGCGCCGCACGCGCTCGGTGCATGGCGTGGTCGAGAGGCCGACCTTTTCCCCCAGTTCGGTAAAGGAAATCCGCCCGTCCGCCTGCAGGATTCGCAGGATATTGCGGTCGATCTTGTCCAGCTCACGTTTGGTCTGAGTGTTGGTACGCATAGGGGATGCGCCTCCGTGAAAAGGGTTTTTGCCGAGAATTGTCGCCAAATATAGGCGCTTATATAGTGAAAAGCACTGGCATTTCTTTTTTACACTGCGCTCATCATTGCTCTAATAAACAGTTCGGCGAAAAGCCGCGATGAGGGATTGAAAATGCGCGTCATGGTCTTGGGTAGCGGCGTTATCGGTACCGCCAGTGCTTACTATCTGGCCCGTGCCGGGTTCGAAGTGGTGGTGGTGGACCGGCAGCCTGCTGCGGCCATGGAAACCAGTTTCGCCAACGCCGGCCAGGTCTCGCCGGGTTACGCCTCGCCGTGGGCTGCGCCGGGCGTGCCGCTCAAGGCGATCAAGTGGCTGCTTCAGCGCCACGCGCCATTGGCGATCAAGGCCACCGCCGACATCGATCAGTACCTGTGGATGGCGCAAATGCTGCGCAACTGCACCGCCAGCCGTTACGCGGTGAACAAGGAGCGCATGGTGCGTCTGTCCGAGTACAGCCGTGACTGCCTCGATGAGTTGCGCGCCGAAACCGGCATTGCGTACGAAGGTCGCAGCCTCGGCACTACCCAGTTGTTCCGGACTCAGGCGCAGCTGGATAACGCCGCCAAGGACATCGCCGTGCTGAAAGAATCCGGCGTGCCGTTTGAACTCCTCGATCGCGCCGGCATTGCCCGCGTCGAGCCGGCTCTGGCAGGCGTCACCGACATTCTCGCCGGCGCGCTGCGTTTGCCCAACGACCAGACCGGCGACTGCCAGATCTTCACCACCCGTCTCGCCGAAATGGCGCGCAAGCTCGGCGTGGAATTCCGTTTCGGCCAGGACATCCAGAAGCTCGACTACGCCGGTGATCGCATCAACGGCGTGTGGATCGACGGCAAGCTGGAAACCGCCGACCGCTACGTGCTGGCACTCGGCAGCTACTCGCCGCAACTGCTCAAGCCGCTGGGCATCAAGGCTCCGGTGTATCCGCTCAAGGGCTACTCGCTGACGGTGCCGATCACCGATCCGGCGATGGCGCCGACTTCAACCATTCTCGACGAGACCTACAAGGTCGCGATCACCCGTTTCGACAACCGCATCCGCGTCGGTGGCATGGCCGAGATCGCCGGTTTCGACCTGTCGCTCAACCCGCGTCGACGCGAAACCCTGGAGATGATCGTCAACGACCTTTATCCTCAGGGCGGCAATCTGGCCGAGGCGAGTTTCTGGACCGGCCTGCGCCCGACCACGCCGGACGGCACGCCGATCGTTGGTGCTACGCCATTCAAGAATCTGTTCCTCAACACCGGTCACGGTACGCTCGGCTGGACCATGGCTTGCGGTTCCGGCCGTTTGCTCGCCGACCTGATGGCGAAGAAAAAGCCCCAGATCAGCGCCGAAGGCCTCGATATTTCCCGTTACGGCAACCAGACCCAGGAGTCCGCAAAACATGTCAATCCAGCGCCAGCTCACCAATGAGCGCATGAGTCAGATCGTCAGCCACAACGGCATCGTGTATCTGGCCGGGCAGGTCGGCGACGACTTCGACGCCGGAATTGAACAGCAGACCCGCGACGTGCTCGCCAATATCGAGCGCCTGCTCGATCTGGCCGGGACGGACAAGCAGCATCTGTTGTCGGCGACGATCTACCTGAACGACATCGACGCCCACTTTGCCGGCATGAACGCAGTGTGGGACCAGTGGCTGCCGAAAGGCGCCGCGCCCGCCCGCGCCACCGTCGAAGCGAAGATGGCCAAGCCGAGCATTCTGGTGGAGATCTCCATCGTCGCCGCGCTGCCATAACGTTTCCGAGATCCCTCTCCCGGCGCTGTTGGCGGTTCACGCCGTCAGTCAGCGCCGGTTTTTCTTTCCATGACCGCCCAGAAGTCTGCCGCCATGCGTCCTGCCCGTGCCCTGATCGATCTTCAAGCCCTGCGTCACAACTACCGAATTGCCCGTGAAGTCACTGGCGCCAAAGCGCTTGCGGTGATCAAGGCGGACGCCTACGGCCATGGCGCGGTGCGTTGCGCCCAGGCACTGGCAGCCGAGGCGGACGGTTTTGCCGTGGCGTGCATCGAAGAGGCACTGGAGTTGCGCGCTGCCGGGATTCGCGCGCCGGTACTGCTGCTGGAAGGCTTCTTCGAGGCAGACGAGCTGGCGTTGATCGTCGAGCATGATTTCTGGTGCGTGGTGCATTCGCTGTGGCAGCTCGAAGCGATCGAGCAGGCGGCGCTGAGCAAACCCATCACGGTGTGGCTCAAGCTCGACTCCGGCATGCACCGGGTCGGCCTGCATCCGAAAGATTACCCAGCGGCGTACCAGCGTCTGCTGGCCAGCGGCAAAGTGGCGAAAATCGTGCTGATGAGCCACTTCGCCCGCGCCGATGAATTGCACGCGCAGAGCAGTGCCGAGCAGGTGGCAGTGTTCGAAGCGGCGCGTCAGGGTTTGGCGGCGGAAGTCAGCCTGCGCAACTCACCAGCCGTGCTCGGCTGGCCAGAAATCAAAAGCGATTGGGTACGCCCGGGCATCATGCTCTACGGCGCGACCCCGTTCGAAGAAGCCAACGCAGTGGCCGAGCGCCTGCAACCGGTGATGACCCTCGCATCGAAAGTCATCAGCGTGCGTGAACTGCCGGCCGGCGAACCGATTGGCTATGGCGCCAGGTTCATCACCGACAAACCCATGCGCATCGGCGTGGTCGCCATGGGTTACGCTGACGGCTACCCGCGTCAGGCGCCGACCGGCACGCCGGTGCTTGTGGCCGGCAAACGCAGCCGCCTGCTGGGGCGCGTGTCGATGGACATGCTCTGCATCGACCTGACCGATGTGCCGGAAGCCGGCCTCGGTTCCGACGTCGAGTTGTGGGGCAAGAACATCCTCGCCAGCGAGGTGGCGAAGTGGGCCGACACCATCCCTTACCAGATATTCTGCAACCTGCGTCGGGTGCCGAGGCTCTATTCCGAGGGTTGACGCCGCTACGGGGGCCAAGTGTTGTAAATACTGAACGCTGTCGCCATGATAACGCTCAATATTCTTACAACATCAGGAGGCTCCCGCCTTGGACGTCGGTGAACGACTGCAATCGATCCGCAAGCTCAAAGGGCTTTCCCAGCGTGAACTCGCCAAACGCGCGGGCGTCACCAACAGCACCATTTCGATGATCGAAAAGAACAGTGTCAGTCCTTCGATCAGTTCGCTGAGAAAGGTGCTCGGCGGCATTCCCATGTCCATGGTCGAGTTCTTTTCCGAAGAGATCCTGCAGGACCAACCGACCCAGATCGTCTACAAGGCCAACGAGCTGATCGACATCTCCGACGGCGCCGTGACCATGAAACTGGTCGGCCGCGCCCACCCCAGCCGCGCCATCGCCTTCCTCAACGAAATCTACCCGCCGGGCGCCGACACTGGCGAAGAAATGCTCACCCATGAAGGTGAGGAAACCGGGATTCTGGTGGAAGGTCGCCTGGAGCTGGTGGTAGGTCTGGAAACTTTTATCCTCGAAGCTGGCGACAGCTACTATTTTGAAAGTACCAAGCCGCATCGTTTCCGTAATCCGTTCGACGTACCGGCGCGACTAATCAGCGCAGCGACGCCGGCGAATTTCTAAGCAAGAGGCGCCAGACCATTACGGCGAAGGCACCCGGACCGTTCTTCCGATGCGCAACAAGACCCCTCTAACCATGGGGTTGTTTCAGTACAGCGGCCTAGCCGCTATACTTGCGCCGCCTGCGAACCGTGGCCGCAGGCGTGAATAGCCACCATTGAGGGTGAACGCGTGAACCTAATTATGAAAATGCTGGCTGCACCAGCAACCGTACTGGCCCTCTGGGCTGTCAGCGCTCAAGCTGCGACGAATGACGACATCGCCAAACGCATCGAGCCCGTCGGCCAGGTGTGTGTTCAAGGGCAGGAATGCAAGGGTATGGAAGTGGCTGCGACCGCAGGCGGCGGAGGCGGGGCGAAGGCACCTAAAGACGTGATCGCCAAGCATTGCAACGCTTGCCACGGCACGGGCCTGCTCGGCGCGCCGAAGATCGGCGACAAGGCAGCCTGGAAGGAGCGGGCCGATCATCAGGGTGGTCTGGACGGCATCCTTGCCAAGGCCATCACCGGCATCAACGCCATGCCGCCAAAAGGCACCTGCGCCGATTGCTCCGATGAAGAGCTCAAAGGTGCGATCAAAGAGATGTCCGGTCTGTAAGCGACGCTCTCAACGAAAAACCGTCTTCGGACGGTTTTTTTGTGCCCGTAAATCAAGAGCCCTCACCGGAACCCTCTCCCTGAGGGAAGGGAACCGACCGAGGTCTCTGGCGTTGTACATCGACCTGAAGGATCAAGTCGATTATTGGATTCGGTGGAGCGTTTTCAATGTCAACGAAATGCTGAATATCCTCAATCAGTTCCCTCTCCCTCTGGGAGAGGGCAAGGGTGAGGGTGACCCTCTTAAGTTGAACAAACATCTCGAAACCAAACGCTGTCCTTTGCAGCAAACTCAAGGCAATCTCGGTCTACCCCTATCAACGGAACGGGCGGGAGGCTTCAGATGGTGCAGTTGTGTTCGATCGAACAGGCGGTGGACGACGTACTGGCGCGCTTGCCGGCGCACATCCACATGGGCCTGCCGCTGGGGCTGGGCAAGCCGAATCACTTCGTCAACGCGCTGTACCGGCGCATCAAGGAGCTGCCCGAGCGGCAGCTGACGATCTATACCGCGCTGTGCCTCGGTCGGCCGAATCTGGGCGATGGCTTGCAGAAGCGCTTTATCGAGCCCTTCGTCGAGCGGGTGTTCGGTGATTATCCGGAGTTCGATTTCCTCGCCGATCTGCAGCGCGACAGCCTGCCCGCCAACATCCGTATCCAGCAGTTCTTCATGCAGCCCGGCAGCCTGCTCAACAGCGCGCCGGCGCAGCAGGATTACGTCAGCAGCAATTACAGCCATGCCGCCCGCGACATCAACGCAGCAGGCCTGAACCTGGTGGCGCAGTTGCTCGCCAGCAACAGCGAACATCCCGATCGGCTGAGCCTGAGTTGCAACCCGGACATCACCCTTGACCTGTTGCCGATGATCGCCAAGCGCCGCGAGGCGGGGGAGACCATTGTGCTGGTCGGCCAGGTGCATACGGATCTGCCGTACATGCCCGGCGATGCTGAAGTCGACATCGACACCTTCGATCTGCTGATCGACGAGAAGGACAGCAGCACGCTGTTTTCCACGCCGAATATGCCGGTGGGCTTCCAGGATCATTTCATTGGCTTGCACGCCAGTACGTTGGTGCGCGACGGCGGAACGCTGCAGATTGGTATCGGTTCGATGGGTGACGCGTTGACCGCAGCGCTGCTTGCCCGTCAGGCCGATAACGCCGGCTATCAGGCGTTACTCGATGACATCAACCTCAGCCAATGGGCGCAATTGATCCAGCGCGAGGGCGGCACCGCGCCCTTTGCCAAAGGCCTTTATGGTTGCAGCGAGATGTTCGTCAACGGTCTGCTGGTGCTGGCAGATGCCGGGATCATTCGGCGCAAGGTCTATCCCGATGTGCCGACGCAGGAACAGGCCAATGCCGGCACCCTCGACGAAGCGGCACAACCTGACGGTATCTGCGTGCACGGCGGTTTCTTCCTCGGCCCGCGCAGCTTCTATGAACGGCTGCGCGAGTTGCCGCAAAGCAGGTTGCTAGAATTCAACATGACCCGCATCAGCTACATCAACGAGCTGTATGGGCAGGAAGAACTCAAACGTCTGCAGCGCCTTGATGCGCGCTTCATCAACACCGTGTTCAACATGACGTTGCTGGGGGCGGGTGTCGCGGATCAGTTGGAAGACGGACGGGTGCTCAGTGGGGTCGGCGGGCAGTACAACTTCGTGGCGCAGGGACACGCGTTGCACAATGCGCGGTCGATTCTGATTCTGCGCAGCTGGCGCGAGTCCGCCGGCGAGGTCAGTTCCAACATCGTCTGGGAATACGGCCACTGCACGATTCCGCGGCATCTGCGCGACATCGTCGTCACCGAGTACGGCATCGCCGACCTGCGCGGCAAATCCGACGCGGCAGTGATCGAAGCGCTGCTCAACATCAGCGACTCACGTTTTCAGCCAGGGCTCATCGAACAGGCGCAGAACGTCGGCAAGCTGCCGAAGGATTTCCGTATTGATCCACGGTTTGCCGACAACACACCGCAACGCTTGCAGGCGATTGCCGCGCGGCACCCGAACCTGTTTCCGGAGTACCCGCTAGGTTGTGATTTCACCGCGATCGAACGGGATCTGTTGCGCGCGCTGAACTGGCTGAAGAGCAAGTTCAAGCTGAGCGAGATTCTGGAACTGGGCAAGGCAGCGCTGGATGCGCCGGAGGCCTCAACGTTCCCGGAGCATCTTGAGCGGATGCAGCTGACGAATCCGGAGGGGTTGAAGGAAGACCTTTTCCAGCGCCTGCTCCTCACTGGTCTGAAAGCCACCACGCAATAACTGCCCACCCCAGAAGCCGCTGTGGGAGCGAGCCTGCTCGCGAAAGCGGTGTGTCATTCCCTCAACAGGGTGACTGACACAATGCATTCGCGAGCAGGCTCGCTCCCACAGGGGTAACTCGGTGCTGCTGGTTACTCGATGAAGGTAACGACGCCATCCTTCAGCGATTTCACCCGGGCCAGCGACTCGACGCGGTAGCCCTGCGAGTCCAGTTCGGCGCGGCCGCCCTGGAACGACTTCTCGATGACGATGCCCAGACCGGCAACGGTGGCGCCGGCCTGTTTGATGATCGAGATCAGCGCTTGCGAGGCCTTACCGTTGGCGAGGAAGTCGTCGATGATCAGCACGCGGTCGCTGCTGGTCAGGTGACGCGGGGAGATGGCCACGGTGCTTTCGGTCTTTTTGGTGAACGAGTACACGGTCGCCGAGAGCAGGTTTTCAGTCAGGGTCAGCGACTGTTGCTTGCGGGCGAAGATCACCGGCACGCCGAGGTTCAGACCGGTCATGATCGCTGGGGCGATGCCCGAAGCTTCGATGGTGACGATCTTGGTAATCCCCGAGTCCTTGAACAGCGCGGCGAATTCGTCACCGATCAGCTTCATCAGTGCCGGGTCGATCTGGTGGTTCAGAAAGGCGTCGACTTTCAGGACCTGATCGGAAAGCACGATGCCTTCTTCGCGGATTTTTTTGTGCAGTGCTTCCACAACAGCTTCCTCTGTTGGCGCGATGGGCGCCGAAGGTAGATTAAAAAGTAGTCGATTCTAGCGCTTTAACATCGCGCGTATATCGGCCAATGCGCTATTTCCGCGCACGGCTTTGACTTCAGTCGGGGTGTCGTCGTTGCCTTCCCAGACCAGATCGTCCGGCGGCAGTTCATCCAGGAAGCGGCTCGGCGCGCAGTCGATGATTTCGCCGTACTGCTTGCGCTTGGCGGCAAAGGTGAACGCCAGGGTCTGGCGGGCACGGGTGATGCCCACATAGGCCAGGCGACGTTCTTCTTCGATGGTGTCGGCTTCGATACTGGAGCGGTGCGGGAGGATTTCCTCTTCCATGCCCATGATGAACACGTAGGGAAATTCCAGCCCTTTGGATGCGTGCAGCGTCATCATCTGCACACCTTCGGCGCCGTCCTCCTCTTCCTGCTGGCGCTCGAGCATGTCGCGCAGCACCAGTTTGCCGATGGCGTCCTCGACGGTCATTTCGCCGTCTTCGTCTTTCTCAAGGGTGTTTTTCAACGCCTCGATCAGGAACCAGACGTTGCCCATGCGGTAGTCCGCAGCCTTGTCGCTGGAGCTGTTGGTGCGCAGCCAGTTCTCGTAGTCGATGTCCATGACCATGCTGCGCAACGCCGAAATCGGATCTTCGCCGGCACACTGCTCGCGGACCTTGTCCATGAAGCGCTTGAAGCGCGCCAGGCGGTCGGTGAAGCGGCTGTCGAGATGTTCACCCAGGCCGATTTCGTCGGTGGCGGCGTACATCGAGATTTTGCGTTCGGTGGCGTAGTTGCCGAGTTTTTCCAGGGTGGTCGAACCGATCTCGCGGCGCGGCACGTTGATCACGCGCAGGAAGGCGTTGTCGTCATCGGGATTTACGATCAGGCGGAAGTAGGCCATCAGGTCCTTCACTTCCTGACGGCCGAAGAAGCTGTTGCCGCCGCTCAGGCGATACGGCACCTGGTGGTGTTGCAGCTTCAATTCGATCAGCTTGGCCTGATAGTTACCGCGATACAGAATCGCGAAATCGCTGTACGGGCGGTCCGTGCGCAGATGCAGGCTGAGGATTTCCATGGCCACGCGCTCGGCTTCGGCGTCCTCGTTGCGGCAGCGGATCACGCGGATTTCGTCGCCGTGGCCCATCTCGCTCCACAGCTGTTTTTCGAATTCGTGCGGGTTGTTCGAGATCAGCACGTTGGCGCAGCGCAGGATGCGGCTGGTTGAACGGTAGTTCTGTTCGAGCATGACCACTTTCAAGGACGGATAGTCGTCCTTGAGCAGCATCAGGTTTTCCGGGCGCGCGCCACGCCAGGCATAGATCGACTGGTCATCGTCGCCCACCACGGTGAACTGGTTGCGCTTGCCGATGAGCATCTTCACCAACAGATACTGACTGGCGTTGGTGTCCTGGTATTCGTCGACGAGCAGGTAACGCACTTTGTTCTGCCACTTTTCGAGAATGTCGGCGTGTTCTTCGAAAAGCTTTACCGGCAGCAGGATCAGGTCGTCGAAGTCCACCGCGTTGAACGCCTTGAGCGTGCGCTGATAGTGGGTGTAGACGATGGCGGCGGTCTGCTCTTTGGGATTGCGCGCGTTTTCCAGGGCCTGGGCAGGCAGGATCAGGTCGTTTTTCCAGGCGCCGATCATGTTCTTGATCTCGTCGACGCCGTCTTCGCCTGCGTATTCCTTCTGCATGATGTCGGTCATCAGGGCTTTGACGTCGGTCTCGTCGAAGATCGAGAAACCGGGTTTGTAGCCCAGCCGCGCATGCTCCTTGCGGATGATGTTCAGGCCCAGGTTGTGGAAGGTGCAGACGGTCAGGCCGCGACCTTCGCCGGCACGCAACAGGGTGCCGACGCGCTCTTTCATTTCGCGCGCGGCCTTGTTGGTAAAGGTCATGGCGACGATGTACTGGGCGCGGATGCCGCAGTTCTGGATCAGGTGCGCGATCTTGCGCGTGATCACGCTGGTCTTGCCGGAGCCAGCACCGGCGAGCACCAATAGAGGGCCGCCGACGTAGTTCACGGCTTCTTGCTGCCGGGGATTGAGTCGGGACATACGAAAATTCGGGAGTCGTTGACGAAATGGGCCGGCATTTTAACAGGCTCAGCGATTTGTGCTGCTCTGTCCGACTTGTGACGCAACACGCGATTCAGATTTGCCGGTTTTGTTACTTTCACGCAGGATACGCGGGGATTTTGCGGCTAATGTTCTCATTCGTGACACAAAATAACCTTTCACTGCCGTTGTCATCGGACAACGCATTGGTCATTGTTCAGCACACCGGCATAATGCCCCGCCTACATCATTGCAGAGTCTAGGGAGTCAGCTTGTCTACGCCTGTCGAACCCTTGCGTTTGCTGCTACTGGCCGAAGAGCCAGCGTGGACAGCGTTGTTGCGTGAGTGTCTGGCTCCGATGGGGAGCGCGGCGGTGCTGATCAGCGCGCCGAACTGGGATTCGGTCAGCCGCCTGTTCGAGGACAACCGCCACGCGGTGCTGCTGACCCTGCCGGCATTGCAGCCGGCGCCCGGGCGCTGCAGCCTGCCGACCGTTCTGCTGCTGGAGCATGAACCGGCCACCGCGCCGGTCGGGGTCAGCGACTGGCTGGTCTTCGACGCCCTCGACGCTGGCATGCTCCAGCGTTGTCTGCGCCATGTTCGCGAGCGCGGCGTGCTGGAAAACACCCTGCAGCGCCTGGCCGAACAGGACCCGCTGACCGGCATCGCCAATCGCCAGGGTTTCCAGACCCTGCTCACCGCGCGTCTTGCCGAAGGCGACGGTCGCGGCCTCGCCCTTGGCCATCTCGATCTCGATAACTTCCGCCATGCCAATGATGCTCTTGGTCATCAGGCTGGCGATCGTCTGATCCTGCAAGTCGTCGCGCGCCTGAAAAGTCAGCTGGAAGCCGGTGATCAACTGGCGCGGCTGGGCAGTGATGAATTTGCTTTGCTGATCGACACCCGCCGCGCGCCGCAACGCGCCGAGTGGATGGCCGAGCGCATTACCGAGGCGTTGGCCGAACCTTATTGGGTCGACGGTGAGAGCCTGCTGATCGGCTCCAGCCTCGGCATCGCTCACGCCCGCGCCAACGGCGGTGCCGATCCATTGATGTGGCACGCACACATCGCCATGCAGCAGGCCAAGAGCACGCAGGGCTGCACCTTTCATATCTTCAACGAGCGAATCAACCGCAATGCGCGGAGCATGGCTGACCTCGAAAGCGAACTGCGCCGAGCCCTGCGCCGCGACGAGCTGGAGCTGCATTACCAGCCACGCCTGAATCTTGAGGATGGCCAGATCGTCGGCCTCGAAGCGCTGGTGCGCTGGCGCCATGGGGAGCGCGGTCTGCTGCCGCCGAGCGAATTCGTGCCACTGGCCGAACAAAGCGGATTGATCGTGCCGTTGGGTTACTGGGTGATTGCCCGGGCACTGCGGGATATGCAGGCTCTGCGCGAGCAGGGACTGCCGCCGCTGCACATGGCGATCAACCTGTCGTTCCGGCAGTTTCAGGACAGCCAGTTGCTGCCGACGCTCAGTCGTCTGATTGCCGAGCGTGGCGTGGAAGCACAGTGGCTGGAGTTCGAACTGACCGAAACCGCGGTGATGCGGCGCAGCGATCTGGTCAAGCAGACCATGGACGCGCTCGGCCGCCTCGGCGTGCGCTTCTCGCTGGACGATTTCGGCACCGGTTTTTCTTCGTTCGTACACCTCAACAGCCTGCCGATCACTTTGCTGAAGATCGACAAGAGTTTTGTCGGCGGTATGGAACAACGCGAAGAGAACCGCAAACTGGTGCACGCGATGATCAACCTCGCGCACAACCTGCACCTGGAAGTGGTTGCCGAAGGGGTCGAGACGCCGGAGCAGCTGGACTTGTTGCGCGGGTTCGGTTGCGATCAGGTGCAGGGTTATCTGATCAGCCGGCCGTTGCCGCTGGAGGAGCTGGTGGAATACCTGACGTCGGGATCGAGCCAGCAGCCGGCTCTGGAAATCGTCGGCTGATCACCACCCCCTGTAGGAGTGAGCCTGCTCGCGATAGCTTTTCAACAGTCAACATTTGCATTGACTGATATACCGCAATCGCGAGCAGGCTCACTCCTACAGAGGACCTCATTCGGCCTGGGGGATGTTAAAACCTTGAGCTTGCGGCTCGCGCCGAATCATCCGCTGCATCTTCCATTCAAACCCCAGCGTCAGGCTCACTGCCGCGCACGCCAACCCCAGCGCCAGTCCCCACCAGACACCGGTCGGCCCCCAATTGAGGTGGAAAGCCATCCACCACGCCGCCGGCGCGCCGATCAGCCAATAGCAAGCCAGGCCGACCAGGAAGGTGGTCTTGGCATCCTTGAGCCCGCGGATACAGCCCATGGCAATCGTCTGCGTGCCGTCGAACAACTCGAACCACGCCGCTACTGCCAGCAGGCTCACCGCCAGACGGATCACCTCGGCAAACGCCGGGTCGTTATGGTCGAGGAACAGGCCGACCAACTGGTTCGGCCACAGCCAGAACACCAGGGCAAAGCCGAGCATCACTACCGCGCCGAAGGCAATGCCGACACGGCCGGACATCCGCGCATCAACCAGTTGCCCGGCGCCATAGTGCTGGCCGACGCGCATGGTGATGGCATAGGACATCCCGGCCGGAACCATGAACGCCACAGAAACGATCTGCAGAGCGATTTGGTGCGCGCCCATTTGCGTGCTGCCCATGGTGCCCATGCACAGTGCAGCGAAAGCGAACAACCCGACCTCCACCGCATAGGTGCCGCCAATCGGCAGGCCCAGGCGCCAGAGTTCTTTCAGGTATTGCCGGTTCGGCCGCGACAGACCGACGCGCAACGGATAAGCGTCATAGGCCGGATGCCGGCGAATGTGCCAGGCCAGCGCCAGTGCCATGCAGTTGGCGACAATCGCCGTGACCAGACCGATGCCGGTCAGACCCAGGTGCGGCAGACCGAACATGCCGGTGATCAGCGCGTAGTTGAGCAGGAAATTGGCCACCGTGCCGGCGAGGCTGATCACCATCACTGGCGTCGCCCGGCCAATCGCACTGGTGAAACCGCGCAGGGCCATGAAGCTCAGATAACCCGGCAAGGCGAAGGGCAGGGCGATGAGGAATTGCCCGGCGGCGTTGACGTTGGTTTCGGTCTGGCCAAACAGCAGCAACACGGGTTTGAGGTTCCACAGCAGCAGCCCGGCGCCGAGCGCCATCAGCCAGGCCAGCCACAGTCCGGCCTGTGTCAGGCGCGCGGCACCGATGATGTCGCCGGCGCCCTGACGGATCGCCACCAGTGTGCCGACCGCTGCAATCACGCCGATGCAGAAAATCGACACGAACGAATAGCTGGCCGCACCGAGGCCGCCACCGGCCAGCGCTTCTGGACTCAAGCGCGCCATCATCAGGGTGTCGGTCAGCACCATCAGCATGTGCGCCAACTGCGAAGCAATCAGCGGCCCCGCCAGCCGCAGAATGGCCCAGAGTTCGGTACGCACAGGATGCCGCATGGTCATCACCACCCAAATATCAAAGGGAACAGAAGAGCGTCGATTCTCGGCGCTTGGCAGGCGTTGCACAAAGGGATAAAAAGGATGGGTGGCATGATTAATACTCATCCTGAACCGTCTCGGCCGAACCGGCTGCATCCCGCTACTGGAGCTTTGTGTATGTCCCGACGCCTTCCGCCCCTGTATGCCCTGCGTGCATTCGAAGCGGCAGCGCGACACAGCTCGTTCACCCGCGCGGCGGAAGAGTTGTCGATTACCCAAAGCGCGGTCAGTCGGCACATGCGTACCCTCGAAGAACATTTCGCCTGCCGGCTGTTTCATCGCAGCGGCCGCAACTTGCAGCTGACCGAATCGGCCCGGCTGCTGTTGCCCGGTATCCGCGAAGGCTTTGCCGCCCTCGAGCGCGCCTGCAACACCTTGCGCGCCGAGGACGACATCCTGCGCATGAAGGCACCCTCAACCCTGACCATGCGTTGGTTGCTGGCGCGGCTGAGCCGCTTCCGCCACTTGCAGCCGGGCAATGAGGTGCAACTGACGAGCGCGTGGATGGACATCGATTCGGTGGATTTCAACAATGAGCCGTTCGATTGCGCCGTGTTGCTCAGCGACGGGCATTTCCCGCCGGACTGGGAAGCGAGCCTGCTGTTTCCCGAGGAATTGATCCCGGTTGGCGCGCCGAACCTTCTCAATGACCAGCCCTGGGACGTGGCGCGCCTGGGCAGCGCCGAACTGTTGCATCCGACCCCGGATCGCCGAGACTGGCGCAGTTGGCTGGAGCGCATGGGGTTATCCGATCAGGTCTCGCTCAAGGGCGGTCAGGTGTTCGACACCCTCGAACTGGGCATGATCGCGGCGGCGCGCGGCTACGGTGTGTCCATGGGTGATTTGCTGATGGTTGCCGAAGACGTCGCGCAAGGGCGCTTGAGTCTGCCGTGGCCGACAGCGGTCGCCAGTGGTCTTGATTATTACCTGGTGTGGCCAAGAACCCGTCCGGGAGGTGAACGTTTGCGCCGCCTCAGTGACTTTCTTCAGAGCGAAGTCCGCGCCATGCAGCTCCCGGCAGTGACACGCTTGAGCTGAGACGTTCGAGCCGGCACAATGCCACCACTGCGCCATACCCACGCAATGCGCTCAAGTATTCGGTTTTACCGCCGACTACGAGCATGTGGAACCGTCGTGCCGGTTTCGCGCTACCCCCATTATTAGAATATTTTCCGGGCAATTACCGCGATCAAGGAGGATTCGGTGGCTCGGCCAGGAGCTGTTCATGTCTCAACCTCGTGCTCGGATCGCCTCGCAGTTGGGCCTCGCCCTCGCTGTAATACTGGCGATAGTCATCAGCGGCAGTACGGTGTTCGCCTTGCGTTCGCTGGATTCCGCCAACCTCGCCACCCGTGAAGAGCATCTGGCCAGTGAGGCCCGGCTGCTGGCCGATCAACTGAGTACCTTCCACGGTACGCTGCGCGAAAGCACCCTGCGCTTGAGCGGTCTGTTCGAAAAACGCTTCGGCAGTGGCCTGAGTGTGCACCCCGATCAGCCAGTGACCGTGGCCGGCGTGCAGACCCCGGGCCTGCACCTGGGCAACGAGGTGCTGAACAACAACTTCAAGGAAGTTGACGAGTTCAAGCAGATGACCGCCGGCGTGGCAACGGTATTCGTGCGCAGCGGCGAAGACTTCATTCGCGTCAGCACCAACGTCAGCAAGCAGGACGGCACCCGTGCCATCGGCACCGTGCTCGATCATGCCAACCCGGCGTACGCAAAGTTGATGGCGGGGCAGAGTTATGTCGGCCGCTCGCTGTTGTTCGAGCGCTACTACATGTCGCAGTACACCCCGGTGCGCGACGCGGGCGGCAAGATCATCGCCGTGCTGTATGTCGGCTTCGACTACACCGACGCGCAGAACGCGCAGTTCGCCAATCTCAAGCGCTTCCGCATCGGCCAGACCGGCTCGCTGGCCCTGCTCGACGAGCAGAACAAATGGCTGGTGCCGATTGCCGGCGTAGAAGCGCTGGATCAAGCCGTGCCGACCATCAATAACCTGGTGAAAACCCCAGGCAAGGGCGAGTTCTGGAGCGACAAGGGCGAAGACTTCTACAGCATCGCCGTGCCGTTCGAAGGTGGCCCGTGGTCGGTGGTCGCGAGCATGCCGAAAGCCGAGATCCGCGCGGTGACCTGGAGCGTCGGTACGCAACTGGCGATCGGCAGCCTGCTGGCGATGTTGCTCGCGGTCGGTTCCGTGGTCTGGCTGTTGCGCAGCAAGCTTGCGCCACTGGGCGATCTGGTGCGTCAGGCCGAGGCTCTGGGTGCCGGTGATCTGAGCGTGCGTCTGAACGTATCGAGCCACGACGAAATCGGTCAGCTGTCCCGCGCGTTCAACCAGATGAGCCAGGCGCTGTCGACCATGGTCGAACACATCCGCCGCGCCTCGGAAGAGGTCAACAGTCGCGCGCAGGCATTGTCCGGTTTGTCCGGTGGTGCTTATGAAGGCATGGAGCAGCAGTCGGGCGAAATCACCAGCATGGCCGGCGCGGTGGAAGAGTTCAGTGCGACGTCGCTGAACATCGCTGACAACATGGGCGCGACTCAGCGCCTGGCACAGGAAAACGCCCAGCAAACACAGATTGGTCGCAGCTCGATGGAAGAAGCGTCGTCGTCGCTGGAGCAGATTGCCGGTGCGCTGAACAGCACCGCCACGGTGATCAACACCCTCGGCCAGCGCTCCCAGGAAATCGGCGGCATTGTTGGCGTGATCACTTCGATCGCCGAGCAGACCAACCTGTTGGCGCTCAACGCTGCGATCGAAGCCGCCCGTGCCGGTGAACAGGGCCGCGGTTTTGCCGTGGTGGCGGACGAAGTGCGCAGCCTCGCCTCGCGTACCCGTCAGGCCACCGACGAAATCTCCAGCATGATTCACAGCATCCAGCAGGAGACCGGCAACGCGATCAGCACCATGGAGCAGGGCAATGTGCTGATGCAGGAAGGCCTGTCGCGTAACGCCAATGTCGCCTCGGCACTGGCACGGATCGACGAGCAGAGCCGTTCGGCAGGCCAGCAGTTTGCAGCAATCACCACCGCCACTCAGGAGCAAAGCAGCACCGCGACGTTGCTGAGCAGCAATCTGCAGAGCATTGCCATGGCCAACAGTGAGCAGCGTGAGGTGGTTTCCAACCTGGCCATCACCGCTAAAGAGCTGGAGAAACTGGCGGCGGATCTGCGATCCGAGGTTGATCGCTTCCGTTGATGTGTCTTTGAAATTGCCATCGCGAGCAGGCTCGCTCCCACAGTTTTCGGTGTGACTCACAAATGTTGTGAAAGCCCGATGTCCCTGTGGGAGCGAGCCTGCTCGCGAATGCTTTTCTCCCACAGCTTCTTTGCACTTGCTGAAACGTTTCCGCAGCGCTATAAAAATGGCACAACTCCAATAAAGGCTGCTGCCATGACTCCGCTCAAACTCCTCGTCGCTCTCGGCGCATTCTCTGCCGCTTCCCACGCCATGGCCTGGGACTATGTCCTGCTCGACGCCAACACCCCGGCAAAAAACTGGACGATCACCAGTGAACAGCTCGGTGTAAAAACCACCAAGCCGTTTTCCGTGACCCTGCGCACCCTGCACGGCGGTCGTCAGGAGGGCGTCAGCATCGTCGATATCGATAACGGCACGATGAAGCTTTCGGTGGTGCCGAACCGTGGCATGAACGTGTTGCAAGCTTCGGTGGGCGACGTGCGCATGGGCTGGGATTCGCCGGTCAAGGACGTGGTCAACCCGGCGTTCATCGAGCTCAACGGCCGCGGTGGCCTGGGCTGGCTGGAAGGCTTCAATGAACTGGTCACCCGTTGCGGTTACGAGTGGGTTGGCCATCCCGGCATGGACAACGGTGAACTGCTGACCCTGCATGGTCGCGCCGCCAATATCCCGGCCAGCACCGTCACTCTGCACATCGATGAAAAACCGCCGTATGCCATTACGCTGCGTGGCGAGCTGAAAGAGCAGGCATTCAAGAAAGTCGATTTCTCGGTAGCAACCGAACTGGTCACTGAACCTGGCAGCGCAAGCTTCGTCCTCAACGATACCCTGACCAATAACGGCGACTATGCGAAGGAATATCAGGCGCTGTATCACAGCAATTTCAGTACGCCGTTTCTTGAGCAGGGCGCGAAGTTTGCTGCGCCGGTGAAGCAGGTATCGCCGTTCAACGACAAGGCCAAGGGTGATCTGCCCGACTGGCAGACGTACCGCGCACCGACCAGGGACTACGACGAAACGGTCTACAACGTTGTGCCATATGCGGACGCCAAGGGCGATACCCTGACCGTGCTGCACAACAAGGCCGGTAGCCTCGGCGTTGCGGTTGGCTTCAATACCCAGCAGTTGCCAGTGTTCTCGCTGTGGAAAAACACCGACACCCAAGGGCAGGGCTACGTCACCGGGCTGGAGCCTGGGACGAGTTTTTCCTATAACCGTCGCTATCAGCGGCCGTTGAATCTGGTGCCGACCATTGCGCCGAAAGAACACAAACAGTTCCAGATCAGCTATAGCCTGCTGGCCGATAAGGCTGCGGTGGATAACGCCCTGAAGCGTGTGACCGATATTCAGGCCGGGCGCGACACCGAAGTGCGCCAGACGCCGCTGGTTGATCTGACTGAGCATTAAGGTGTCGCCGGCCGGTATTGCAGTGCCTCCGCCAGATGCTCGCGGGTAATCGCATCGGCCTGCTCAAGATCCGCCAGTGTGCGCGCGACCTTGAGCAGGCGATGCGCCGAGCGCAGCGACAGGATCAGTCGCTCGCAGGCCCCTTCCAGCCATCTCTCATCGGCTGTGGATAACTTGCAGTGACGCTTCAACCCCGGCAGATCGAGAAACGCATTGGCGCAGCCTTGGCGTTTTTGCTGGCGCTCCCGCGCTTCAGCCACCAACGCCGCAGCGCTGGCGCTGTCCTCCCCGAGCTTGGCTGCCGGATTCAATGCTGTCGCTTCACGCGCCACGGTCAGGTGCAGATCGATACGATCCAGCAGCGGCCCCGACAATTTGTTGCGATAGCGCTGCACCATGTCCGGTGTGCACGAGCATTTGCCGCTCGGTTCGCCAAGATATCCACAGGGACACGGATTCATCGCTGCCACCAGCTGAAAGCGCGCCGGGAAACGCACGCGATCCTTGGCGCGGGCGATGACGATATGCCCGGACTCCAAGGGCTCGCGGAGCACCTCGAGAACCTTGCGATCAAACTCCGGCAATTCATCGAGAAACAGCACGCCGTGATGAGCCAGGGTGATTTCACCGGGTTGCGGTTTTGAACTGCCACCGACCAGTGCCGGTCCGGAAGCCGAATGGTGCGGTTGCCGGAAGGGACGCTGCGGCCAGTGAGTCAGAGGCACACCGCTGGCGACCGATTGAATCGCTGCCACTTCCAGCGCTTCGCACTCGGAAAGCGGCGGCAGCAACCCCGGCAGACGACTGGCCAGCAGCGTCTTGCCGGTTCCTGGAGGCCCGCTGAACAACAAATTGTGCGCCCCCGCTGCGGCAATCAGCAGTGCGCGTTTGGCGGCTGTCTGCCCCTGCACCTCATTGAGATCGGGATAGGGTTTGGCGGCATGCATTAAGCCGTCGGAAACGTAAGGCTCCACCGGCGTGTGCCCGTTGAAATGGGCCACCGCTTCCAGCAAATGATCCACCGCAAACACCTTCAACCCCGAGGCCAGACACGCCTCTTCCGCATTCGCCCGCGGCACCACCAACGCCCGCCCGGCCTTGCGCGCCGCCAGTGCCGCCGGCAGCACACCACGCACCGGCCGCACGGCACCCGACAGCGCCAACTCGCCCAGACATTCCACCTCGTCCAGGGTCAGGCAGGGCACCTGCACACTGGCCGACAAAATCCCCAAGGCAATCGCCAGATCGAAGCGTCCGCCATCCTTGGGCAGATCCGCCGGCGCCAGATTCAAGGTGATCCGCCGCGCCGGAAATTGCAGTCCGGAGTTGATGATCGCGCTGCGTACGCGATCCTTGCTCTCCTTCACCGCCGCCTCGGGCAGTCCGACCATGGTCAGGGAGGGCAGACCGTTTGCCAGATGAACTTCGACAGTGACGGCGGGAGCATCCACGCCAATCTGGGCGCGACTGTGGACGATGGAGAGGGACATGGTCGTTCCTTGAGCTGAATCGGGGTCCGCTTCCTGCGGGTTTTTGAAGGGTAGTTGAGCCGGGTTTCAGTGCTGAAATAGAGGTTTACAAGACGTATCAAGACCCGATGGGCTGTCATTGCTTGGCTGAATTGGACCGTTGACTCTCGACCGGCATTGACGGATCATCCCGTTCGAGGACTGCAACTGCGCATTCGTCGGGACTGGGCACCAGCAAAAGCTCCCCCGCATTTTTGGCAGCAGAGAAAGCTGGTTTCTCTGAAGTAGTGACGACGGGCTAGCCTGTCGGATTCTGAACCCAAGGCCGTAAAGCCAGGAGCTAAAGAATCGCTGCGACTACTCCTCAAAAAATACTTAAAAGGCGTCCATCGGACGCCTTTTTTTATTTCTGATTTGGTGGTGCTCGTGGTATCTGCCCCACTAACGTGCCATGTGCACGTTTTTGCGGGTACCAAGTCACCACGAAGTAACCAAATCCTGTGGCGCGCTCGTGTCGCGGTTCAAGAATCAGTGTTCCCATAGATGTCCTCAGTACCGCGACCCTGTTTCCACATCGCTGTTCTTTGAACTCACAATAGATTTGTGCCCCCGGGACGATCATTTTTGCAACAATCGCGGCTACCCCATCGGCAGTCTGGCAACCATGCTTGAGCAAATCGGCACTATGGGCTTCCCAAATGTGCACTACGCCAAAACCACTATTCGCTCGACGGTGAATACCTACCCGCAGATAAATCTTCCCGCCTGGCAAGCCGAATTTTGGCATATCGGGGATCGTGCCAAAGATGTAACCACCATCTGGATGCTGAACCAGCGTGTTTTCTTTGAGCTTGAGCAAATGAGACAAGAGGGATCCAGAACCAGAGTGTCTGGCGATCAATGTGTATCGCCTGGAACTCGACGAATAGGATCGACCAGCGCAGGCGAAAGCCACCAGCCTAATCACAGCCAAGAACTCACGGAATCAGGCGCAGACGCTGATTCTCGTAGGGTTATGCCCTATTAGTTGTAGGACGCCGGCCAAACGGTTTTGATGGTCTTGTTTTCCTGAATCGGATGCTCCAGTTTGGCCACTCAACGCAGCCTCTGGAGGCGAACAATGGACCGCAGTGGTATGCGCCCGACTCATCGGGCGAGGTTCTGAATAAGGAATTCATGGAGCCGTTGGGCATGACCGTCATGGAGCTGGCCTTGCCCACGAAATGGCCCGAAAGTGAGATCGAAAAGCTTGTGAAATGCCAACTCAGGATCTGCGCCGATCTGGCAATCAGCCTTGCCATTCATCTCAACACTACGCCTGAGTTCTGGATGAATCTTCAGTCGACTTACGATTTGCGCAGGGCCCAGCTCAGGCATGCGGGCTTATAGCGATTGCAGCATCCGCGAAGCCCTTTTCCACCAAGGCCCCGTCATTGGGCGCTTGGTCTGTTCCCGCTCCACCATCATCTGCGGCGCATCGTGTGACCGTATCCACGGCTGGGCGTTTTCGATCTAGTTGAAGCCTGGGCTTTTCGGCGCAATCGGACGGCGGTGGTGCAGGTTGTAGGACGTTGCCGGGATGGTTGAAGGGCTGGAGATCAAAAGATCGCAGCCTTCGGCAGCTCCTACAGGGGGCGCGGATTATTCAGCGGGCGGTGTCAGCTTCGCTTCCATCTCGGCAACCTTGGCTTCGAGGCTTTCGAGGCGGGCACGAGTACGCGCCAGCACAACCATCTGACTATCGAATTCTTCGCGGCTGACCAGATCGAGTTTGCTGAAGGCACTTTGCAGCAGCATTTTGAACTGGCTTTCGATTTCGGCTTTCGGAAGTGGCGTGTCGCCGCTGAACAGGCGGGAGGCGGTGCCGCTCAGGGCGTCGAGGAAGTCTTTGGGCGCGAGCATGGGGAATGTCCTGGAAACAATGGCCGGCAGTGTATCACGCAGTGTCTATAGTCAATCTCGTGGTCAGGGATGCACGCTTTTCGCGCAGGGGGACGGACGGTGGCGCACCGTTGTTGTGCGTATCGGTAAACGCTTTACTGCGCGAGTGCGCGCAACCGAGGCCAAACGGTTGAAATGCCGGGCTTTTGCCGAGCTGGCAAGGTTTCTGCTTAGTCACCCTCGACCCATGCACTGATGCAGTCGCTGTGACGAATGCAGTGCGGCAGACGAAGCGGGGAGTTTCGTCTGATGCGGTTAGCTGGCGTCAACGATGCGTTACAAAGCCAGGCACTGCGCTTAGACTTGAGACGGGTTTGTTTTCCTGGGGCAAGTCCACCAATTCGGGAGAGAGTTTCATGAAGCTAGTCACTGCCATCATCAAGCCGTTCAAGTTGGACGACGTGCGCGAGTCGCTGTCCGAAATCGGCGTGCAGGGCATTACCGTCACTGAAGTCAAAGGCTTCGGCCGGCAGAAGGGTCACACCGAGCTGTATCGCGGCGCGGAATATGTGGTCGATTTTCTGCCCAAGGTGAAAATCGACGTGGCCATCGATGACAAGGATCTGGATCGGGTTATCGAGGCGATAACCAAGGCGGCCAACACCGGCAAGATCGGTGACGGCAAGATCTTCGTGGTCAATCTGGAACAGGCGATCCGCATCCGTACCGGCGAAACCGATACCGACGCGATCTAAGCGCCGCCACAAACCCAACGCCCCAGGAGAAAACAATATGACTCTGCGTAAATTCGCAGGGCTAGGCGCCCTGTTGTCCATCGTAATGCCCGGCATCGCCATGGCGGCAGACGAAGTGGCAGCGCCAGTCCTCAATTCCGGCGACACCGCCTGGATGCTCACCTCCACAGCCCTCGTGCTGTTCATGACCATTCCCGGCCTGGCGCTGTTCTACGGCGGCATGGTTCGCTCGAAAAACATTCTTTCCGTGCTGATGCAGTGCTTCGCCATTACCGGTCTGATCAGCATCCTGTGGGTCATTTATGGCTACAGCATTGCCTTCGACACCACCGGCATGGAGCAGGGCGTCGTCAACTTCAATTCGTTCTTCGGCGGCATGGGCAAGGCGTTCCTCGCCGGTGTCACGCCTTCGAGCATCACCGGCCCGGCGGCGCTGTTCCCTGAGGCGGTGTTCATCACCTTCCAGATGACCTTCGCGATCATCACCCCGGCGCTGATCGTCGGTGCGTTCGCCGAGCGCATGAAGTTCTCCGCGATGCTGATCTTCATGGGCATCTGGTTCACTCTGGTTTATGCACCGATCGCGCACATGGTCTGGTCCGGTAACGGCGGCCTGATGTGGGACTGGGGCGTACTCGACTTCGCTGGCGGCACCGTGGTGCACATCAACGCCGGTATCGCCGGTCTGGTAGCGTGCCTGGTACTGGGCAAGCGCAAAGGTTTCCCGACCACACCGATGGCCCCGCACAATCTCGGTTACACGCTGATGGGCGCGGCGATGCTGTGGGTCGGCTGGTTCGGCTTCAACGCTGGCTCCGCTGCAGCTGCCAACGGCACCGCCGGCATGGCGATGCTGGTTACCCAGATTGCCACCGCTGCTGCGGCACTGGGCTGGATGTTTGCCGAGTGGGTCACCCACGGCAAGCCTAGCGCACTGGGCATCGCCTCGGGTGTGGTCGCCGGTCTGGTTGCGATTACACCGGCGGCTGGCACCGTGGGCCCGATGGGTGCACTGGTGATCGGTCTGGCCGCAGGCGTGGTGTGCTTCTTCTGCGCCACCACCCTGAAACGCAAACTCGGCTATGACGATTCCCTGGATGCCTTCGGCGTGCATGGTATCGGCGGTATCCTCGGCGCGATCCTCACCGGCGTTTTCGCAGCACCGGCACTGGGCGGCTTCGGCACCGTGACTGACATTGGCGCGCAGGTCTGGATTCAGATCAAGGGCGTCGGCTTCACGGTGATCTACACCGCGATCGTCACCTTCATCATCCTCAAGGTGCTGGATGCCGTCATGGGTCTGCGTGTCACCGAGGAAGAAGAGTCGGTCGGCCTCGATCTGGCACAACACAACGAACGCGGCTACAACCTGTAAGTACGCGCACTGAAAAAATTGCCCGGTTCGCCGGGCATTTTTTTGTCCGGGATTTGTCATTCAAGGAGCGGCTGAAAGGATTTTTCTTACGGCTTTGGTCGTCTTTACGACGAGGCTTTTTCTGCGGGCAATCGCTTACATCGCTGCAGGAATATTAGGGCCTTTGTTTTTTTTCAGAGCACGCTAGAATGCGCCCCGAACGAGCGGAGAACTGTATGTGGCAACAGACTCTGATAACCCTGCGGGCAAGGCCCCGGGGCTTTCATCTGGTAACCGACGAGTTGCTCGCAGGCTTGCCTGAACTCAAGACCTGTCGGGTCGGTCTGTTGCATTTGTGGCTGCAGCACACGTCGGCGTCGTTGACCATCAACGAGAACGCCGATCCGGCAGTCCGCCGCGACTTCGAACGATTTTTCAATCGCCTGATCCCACAAGGAACAGACGGCTTCGAGCACAACGACGAAGGCCCGGATGATCTCCCGGCGCACTTCAAGGCCAGCGTGCTGGGTTGCCAGGTCAGTCTGCCGGTTGCGGCAGGGCGGCTGGCACTGGGTACCTGGCAGGGCATTTATCTGGGCGAGCACCGTGATCATGGCGGTGCCCGTAAAGTCCTCGCCACCTTGCACGGTGAGCAGGCATGAGCCGCTGCACGGCAGCGGTGGAAGATTTTTCAACGGCGGCTTCGACAGTCGCCAAAGCTGGTCTATAACTAATCTGCTTTTGGCAAGTCATGAGGTAGAACATGAGCGACGATGATCTGGAAAACGACGACCTCGAAGTAGGCGACGAAGACGAGGCCGAGGAAGGCCTGGAAGCGGCAGCGGAAGACGTTGCCGAGGACGATGGTGGTGACGACACGCCGGCCCCGGCTGCCAAAGGCAAAGCCAAGGCTGCGGTATCGGTCGACGAGTTGCCGAGCATCGAAGCCAAGAACAAGGAGCGTGACGCCCTGGCCAAGGCCATGGAAGAATTCCTTGCACGCGGCGGCAAGGTTCAGGAAGTGGAGGCCAACGTGGTCGCCGATCCGCCCAAGAAGCCGGACAACAAGTACGGCAGCCGCCCTATCTGAGGCGCGTCGCTCGCTTGCTGAAAAAGCCCGCCGTCGCTGCGGGCTTTTTCATGCCTGACATGAATGGAGCAGCCACCAGAATCCCCTGTAGGAGTGAGCCTGCTCGCGATAGCGGTGTATCAGATACATCTAATTGAATGACACTCCGCTATCGCGAGCAGGCTCACTCCTACAGGGGATCTGTGTCATTTCGAGGGAGCATTCCAGCGGGCGATTACCGCTGGTAATTCCGTGAGGCTGCGGATCTCTGCATCCGGCAAGCGCTCCGCTTCCCAGACCTTGCCCGTCGGGTTGAACCACACCGCGCGCAAGCCCGCCTGCTGCGCCCCGGCAATGTCATCGCCGGGATGATCGCCGACATGCACCGCTGCTTCGGCACTCACGCCCCCGCGTTGCAGGGCTTCATGAAACAGCCGTGCATCCGGCTTGGCGATGCCGATGTCTTCGGCGCACAAGGCGAACTTGAAGTAGTCCGCCAGCCCCAACCGGCGAACATCGGCGTTGCCATTGGTGACGACGCCGAGGGCATAGTGATTGGCGAGCAGCTCCAGCAGCGGCTCGACCTCCGGGAACACTTCGATCTGATGCCGCGCATGCAAAAACACTTCGAAAGCCTTGTCGGCCAGATCCGACGCCTCGCCGTGGCCGTACCCGGCTTCTTCCAGAGCATGAAACAACACGCGCCTGCGCAACGCACTGATGCGGTGCTTGAGCCCCGGCTCGCCCGCCAGTACTCGCTCGCGAATCGACCACAAGTGTTCCACCGGTACCGCGCCCAGATTCGACGCATGTTCGCTCAGCCATTCGCGCAACACGGTTTCGGCGCTGGCAATCACCGGAGCGGTGTCCCACAGGGTGTCGTCGAGGTCGAAGGTGATCAACTGAATGCTCATGAATCATCGCCTTTCATGCGTTTCGCCCGGGGATGGGCGCTGTCGTAGACCGCCGCCAGGTGCTGGAAGTCCAAATGGGTGTAGATCTGCGTGGTCTTGATATCGGAGTGGCCGAGCAATTCCTGCACCGCCCGCAGGTCCTGGGAAGACTCCAGCAAATGGCTGGCGAACGAGTGCCTGAGCATGTGCGGATGCAGGTTCTGCCCCAGTTCGCGCTCGCCAGCGAGTTTGACCCGCACCTGAATTGCACGTGGGCCAAGGCGTCGGCCTTGCTGACTGACAAAAACCGCATCGTCGGCAGGATTGGTCATGGCGCGTAGCGGCAGCCATTGTTCAAGGGCTTCACGGGCCTTTTTACCCACAGGCAGCAGACGGGTCTTGCTGCCCTTGCCCAGCACCTGAACCATGCCGTCGGCGAGGTCGAGCTGATCGAGATTGAGTCCGGTCAGCTCGGACAGGCGCAGGCCCGATGAATAGAACAGCTCCAGAATCGCCTGATCGCGCCGGGCAAGAAAATCGTCCTCGACTGCACCTTCCAGCAGTTGCAGGGCGCGATCGGTGTCGAGGGTTTTCGGCAGGCGCCGTTCGCCTTTCGGCGGCGCCAGGCCGGTGGCCGGGTCGTGGTCGCACAAGCCTTCGCGATTCAGATAGTGATAGAGCCCACGCACTGCCGAGAGCAGGCGGGCGAGGCTGCGCGAGGACTGGCCTTGCGCATGCAAGCGGGCGATCAGGCTGCGCAGGCGCTGGATGTCCAGCGCAGCCCAGCTGCCGATGTTCTGCTTGATGCACCAGCCGAGGACTTTATCGAGGTCGCGGCGATAAGCCGACAGGGTGTGCGGCGACACCTGTCGCTCACTGCGCAGATGTTCGCAGTAAGCGTCCAGTTGTCGTTCCATGCTCAGCGTACCGAGCGCAGCGAGCTGTTGACCCGTGGCAGCACGCGGCCCATGACCTCGGCGATGTAGCTGAGGAACAGGGTGCCGACCGAACTCTTGTAGTGCTGCGGATCACGGCTGGCGATGGCCAGGATGCCGTGGATGCCCTGATGGCTGACGGCAACCACGGCGGTCGAGCCGATCTGCTGGCGCTGTTCTTCGCCGAAGAGGAAATCCAGCTCATGTTCACGCAGGCTGCCGCTGACGCTTTTGCCTTCGGTGAGCAGGCCGCCGATCGCGGTTTGCGCATCGGCGTGGGTTACCCAGCGGCCGACCGGGGCCGGGTTGTCGCCGAGCAGGATCAGGCTGACAAAAGGCACCTGGAAGTCCTGACGCAGGCTGTCTTCTACACTGATCACCACGTCTTCCAGAGTCGACGCGTCCATCAGCGCAAGGATCAGGCGCCGGGTCTTTTCGAACAGGCGATCGTTGTCACGAGCCACGTCCATCAGATGTGAAAGGCGATGGCGCATTTCGATGTTGCGGTCGCGCAGGATTGTCATCTGCCGCTCGACCAGCGACACGGTGTCGCCACGTCGGTGCGGAATGCGCAGTGACGGCAGCAGCTCTTCGTGCTCGACGAAGAAGTCCGGGTGAGCCTCAAGGTAGGCGGCAACCGCGGCTGCCTCAAGGCTCTCGGACGCTGATTCGTCGGCTGGTCGGGCGGGTACCTGGGGCTTGTCGGTCATGATTTCTGCTCGCTCAAAGACGCACTTGTCCTTCGTAGACACGCACTGCCGGACCGGTCATCAATACCGGTTCGCCCGGGCCGGCCCACTCGATGGACAGACGCCCGCCGGGCAGGTCGATCAACAGCGGCGAATCCATCCACCCCTGACTGATAGCCGCCACCGCCGCCGCACAGGCGCCGGTACCACAGGCCTGGGTTTCCCCGGCGCCGCGCTCCCACACGCGCAGTTGCGCGCGGTGGCGGTCGATGACCTGAAGGAAACCGACATTGACCCGCGCCGGGAAGCGCGGATGGTGTTCGACCTTCGGCCCCAGTTCATGCACCGGTGCGCTGTTGATGTCATCCACGCGAATGACCGCATGGGGATTGCCCATCGACACAGCGGCCAGTTCGACCGTGGTGCCATCGACGTCCAGCTGATAGCTGTTGGCCTGGGCCGGCGCCTGGAATGGAATGTCCGCCGGCACCAGGCGCGGCGCGCCCATGTTCACGCCGATCTGGCCGTCGTTACGTACGTCCAGTTCGATGATCCCGCCCTTGGTCTCGACGCGGATCTGCCGCTTGGCGGTCAGACGCTTGTCGAGCACGAAGCGGGCGAAGCAGCGCGCACCGTTGCCGCATTGCTCCACTTCCGAACCGTCGGAGTTGAAGATCCGGTAGCGAAAGTCCACGTCCGGGTTGCTCGGCGCTTCGACGATCAGCAACTGGTCGAAACCGATACCGGTGTGGCGGTCGCCCCATTGCTTGGCGTGTTTGGGCTGAATGTGCGCGTGCTGGCTGACCAGGTCGAGGACCATGAAGTCGTTGCCCAGGCCGTGCATTTTGGTAAAACGCAGCAGCATGGGTTACTCCGGCAGCAGGCTTTCGCCGGCAAACAGCTCGGCCACGGTTTCGCGGCGACGCACTTCAAAAACCTGATCACCATCCACCAGCACTTCAGCGGCACGGCCGCGGGTGTTGTAGTTGGAGCTCATGACGAAACCGTAGGCACCGGCCGAATGCACCGCCAGCAAGTCGCCTTCTTCCAGCGCCAGTTCACGGTCCTTGGCGAGGAAGTCGCCGGTTTCGCAGATCGGGCCGACGATGTCGTACTTGCGTGTAGCGCTGTCGCGCGGTTTCACCGCCGTGACGTCCATCCACGCCTGGTACAGCGCCGGACGGATCAGGTCGTTCATCGCCGCGTCGACGATGGCGAAATCCTTGTGCTCGGTATGCTTGAGGTACTCGACCTGGGTCAGCAGCACGCCGCCATTGGCGACGATGAAGCGGCCCGGCTCGAACACCAGCGCCAGATCACGCCCGTCGAGACGCTCGCGTACGGCTTTGATGTAGTCGGCAGCCAGCGGCGGCTCTTCATCGCGATAACGCACACCCAGGCCGCCACCGAGATCGATGTGGCGCAGATGAATGCCGCAATCGCCCAAGCGATCGACCAGATCCAGCAGGCGATCCAGGGCGTCGATGAACGGCGGCAGGGTGGTCAGTTGCGAACCGATGTGGCAGTCGACACCGACCACTTCCAGGTTCGGCAGATGCGCGGCGCGCACGTACACGTCTTCGGCGTCGGCAATGGCGATGCCGAACTTGTTCTCTTTGAGACCGGTGGAAATGTACGGGTGGGTGCCGGCATCGACGTCCGGGTTCACCCGCAACGAAACCGGGGCGCGAACACCCAGCTCGGCTGCGACCAGCTGAAGACGCTCGAGCTCGTCGGTGGATTCGACGTTGAAGCAGTGCACCCCGACTTCGAGGGCACGACGCATGTCGTCACGGGTCTTGCCGACGCCGGAGAAGACGATCTTGTCGGCGCTGCCGCCAGCGGCCAGTACGCGTTCCAGCTCGCCGCGGGAAACGATGTCGAAACCGGCGCCGAGACGGGCCAGGACATTCAGGACACCGAGGTTGGAGTTGGCTTTGACCGCGAAGCAGACCAGATGCGGCATGCCAGCCAGCGCATCGGCGTAGGCCAGATACTGCGCTTGGATGTGTGCGCGCGAGTAAACGTAAGTGGGCGTGCCGAAGCGGTCGGCGATGGCGGACAGCGCCACACCTTCCGCGAACAGCTCCCCGCCACGGTAGTTAAAAGCGTCCATGGCGATCCCTTAGTAAACGTCGTGCTTGTGAGCCTTGGATGGCTGCTTTTGCGAAGACTGGGCTTGTTCGGCCGGGTCCTGATCGTCGTCGGGCAGGTACAGCGGGCCTTTCTGACCACAGGCCGATACCAGGCAGGCAACCGCGACGAGCGCAGCAAGGGAAGAGATCAGGCGCTTCATGGCGAAATCCTTGAAAATGCGTTAATTGCGCCGGAGTATACCGGCCACCCGGCAGCTTGCCTATGCGAGGGGGTTCCCGTCCGGCGGTGCTCCTGAGAAGCGCATCATCCCTGTGGGCGCGAGCCTGCTCGCGAAGAGGTTGTAACATTCGATACGTTCGTTGCCTGACACACCGCTTTCGCGAGCAGGCTCGCTCCCACAGGGGCGGTGTTGAATGGGCTACAGGTGCTTGGTCGTTAAACTTTGCAATCGGCCGGCAGCGTCCGTATCTTTCGGCGCTTGAGCCTGATCAGACATTTTTGAGGTTGCCGCAATGAGTTTGTCCGAAGCCCGTTTCCACGATCTGGTCGATGAAACCCAGGAAAAACTGGAAGACATATTTGACGAAAGCGATCTGGACATCGATCTGGAAAGCTCGGCCGGCGTGCTGACGGTCAAATTCGAAAACGGCAGCCAGCTGATTTTCAGCCGCCAGGAACCCTTGCGGCAGCTGTGGCTGGCGGCGGTGTCCGGGGGCTTCCACTTCGACTACGACGAAGAAAGCGAGCGCTGGATGTGTGACAAGAGCGAAGAGCAGCTCGGCGAAATGCTTCAGCGCCTCGTCAAGCAGCAGGCTGGCGCTGAATTCGATTTCGAAGGTCTGTGATTCGTGACTGATGCAGCGCCTGTCCGCCCGCCGAAACCGCTTTACAGCAACGTCAGTCCGGCGGTGCCTTCGCCGTGCACAGGCGTCTGTCGACTGGACGAACAGAAAGTCTGTCTCGGCTGCGCGCGCCACGTCGAAGACATTCGCGAATGGCGCTCGGCGGATGATCAGCGGCGCCGGGTGATCGTCGCTCAGGCGTCACAGCGCAAGCAGTCCAGCGGGGCGTGACTTGTATATTTTTTGAGCTGTGATAGTGTCCGCGGACGCCTCAAACCACCGAGGCACGGTGAAAACCCCGTCTTTTTTGGCGGGGTTTTGCTTTTTTTGTGCAGAAGAAAGGAGTCTGCCTGGATCATGACCGCACCTTCCATCACCCTTACCCGTCTGGACGTGCAACGTCTGGAACGCCTCATCGACAGCCTGAGCGACAAAGACCAGGCTGCGCCGGGCGTGATTGCGCTGCAAACCGAGCTGGACCGCGCCGATACCGTGGTCGGCCACGATGAAGTGCCCGCCGATGTCGTGACCATGAATTCCCGTGTGCATTGCCGCGAAGAAGGCAGTGGCAAGGATTACCACCTGACCCTGGTCTACCCCAGGGACGCCAACGCCGACGAAGGCAAGATTTCCATTCTGGCCCCGGTCGGCAGTGCACTGCTGGGTCTGAAGGTCGGCCAGCACATCGATTGGCCGGCTCCGGGTGGCAAGTCGCTGAAGCTGACCTTGCTGGAAGTGGAATCGCAACCGGTCAACGGCGGCGCTTTTCCCGAATAAATCCCTGCCTCAAACCTGTTCGAGCGCATCGTTCAAAGAGCGCTCCAGGTCCGCCTTGTAGCGCAGATACAGATTGCTTGAACTGTGCCCGTCACCGAGCAGACCCGACAGGTCGAGGTCGGTGATGTAGCAGCGATAGCGCTCGGTCTCGCGGCGCTGCTCGACGATCTCCCGGGCGACCACGCTGAACAGCTGGTCGCCATGCTCCAGCTCGCTGAATTCCCGCTGATTGCAATACAGGGTGACCTGCACTTCGCCGTGCGCGGCTTTGCCAATGATCGCCTGCACGTCGTAGAACGGTTTGTTGGCTGGCGTCTGCGGCGCCGGCCGGGTTTCGACTCTGCGCGATCGCCCCGGGCCTGACAGCTGGTAATACAAGGTTTCGGGACTGCCCGCGGGGCCACCTTCCATCGGCAGCCGTGCTTCACGGCGATACTGGATCGATTGCACAAAGCGCTGCAACGGCACCAGCAGACTCTGCTCGTCGTGGTACGGCAACTGCTGTTGCCACAAGGCATTGAATTCATCCAGCACGTACAGCTCGGCCTGCTGTTCGCTGATGCGGTAGAACACCTGAATGCACTCCGGCTGACCCATCGGCAGAATCAGCGCGAGATCGTGATCCTCGAGTGCCATCGGGTCCAGGTGCAGCGGGCTGTAGCGCGGTTGTTCCTCGCCCAGATAATCGAGCAGCGCCGGCAGGGTGGCGAGGGCAACATGGTTGACCTGACCTGGGACCAGCTCCAGCACGTGATAGTGCTGCTGCACCTGGATCAGGTAGCGGTGATTCAAGTCGCTGAGCAATAGGGTCTGGGCGGTGTCGACGATTTCCTCGACGCGGCGCGCAATGAATTGCGCACGGTTGTGGCAGAAGCAGCGCACCTTCAGCGACGGCTGCACGAGGCCGCGCGGCAGATTATTGAGGTAATCGCGCAGGCAATCGAGCAGCGCGTGCGGGCCGTCGAAGCGATTGACCAGCACTTCGTTCCAGCTGTTGAGCGTGACCTGATCAAGGGTCAGCACGAGGTTCTCGCGCACGCCGGCATAGCTCAGCGAGTCGGTGCGCTCGGTGGTCATCAGGATGTTCAGATCGCGGTGGTGCTTGAGCGGGTCGACGCCGACGTTGATCAGCAGTAGCACTTCGCTGGGCACAGCGGCGCGCAGCAAGGGCTCTTCGGCCACGGTGGGCAAGGGCAGGGCGATGCACTGCTGCAGGCTGCCAAGCAGGTTGAACAGCTCGAACTCGCTCAAGTCGCTGGTGCCCGGATGCAGGGCCAGACGCGTGCTGCTGTCGATCACGCCGTTGCGGTGGCACCAGGTCAGCAGTTCAAGCAGTTCGCGACTGCGCTTGATCGGCGCGAAGTGTTCCCACTCCAGCGCCGTGAGGCTGCCGTTGTACAGGCCCCACTGGGTCTGCCCCGGTTCCTTTTTGTTCGGTGACTGCACCAGGGTCAGGGTGTCTTCGGCCAGGTCCGGGGCGATGCCCGGATTGATGAACTCGACCTTGTCGGCCTTGCGCTCGAACGCCGCATACAAGCGCCGGCCGAGGATATTGAGGTCGCGCTTGTTGATCAGGCTGACGGTCTGTTCGCTGCGGGCGAACTGGGTCAGGAAGCGATAGCTGTAATTGAGTTCGTTGACCAGTGCGCGACGCTCAGCGCTGACCTGCCGCACTTTCCACTGACTGCGACTGTCGAGCAGCGCCAGTTGTCGCTGATCCCAGTGCCATTCGCCGGCCAGGCGTTCGAGCAGTGCGCGTTGCCAGCCCTGGCTGCGGCTGTTGCCGGTGAGCTTGCGGTTGACCTTCAGGTACAGCGCACGGCGCACCAGCTCAAGCCGTTCCGGCTCGTTGCGGGCAATCAGGTATTCCTCGATACGCCGGTACACGACCATGTACGGGTCCAGCTCATCGAGATCGAGCTGATTGGCGAACACGGCCTTCTTGAAGCGCAGGCTCAGGCACTGCACCTGCGGATGTTCGCTGGCGTAAACCTCGGTCAGTAGCAGTTTGAGCACCGACTTGTAGGGCGACTCGATGCCTTTGAACAACTGCCACAACCCGGCGCCGATGAATTCCCCCGGCGGAATCGTCGCCATCGGCCCCAGATCAAGCGTCTCGTCGGCGCGAATAAAGCGTTTGGACAGCAGGGTATGGGTGTAGGCATCGTAGGCCGTTTCTTCATAGACCGGCACCAGCCACCAGATTGGCGTGCGCCCGGCCAGCCAGATTGCGGTGCGGTAAAACTCGTCGAGCAGCAGATAGTGCTGGGTGCTGCCGCAGTTTTCCGAACTCAGCTGCGAGTCTCGTTCGCCTTTCACGAACCGCGCCGGGTCGATCAGGAAGAAATGTGCCTCGGCGCCCTGACCCGCGGCCCAGGTTTCGAGCAACTGGCATTTCTTGCTCAGTTCACTGAGTTCGCTGTCGCTAAGATCAGGCGCGTGGCAGACCCATACGTCCATATCGCTCTGATCGGCCTGGGCCAGTGTGCCGAGGCTGCCCATCAGGAACAGACCGTGAATCGGTCGCGGCGGATTGCTGCCGTGACGCGGTTTGTAGGAGAACGAGCGGGTCAGCCGTTGCGCCTCAGCTAGCGTGTTGGCGTCCGGCTCATAATTGGACAATCCGGCCGGCGTACTCCCCGAGACATAACCGGGCAGCAAGGGATGATTGACGTGGAAGAACAGCGGCAACAGCGTCAATACGCTTTGCTGGCGCGTCGACAAGCCTTCAAGCGCACGGCCGAGGCGCCCTTCGTTGAGTTTGAGAAAACGTGCGCGCAGTTGGCTGAGTACCTTGCGGTCGATGCCTTCGTCCAGGTCGGGGCGGATTTCGTGGGTGCGCGTCATGTCAGCTCAAACCGGCTTGCAGGCTCGGACGTGGAGGTCTCGGAATGGCCGCAGTTTAGCCTCTGCGCAGCAGGACGTTTAAGCTGAATTTGTTTTTTGACGGCAGATTTTTATCGACAGCGATCAGGCGGGCCCGCGGAAATCCCGTGGCAGGAGTTCCCGTGGGCAAAGTCAGGGAAAATCAGGCGGTTTCCTGCTCTCTCAGAATCGTCAGTACGGTCTGCACGTTTTGCGCGGCATCGCGACCGAGGCTGGTCAGATACCCGCCATCGGGCTGGTCGGTAAGTTCTTTTTCGAAGAGGCGCTTGGCAGCAGCGATGTGTTTCGGGGCAGCGGTCTGATGAATTTTCAGACCTTCCTGGGAACTGTCCAGGTTGAAGAGTGCAAGGACTTCCAGTTCGGCAACCAACTCAGGGGTAAGCGACATAAGGACTCCAGACTTTCTAGGAATTGGACGACAGCGCCTCTAAGGTGAACCCGCTGGTGCGGCATGTCCAGTGCGCAGATCAGGGGATTTTGTCTTGAGGCGAATTCCAGTGTAGTCGGGTAACGGCAGATGGCTGGATGGAGGCGTAACAAACATTGTAGGAGTGAGCCTGCTCGCGATCGCGTTCTTTCAGTCATCACCGATGTGTTTGAAAAGACGCTATCGCGAGCAGGCTCACTCCTACAGGATCGGGGTTACTGTTTTTCCGGTGGCAGCTCTGGCAGCTTGCGCAATGCCGTTTCGTACCATTCGGTGTCGAACGGGCGGTCTTCATCGAGCATCGCGTCAATCTCGAAAGCCAGCACGTGAGCCATCAGATTGAGGATCTCCTCACGGTCCATGCCGACCAAAGTCAGCTTGTTCAACGTCGCCCTGGCCGCCGGCGGGTTGTCGCTTTCGATCTGGTTCTCGATGGCTTCGAGCAGCGTCGCTTCGGTGAATGCTTCTTCGTCGTCATCGTTGACGATATCTGTCGGCTCGCTCATGGCAGGCTCCTCAGGGAAAGGCGCCAGTTTACCCGCATTCAGCGGCGTGATGCTGCTGGCGGGAAACGCCGCCGCGATCTATAAACAGGCACTGCCCACCCCGCACGGCCTGGAGGCTCTGTGATGTTCAAACTCTACGGATTCGCTGTCAGCAACTACTTCAACATGGTCAAACTGGCGCTGCTGGAAAAAGGTCTGCCCTTCGAAGAGGTGACTTTTTACCCGACACAAACTCCGCAATCACTGGCCATCAGCCCGCGGGGCAAGTTCCCGGTGCTGGGTGTCGACGCCGGTTACATCAACGAAACCGCGATCATCCTCGAATACCTCGAACAATCACAGAAGGGCACGCCGCTGCTGCCCAGCGATCCATTCGAACGCGCGCAGGTATTGGCGATTGCCAAGGAGATCGAGTTGTACATCGAGTTGCCGGGGCGTGCCTGTTACGGCGAGGCGTTTTTCGGCATGACGTTGCCTGAGGCGATCAAGGAAAAGACCCGCTCCGAATTGCTGCTGGGCTTCGCAGCGCTGGGGCGTCACGGCAAGTTCGCCCCTTATGTGGCGGGTGACAGCCTGAGCATTGCCGATTTGTATTTCCTCTACAGCGTGCCGCTGGCCTGTGCAGTTGGGCAGAAACTGTTCGGAATCGATTTGCTGGCCGAGATGCCACAGGCGAAAGCGTTGCTGGAGCGGCTTGAGCAGAATCCGCATGTGCAGAGGATTGCGGCGGACAAGGATGCAGCTATGCCGGCGTTTTTGGCGATGGTGGCTGCCAGGAAGTGAGTTTTGTAGCGCTCTGAAGGAAGCCTTCGCGAGCAGGCTCGCTCCCACATTGAATCGGTGGTGAACACAAATTTTGTGAACATCCCGAATCCCTGTGGGAGCGAGCCTGCTCGCGAAGCTTTTTTGGCTTTTAGCGGCTGGCGATCAACGCCTGACCGCGAGCCACTGCAGCTTTCACCTGCGCTGGCGCCGTCCCGCCGATATGGTCGCGAGCATTCACCGAGCCTTCCAGGGTCAGCACGGCAAACACATCCTGCTCGATCTGGTCGCTGAACTGACGCAGTTCTTCCAGGCTCATCTCGGCCAGATCCTTGCCAGTGTCGACGCCGTATTTCACCGCGTGGCCAACGATTTCGTGGCAATCGCGGAACGGCAGGCCACGGCGCACCAGGTAGTCCGCCAGATCGGTCGCGGTAGAGAAACCGCGCAGCGCCGCTTCCCGCATGATCGCGTGTTTCGGCTTGATCGCCGGGATCATGTCGGCAAACGCGCGCAGCGAATCGCGCAGAGTGTCGGCGGCGTCGAACAGCGGTTCCTTGTCTTCCTGATTGTCCTTGTTGTACGCCAGCGGCTGGCCTTTCATCAGGGTCAGCAGGCCCATCAGCGCGCCGAACACACGGCCGGTCTTGCCGCGCACCAGTTCTGGCACGTCGGGGTTTTTCTTTTGCGGCATGATCGAGCTGCCGGTGCAGAAGCGGTCCGGCAGATCGATGAACTGGAACTGCGCGCTGGTCCACAGCACCAGCTCTTCGGAGAAGCGCGACAGGTGCATCATCGCGATGCTCGCGGCCGAGCAGAATTCGATGGCGAAGTCGCGATCGGAAACGTTATCCAGCGAGTTGCCACCGACGGCGTCGAAGCCGAGCAGTTGCGCGGTGTATTCGCGATCGATCGGGTAGGTGGTACCGGCCAGCGCGGCGCTGCCCAGCGGCATGCGGTTGGTGCGCTTGCGGCAGTCGACCAGGCGCTCGTAGTCGCGGCTGAGCATTTCGAACCAGGCCAGCATGTGGTGCCCGAAGGTCACTGGCTGCGCAGTTTGCAGGTGGGTGAAGCCGGGCATGATGCTCGCCGCTTCACGTTCGGCTTGCTCCAGCAGGCCTTTTTGCAGGCGGGTGATCTCGGCGAGGATCAGGTCGATTTCATCACGCAGCCACAGGCGGATATCGGTGGCCACCTGGTCGTTGCGGCTGCGCCCGGTGTGGAGCTTTTTACCGGTGACGCCGATGCGGTCGGTCAGGCGTGCTTCGATGTTCATGTGCACGTCTTCGAGGTCGACGCGCCAGTCGAACTGGCCGGCTTCGATTTCACCCTGGATGGTGTTCAAGCCATCGATGATGCTGTCGCGCTCGGCATCGCTCAGCACGCCGACCTTGGCCAGCATGGTGGCGTGGGCGATCGAGCCCATGATGTCGTGGCGATACAGGCGCTGGTCGAAAGTGACGGAGGCGGTGAAGCGGGCGACGAAGGCGTCGACGGGTTCACTGAAGCGGCCGCCCCAGGACTGATTGGTCTTGTCAGTGCTCATGAATTCGCTCGTATCGGCTTGAAGAAATGGCGTGAAACGCTGGCGCGGATGATAACAGGGTTGCCAATCCTGTCGCTGGCACCGGTCGACAGGTTTTTTTCCTTAGGTGTCAGGCGTGGCAGGCGCTGTCTGTAAGGGATTTACAAAAGGATATTTTTTGATTGAGCAATATCGTTCCGACGAACGTCTACAGTGGACATAAGGGTCGGTACATACGCAGATCATGCAAAGGTCTGGCCACCGACTATAAGAAGAGGGGGCGGGTGAGTTGTCCATCAGTCAACCACCGTGAGAAACGCAGGAAACAGTGGGCTCTGAGCGGTACGACCCGGACGCTGGCAAATATTGCTGGCCGACGTACGGCACTTTTTGGCGCTCGGGCTAGTCTTAGCGTGGATCGCGGTGACGCAGGTCACTACACCTGTCTACGCTATCCTTGTGCGAGACTCACGCAGGAATCCAGCGCAATATGAATGTCCTGATCGTTGATGACGAACCCCTGGCTCGCGAGCGCCTAAGCCGTATGGTGAGCGAACTCGAGGGTTACACAGTCCTGGAGCCCAGTGCCACGAATGGCGAGGAGGCGTTAGCGCTGATCGACAGCCACAAGCCGGATATCGTGCTGCTCGATATCCGCATGCCGGGCCTCGACGGCCTGCAGGTTGCTGCCCGACTGTGCGAACGAGAGACGCCGCCGGCCGTGGTGTTTTGCACCAGTCCCGATGAATTTGCCGTGGAAGCCCTGCAGGCCAGCGCCGTGGGCTATGTGGTGAAACCTGTGCGAACCGAACACTTGAATGAAGCCCTGAAGCGGGCTGAACGTCCCAACCGGGCGCAACTCTCGGCCCTGACCCGTCCCGCAGCCGAAAGTGGCAGCGGCCCACGCAGCCACATCAGCGCGCGCACCCGCAAAGGCATCGAGCTGATTCCGCTGGATCAGGTGGTCTACTTCATCGCCGACCACAAATACGTGACCCTGCGTCACGAAGCCGGCGAGGTGCTGCTCGACGAACCCCTCAAAGCCCTCGAAGACGAATTCGGCGAACGCTTCGTGCGTATCCACCGCAATGCGCTGGTCGCCCGCGACCGCATCGAGCGATTGCAGCGCACACCACTGGGACATTTCCAGTTGTTCCTCAAAGGCCTCAATGGCGATGCGCTGATTGTCAGCCGTCGGCATGTCGCTGGCGTGCGCAAGATGATGCAGGGGCTTTGACCCGGTCGTCACCGGGCCTTTCGACTTCTTCTACCCGGCATGGCAGGCCAGGGAGGCCACGCCGTTTTCTGATTCAGGTCAAAGTGGAATTGACTGAGCTGTTATTATCCGCCGTATCTATTCAGTACGGATTGCTCCATGTCCCCTCGCGAAATCCGCATCGCCACCCGTAAAAGTGCGCTGGCCCTCTGGCAGGCCGAATACGTCAAAGCCCGTCTTGAAGCGGCCCACCCGGGCTTGCTGGTGACGCTGGTGCCCATGGTCAGTCGCGGCGACAAGCTGCTCGACTCGCCACTGTCGAAGATCGGCGGCAAGGGTCTGTTCGTCAAGGAACTGGAAACCGCGCTGCTGGAAAACCACGCCGACATCGCCGTGCATTCGATGAAAGACGTGCCGATGGACTTCCCGCAAGGCCTGGGCCTGTTCTGCATCTGCGAACGTGAAGACCCGCGCGATGCATTCGTCTCCAACACCTACGCAAGTCTTGAAGCGCTGCCGACCGGTGCCGTTGTCGGCACATCTAGCCTGCGCCGGCAGACGCAATTGCTGGCGCGTCGCCCGGATCTGCAGATCCGTTTTCTGCGCGGCAACGTCAACACCCGTCTGGCCAAGCTGGACGCCGGCGAGTACGACGCCATCATCCTCGCAGCGGCTGGCCTGATCCGCCTCGGTTTCGAAGATCGCATCACCTCGGCGATCAGTGTCGATGACAGTCTCCCGGCCGGTGGCCAGGGCGCGGTCGGCATCGAATGCCGCAGCGCCGATAATGAAATCCACGCCTTGCTCGCGCCTTTGCATCACGCCGATACCGCTGCGCGGGTGAACGCCGAACGTGCCCTCAACAAACATTTGAACGGCGGCTGCCAAGTGCCGATCGCCTGCTACGCCGTGCTCGAAGGCGAGCAGTTGTGGTTGCGCGGTCTGGTTGGTGAGCCGAGCGGCGGCAAGCTGCTCAGTGCCGAAGCGCGCGCGCCACGCGCTGACGCCGAAACATTGGGCGTGCAAGTCGCCGAAGATTTGCTCAAGCAGGGTGCTGACGACATTCTCAAAGCGGTGTACGGCGAGGCGGGTCACGAGTGACGGCCTGGCGCCTGTTGCTGACGCGCCCTGCGGATGACTGCGCGGCGCTCGCCGAACAGTTGGCCGGGCACGGGATTTTCAGCAGTTGCCTGCCGCTTTTGGACATTGTCCCGCTGCCGGTCTCTGACAGTATTCGTCAGGCGATCAGGCGATTGTCGGCCTGCAGCGCAGTGATCGTGGTCAGCAAGCCGGCGGCGCGGATCGCGTTAGATCTGCTCAAGTGCGAAGGCTCGGTACCGCTTACCATGCCGTGGTTCAGCGTCGGCGTGGCGACCGCCGAGATTCTTCGCGAGCACGGTCTTGATGTGAGCTTTCCGGCGGATGGCGATGACAGTGAAGCTTTGCTGCAATTGCCGCGTCTGCGCGAGGCGGTCGGCCAGCCCGGTGCGCAGGTCCTGATCCTGCGCGGCGAGGGTGGTCGTGAGCTGCTCGCCGAGCGCCTGCGTGCGCTTGGTGCTAGTGTCGAGTATCTGGAGTTGTATCGCCGCGACCTGCCAGCCTACCCGCCAGACGAGCTGCCGCGGCGGATCGAAGCGGAACGCTTGAACGGGCTGGTGGTCAGCAGTGGACAGGGTTTCGAGCACCTGCGGCAGATGGCCGGCGATGCCTGGCCGAAGATCGCGCAGTTGCCGTTGTTTGTTCCAAGCCCGAGGGTCGCCGAGCTGGCACGTGCCGCCGGGGCTCAAACAGTTGTGGATTGCCGCGGCGCGAGTGCCGCGGCTTTGCTGACGGCATTACGGGAATTTCCGCTGCCGTTTTCTAATGCAAAGGATGGATACGTGAGCGAAACAGCCTTGCCAAAAGATGACGTCCAGCCTGCGCTTGATGCCCAGGTTGAAACTCCACCACCGGCCAAAGAGCCGCGCCGAGGCAATGGACTGGCGATTGTTGCCCTGCTCCTCGGCGCCGCCGGTGTCGCCATCGGTGGCTGGGGTGTCTGGCAGGTGCGCCACCTGCAGAACAACACGCAGCAGCAGTCGAGTCAGGTGCAGGCGTTGAATGATCAGGCGCAGAGTCTGAAGCTCAACGAACAACGTCTGACCGAACGCCTGGCGCAGTTGCCCGGTGCCGACGAGCTCGCCGAGCGTCAGCGTCTGGTCACGCAATTGCAGGGCGATCAGCAGCGCCTCAATCAACGTCTGGAAACCGTCCTCGGCGCCAGCCGCAAGGACTGGCGTCTGGCCGAGGCCGAGCACTTGCTGCGTCTGGCCAGCCTGCGCCTGTCGGCATTGCAGGACATCAGCAGCGCGCAGGCACTGGTGCAGGGCGCCGACGAAATCCTCCGTGAACAGAACGACCCGGGCTCCTTCGCCGCGCGCGAGCAAGTGGCGAAAACCCTGGTCGCCCTGCGCAGCACCGAACAGCCGGATCGTACCGGACTGTTCCTGCGCCTGGGCGCGTTGCGCGATCAGGTCATCGAGCTGACCGAGCTGGCGCCTGAATACAAGGATCGCGGCGAGTCGCTGCTGGGCCTGACCGCCGACGGCGATGGCGCCAGTCGCTGGGCGCAGTGGTGGGACAAGGTGTCGCGCTATATCCGCATCGATTTCAACGCTGACAAGAACGTCAAACCGCTGCTCGCCGGGCAAAGCCTGAGCCAGGTGCGCCTGGCCCTGAGCCTGGCGCTGGAGCAGGCGCAGTGGGCGGCGCTCAACGGTCAGGCGGCGGTTTACACCCAGGCGCTGGCCGAGGCGCGCGATGTGCTCAAGGGCAATTTCAACCCGGACAACCCGCAAAGCAAAACCATGCTGGAGCAGGTGGGCGAACTGAGCAAGGAACCGGTCACGGTCAAAACCCCGGATCTGACCGGCACCTTGAGTGCGGTGCAGGGGTATCTCGAGCGGCGTAACGTCAATGCCGAAGAATCGGTGAAACCGTTCGCCAAGCCTGCCGCCGACCCGGCGCAGGAGGCGACCCCATGAAGCGCCTCTATGTAATCGTGTTTCTGGTCATCGCTGCGACGGCAGCGCTGGGCCTGGCGATCGCCGAGCATTCCGGTTACGTGCTGGTGGCGTACAAGAGCTTCCGCTATGAATCGAGCCTGTGGGCAACACTGGCAGTCATCGCGGTGCTGTGGCTGCTGTTCTGGGGCATCAAGGTGTTGGTCGAGCTGGTGATGACCTCCACCGGCGTGGTCAATCCGTGGTCGCGGCGCAATCGCAGCCGTCGCGTGCAAGTGGCGATCGAACACGGGCAACTGGATCTGGCTGAAGGTCGCTGGGCCAGTGCGCAACGGCATTTGACCCGCGCTGCGGAAGCCGAGCGCCAGCCACTGCTTTACTACCTCGGCGCCGCACGTGCGGCGAACGAACAGGGTCAGTACGAAGAAAGCGACCGTTTGCTCGAGCGTGCGCTGGAACGTCAGCCGCAAGCCGAGTTGGCGATAGCCTTGAGTCATGCCCAACTGCAGACCGATCGCGGCGACACCGACGGTGCGCTGGTGACCTTGCAGGCGATGCACGAACGGCATCCGCGCAGCGCGCAAACGTTGCGTCAATTGCAGCGTCTGCATCAGCAGCGTGGCGAATGGTCGGCGGTGATTCGTCTGCTGCCAGAGTTGCGCAAAGACAAAGTGCTGCCGCCAGCAGAACTGGCTGAACTCGAGCGCCGCGCCTGGGGTGAAAACCTGTCCTTGGCCGCGCATCGCGAAGAAGACGGCACGGTCGGTCTGCAATCGCTCAAGCGTGCGTGGGAGCAGCTGACTTCGGCGCAGCGTCAGGAAGCGCCGCTGGTGCTCGCCTATGCTGAGCAACTGCGCCAGCTTGGTGCTCAGGTCGAGGCCGAAGAAGTGCTGCGCACCGCGCTCAAGCGCAAATACGACAGCCATCTGGCGCGTCTGTATGGCCTGGTTCGTGGCAGTGATCCTGCGCGTCAGTTGCAGACTGCCGAAGGCTGGCTCAAGGAGCATCCGGCCGACCCAAGCCTGCTGTTGACCCTCGGGCGTCTGTGTCTGCAAACCAGTCTGTGGGGCAAGGCCCGTGATTATCTGGAAAGCAGTCTGCGTGTGCAGCGCAATCCAGAAACCTGTGCGGAGTTGGCGCGTCTGCTTGCACAGCTCGGCGATACCGAACGCAGCAATCAGTTGTTCCAGGAAGGTCTGGGGCTGCTCGATGAGCGGCTGCTGGCGGCGCCTTTGCCGGTTGCAGCGAAGGTCTGAAAGGCGGGGGAGCTGGCTCCCTCGCGAACTTTCAATGAGTGAAAATTCCACTTCTTCAGGTGCCTGAGGCAAAGTCCTACAGGGTGGTTCACCGTTTCCCTCCGGCCCTGTCGGGTTTTCCCTACACCTCTGGTGAACTGTCGGCAGGCCCTCGCCTTGAAAGGCTGACACGCTTTCCTCTACCGTAACCGTCTGTCTCTACTGTTACGGAAAAGCCATGTCGTTGGCCTGCTCACGCTCCTTGTTCTTCATGGCTTTCATTGCGGGGGCCTTTGCTCTGGGAGCTTCCTATTATCTCGAATACGTGGTCGGCCTGACGCCTTGCACCTTGTGCCTGGTGCAGCGGCTGTTCCTCACTCTGCTGTGCATTGTCAGCGGCGTGGCGGCGGTTCACGGTCCGCGGCGTGTGGGCATGTGGTGGTACTGGCTGTTTGCGCTGGGCGCGAGTCTGGGCGGAACCACCGCTGCCTGGCGGCAGGTGTTGATCCAGAGTGACTCCATGCTGCAACTGGTCAAATGCTCGCCCACCGTGGAATCGCTTTTCAGCGGCTTGCCGTGGATATGTGCTTTGCAACGGATGTTCAACGGTGGCGCCGATTGCGCGGAAATCTCATGGACGCTGTTCGATCTGAGCATCCCGGAATGGAGTCTGCTGTTTTTTGTCGGTGTCTCGATTCTTGCGGTTTATCAGTTGCTGCGTCTGATCTGGAGCGCCCTGCAGCGACCGGTCAGCGACGAAGCGTCGCATCACTCGCTGGTCAGGGATTAAACACTTGTATGAACTTTATCTCCTGCGTACCTTGAAGCCATAGGCGTGCGGGCATAATCTGGCCGGCACGTGTCATTGGATTTATGTTGCTCGATGACGCTCTGCCCGATCGTCCACCCAGTCAAATCAGAACAGGGGCGCGGGTGTAGAGCAGCATGACCCACAAGGGAAGAGAGATCGCCATGCTCGAAAGTTGTCAGAATGCTCAGGAACGTTGGGGTGGGGTTCATCTGCTGATCGACCGCTGGTTGCAGGAGCGTGAAGAGCTGATCGGCGCCTACGACAAACTCGGTGCGCAGCCTGATTCGCTGTCCGAAAGCCGCAAGCCTTTGCTGGAATTTTGCGGTGTGCTGGTCGATTACGTATCGGCGGGGCACTTCGAAATCTATGAACAGCTGACTGGCGAAGCCAAGGCGTTCAACGACAAGCGCGGTCTGGAACTCGCCGAAACGATCTACCCGCGCATCGACGTCATTACCGAGAAGCTGCTCGCGTTCAACGACCTGTGCGATGAAGGCAAATGCGTTGCAGAGAAATTCAAGGAGCTCGGGGGGTTGCTGCACGAGCGCTTCGAACTTGAAGACTGCCTGATCGAAGTGCTGCACACGGCACACAAGGCAGAAGATCCGGTTCAGGCCTGATCCACGACCTTCATGAAAAACGGTGCGCCCGAAAGCGCACCGTTTTTTTATGCCCGATCAGCTCGTCGCACCACGCAGTTCCACTTCAAATACCAGCGGCGTGAAGGGCGCGATCAGGTCGCCGGCACCGTCGGCGCCATAGGCCTGATCCGATGGAATCACCAGCCGCCACTTCGCACCCACCGGCATGTTCTGCAAGGCGGTGCGCCAACCGGCGATCACGCTGTCGAGGTTGAACCACTGCGGCTGGGTGTTCTGATCGAACACGGTGCCATCCGGCAGCTTGCCGACATACAGCACCTGCACTTTTCCGTCGGGGCCGGCCTTGGCGCCACTGCCCGCAACGAGCTCGGTCAGGAGGATGCCATCGGCCAGTTCCTTCACCCCCGGCTTGGCTTTTTCTGCGCTGAGAAAACGTTGCTCGTTTTCCATCGCGGCGTCGCTCGATTGGCGTGAGGCCTGCTCGGCATTGCGCGATTCGTGATCGGCGAGAATCTGTTCGATGCGCGCTTCACTCAATGCCAGTGGCTTGCCCTGATAAGCCTGTTGCAGACCTTCGATCAGCGCCTGGACCTGCAACTGCGGCACCTCCTGGCGCAGCCGTTCTCCGAGGCTGGCACCGAGGCTGTAAGCCAGGTCATGAGCATCGTTCGCGGTAGTTTTTTCATCAGCATACGCCGCCGAAAAAAACACGCAGAGGGACAAAATAATGTAGCGCGACATGGGCACTCTCCGACCTGAGATGCGGGGGATTATGCCAGTGCGAACGCCTGCATCGGTGAACTGCTTTTTCATCGGTGCAGAACATTTCGGCGTCGGTGCAACGCAACGGCAGAGATACTGTCAACATGCCCTAGCGGCGGTATCAGCAGAGGTCTAGTATGAGCCGCACTCACGTCAGCCAGGAGGTAAACCATGTCGGCCACCAAGAAGCCTGTAAATACTCCGTTGCACCTACTCCAACAGTTGTCGGGCAGTCTGCTCGAGCATTTGGAAAACGCTTGCTCGCAAGCCTTGGCTGATGCTGAAAAACTGCTCGCCAAGCTGGAAAAACAGCGTGGCAAGGCGCAGGAAAAACTGCACAAATCGCGCACCAAACTGCAAGACGCCGCCACCGCTGGCAAAGCCAAGGCGCAGAACAAAGCCAAGGCTTCGGTGAAAGAACTTGAAGAGCTGCTCGACGCACTGAAAGATCGTCAGTCCGAGACCCGCAGCTACATTCTGCAACTCAAGCGTGATGCTCAGGAAAGCCTGAAACTGGCCCAGGGTGTTGGCCGTGTTCAAGAAGCAGTGGGCAAAGTATTGTCGTCGCGCTCGGCCAAACCGGCAGCAGTGCCGGCGAAGAAAGTCACTGCCAAACCTGCTGTAAGCAAAGCCCCGGCGAAGACCGCTGCGGCGAAACCTGCTGTTGCGAAAACCGCCGCCAAACCAGCGGCCAAGGCGCCAGTGAAAGCGGCTGCCAAACCAGCGGCGAAAACTGCAGCGAAGAAGCCGGCGGCGAGCGCGGCAAAACCGGCGGCTAAAACCACCGCAGCCAAACCTGCTGCAGCCAAGCCAGCAGTGAAAGCCACCCCTGCCAAAGCCGCTGCGAAATCGGCCGCGAGCAAAGCTGCACCGACGAAAACCGCAGCCGCCAAACCTACGGCGAAACCGGCAGCCAAGCCTGCTGCCAAAACCGCCGCTGCGAAGCCTGCCGCCAAGACTGCAGTCAAACCGGCTACCGCCAAACCTGCTGCGAAAGTGGCGGTAAAACCGGCTGCCAAACCTGCCGCAACATCCGCAGCAAAACCTGCGGCAAAAACCGCTGCGAAACCGGCCGCCAAGCCTGCTGCGAAACCCGCTGCTGCCAAGCCTGCGACCGCTGCTGCAAAACCGGCCGCCAAGCCAGCCGCAAAACCAGCGGTGAAAAAGCCTGCAGCTGCCAAGCCAGCCGCGACCAAACCGGCCACCGCTCCAGCGGCCAAGCCTGCCACTGCCGCCACCCCGGCTGCTTCAGCTGCGTCGGCACCGTCGTCCGCCGCCCACTCGACCCCTTCGACTGCGCCAGCACCAGCCGCTTCGTCGAACGTCAGCAGCACCCCGACCAGCGCTTCCTAAGTGCCGGTTGCCGCGACGCGCAGCACTTGCAGCGCGTCGCGGTCCAGGCTGGCGGCAGTGCCGGCCAAACCTTCAAGCCAGGTCACCGAACCTCCCTCGTTGCGCGCCCATTCCTGCGCCACACCTTCAAGCCGCGACAGCAAGGTTCGTTCAGCTTCCAGCTCGAGTGATTTGATTTGCTCGCGCATGCCTTTTACCACCGCATCATCGACGGCCCGCGCTTTCCATTGCATGCGCAGGGTTCGCAGCGGCTGCACCACTTCGATATCCCAAGGCGCAGTCAGGGCCTTGAGCAAATCCACGCGCGGTTCATCGCAGGCCACTGCACGCTGCTCCAGCCACAAACCGCACAGCAGCAGGCAAACATTGGCGCCCGCCGTTTGCAGTCGCAGGCAGGCATCTTCCACGCCGGGGCGGGCGTAGACATCAAGGGCAAAGCTCCACAGGTCAGAGGACATCGTGCTACTCGCGCCAGTTGTGAGCGAAGCTGGTAGACTCCGCCGCCATTATGATCCGACTTCAGAACCTGACTTTACAGCGTGGCCCGCAACGTCTGCTAGAAGACGCCGAGCTGACCCTGCACGCCGGCCACAAAGCCGGCCTCATCGGCGCCAACGGTGCCGGCAAATCCAGCCTGTTCGCCTTGCTGCGCGGCGAGTTGCACCCGGATTCGGGCGACTGCCTGCTGCCGGCCGACTGGCGCATCGCGCACATGCGTCAGGAGGTCGACACCCTCGAGCGCCTTGCGGTCGATTATGTGCTCGATGGCGACCTGCGTCTGCGCGAGGTGCAGCGCGAGCTTGCCGCCGCCGAGGAGGCGCACGACGGCACCGCGCTGGCGCGCCTGCATGCCGAACTCGACAGTGCCGACGGTTACACCGCCGATGCGCGGGCGCGCAAGCTGCTCGCTGGTCTTGGCTTCACCAACGAGCAGATGGACCGCCAGGTAGGCGATTTCTCCGGTGGCTGGCGGATGCGTCTGAATCTGGCGCAGGCGCTGATGTGCCCATCGGATCTGCTGCTGCTCGACGAACCGACCAACCACTTGGACCTCGATGCGATCATCTGGCTGGAAGAGTGGCTGAAGAGTTATCCGGGCACCTTGCTGCTGATTTCCCACGACCGCGATTTCCTCGATGAGGTGGTCGATCACGTCGCGCATGTCGATCAGCGCAAACTGACCCTCTACCGTGGCGGCTACACCGCGTTCGAACGCGCCCGTGCCGAGCGTCTGGCCCAGCAGCAACAGGCCTACGAGAAGCAGCAGGCGCAGCGTGCGCACATGGAAAGCTACATCGCTCGCTTCAAGGCGCAAGCGACCAAGGCCCGTCAGGCGCAGAGCCGGATCAAGGCGCTGGAGCGCATGGAAGAATTGTCGGCGGCCCACGTCGATTCGCCGTTCGACTTCGTCTTCCGCGAGTCGACGAAGATCTCCAGCCCGCTCATCGATCTGTCCGATGCACGCCTGGGTTATGGCGACAAGACCATCCTCGAGAAGGTCAAGCTGCAACTCACCCCAGGTGCGCGGATCGGTCTGCTCGGGCCGAACGGCGCGGGCAAATCGACGCTGATCAAGAACCTCGCCGGCGAGCTCGAACCGCTGGCCGGACGCCTGACCCGTGGCGAGAACACCGTGGTCGGCTACTTCGCCCAGCATCAGCTCGACTCGCTGGATTCCAAGGCCAGCCCGTTGCTGCACTTGCAGCGTTTGGCGCCGGGTGAGCGCGAGCAGACTTTGCGTGACTTCCTCGGCGGCTTCGACTTCCGGGGGGCGCGCATCGATGAGCCGGTGCTGAATTTCTCCGGTGGCGAGAAGGCCCGTCTGGCCCTCGCCTTGATCGCCTGGGAACGGCCGAACCTGCTGCTGCTCGACGAACCGACCAACCACCTCGACCTGGAAATGCGCCTGGCGCTGACCATGGCTCTGCAGGAATTCAGCGGTGCGGTGCTGGTGGTGTCTCACGACCGGCACTTGCTCAAGAGCACCACCGATAATTTCTATCTGGTCGCCGACGGCAAGGTCGAAGAGTTCGATGGCGACCTCGAAGACTACGCGCGCTGGCTGGTGGAATACCGCCAGCGCAATGCGCCGGTCAGCAACACGCCGGTCAATCCGGACAAGACTGACAAGAAAGCTCAGCGTCAGGCAGCGGCAGCGTTGCGTCAGCAACTGGCACCGCACAAGCGCGAGGCCGACAAGCTTGAAGCTGAACTGGGCAAGCTTCACGAGAAACTCGCCAAGGTCGATGCCAGCCTCGGTGACAGCGATATCTACGAGCCGGCGCGCAAGAACGAATTGCGCGATCTGCTGGCCGAGCAGGCGAAACTGAAGGTGCGTGAAGCCGAGCTGGAAGAGGCCTGGATGGAAGCGCTGGAAACCTTGGAAAGCATGCAGGCGGAGCTGGAGGCGTTGTCCTGATGGAAGCCTTCAAGCTGCCGTTCTCGGCGGTATGGGTCGAGCCGATCTGGTTCACCGCGCAGATTCTGCTGATTCTGCTGGCCGGTTACCTGACCCAGCGTTTCGTTGCCAAAGGCCTGACTCGCCTGGGTGAGCGCTATCCGTTCCCGCCGCAATTGCTGATGCCACTGCGCGGCGTGTTGCGCTGGCTGATCATGGGCAGCGCGCTGCTCTTCGTGCTCGAGCGCCTTGGCGTCTCCGCCACGGTGTTGTGGACGGCGCTATCGGGTTTTGTCGCGGTGGCGGCGGTGGCGTTCTTCGCCATGTGGAGCGTGCTGTCGAACCTGCTGTGCGCGATTCTCATCTTCACCGTCGGGCCGTTCCGCCTCGGCGACGTAGTCGAGCTGGTGGACACCACCGACAAGCCTGGCGTCAAAGGTCGGGTGATCGCGATCAATCTGCTCTACACCACGCTGGTCGAAGCCGAAGAGTTGGGCACCGGCAGCGCCATGGTGCAGGTGCCCAACAGCCTGTTCTTCCAGCGTTCGGTGCGGCGTTGGCGCGGGACCGATGTGTTTCCGTCGAGCGGGTTCGAGAAGTAGCTTTCACGTCGTCGGTTCGGACGCCTTCGCGAGCAGGCTCGCTCCCACGTTTGAAATGCGTTCTCCTGTGGGAGCGAGCCTGCTCGCGAAGGGGCCATCAGCAACACCTGCAACATTCAGCAAGAAATCGGTAGTCATCCCCACGAAGCCGCATTAGCTTAGGCATTTGTCACAAGCATCAGGCGAGGTATGCGATGGAGCTTCAAACATGGCTGGCATTCTTTGCCGCCTGCTGGGTGATCAGTCTGTCCCCGGGCGCGGGCGCCATTGCGTCGATGTCCAGCGGCCTGCAATACGGGTTCTGGCGCGGCTATTGGAACGCGCTGGGCCTGCAGATCGGTCTGGCGATGCAGATCGCGATTGTCGGCGCGGGTGTTGGCGCTGTGCTCACCGCTTCGGCCACGGCGTTCCACGCGATCAAATGGTTCGGCGTTGCCTATCTGGTTTATCTGGCGATCAAGCAGTGGCGGGCGCTGCCCATGGACATGAGCGATGACGCCGCGGTGCGGCCGATCGGCAAGCCGCTGGCCTTGGTATTCCGTGGCTTTCTGGTGAACATCAGCAACCCCAAGGCTTTGATATTCATGCTCGCGGTGTTGCCGCAGTTCATCAACCCTCACGCGCCGCTGCTGATTCAATATGTGGTGATCGGCGTGACCATGGTGTTCGTCGATCTGATCGTCATGGCCGGCTACACCGGGCTGGCGTCGAAGGTGCTGCGCCTGTTGCGCACGCCCAAGCAGCAGAAGCGCATGAACCGCACCTTTGCCGGATTGTTCATTGGCGCGGCGGCGTTCATGGCGACGTTGCGCAAAGCGGCGGCGTAAACCGCCCGGGCAGAAAAAAGGCGACCTTTGCGGGTCGCCTTTTTTGTTTCTCTCGGTCAGTCAGCGCAGGATCACCGGCGCCGTATCACGCGGCAGATTATTGCGCTGCGGCGCTTCACGCGGCTGCTCATAAGCGTCACCGCCACCGAGTTGCATGCTCAATTGCCCGGCCACGTCTTCGCCCAAAGCTTTGGACACCTCACGCACCACTCGAGGGCGGTTCAGCGAGATCTTGATGTCGCGATGGTTCACCAGTTTGGTGTCCTGCGCTTCACCCATCGCCGTGAAGGCCGAGGTGATCTCGTAGGTTTTGGTGTTGATCAGGCTGAAATCCGCCACCAGCGTCAGGCCCAGCACTGCCGAATAGCTGTCGGTGTGCGCCAGCTCGTTGATGTCCTGGGTGAAATCGATGTCGGACACGGTGCCGAACAGCACGTAGTCGGCGCCTTTGAAGTTGCCGGCCTTGATGCGCTTGATCACGTCATACACATCGCCCTTGGAGGACGCGGTGTACGGCGTGCCCTGCACCAGCTGGAACATGCCGGTACGGAGGATTTCACCCTTGATGTCGCCGGTGAATTTGCGCAACTCGCCCTGTTCGATGTAGCTGGTGGTCGCTTCGATCTCGTTGTAGCTCGAAGATCCGCTGGCGCTGTAGTAACTCTCGCGGTGATTGCTCTGCGCCGAAACGATGTGGATGTATTGCTCCACGCGCTCCTGATACGCCAGATCCGTCACCGCCACTTTCGGGGCCGCCTGCACGCTGAACGCGCAAGCCAGGGCCATCATGCCAATCCATGTGCGCATCGATTAACGCTCCGTGGTTTTGCGGATCTCTTTTTCGTCCATCCACTCGGCCAGACCGCTTTCAACGTCGATCAACTGCAGGCTGAATTTGTAGAAGACGTCCTTGTAATCGCTGCTGCGCTTGACGATCGAGCTGATCGAACCTTCGATGCGGTACTTGGCAGCGATCATGTTGCCGGTCTTGGCCACGGTGCTTTTCTTGTACAGACCGCTCTGGTTCTGCAGCTTGAGCTGATCAACCTGGCTCTGCATCGCATTGTTGTCGCTGGCGAAGCGCGCGACACCGGTCTTCATCAACTGCGTTTTGATGCTGGTGGTGATTTCGCGAGTGTCGATGTACTCGCTGGTCTTGTTCTTCACGTCGTAGACCTGAACCACCGGACGGCCCTGCAGGATGCCGGACTGGGCCAGCGAGCGGGTCATCGACTCGGCGATCATTTGCAGGTCGGTCGAACCGAATTCGTTGGTCACGGTTTCAACCGCTTTGGTGTCGCCGTAGCTGATGTTCTTGCTGCCCAGAGTCGGCGAGGTGTTGGCGCAACCGGAGGCGAGCAGGGCGATGACGGCGATGCAGGAAAAGCGTGCAAACATGAGAAAGCTCTCTCAATCAGAAATAGGGTGGCGGGCTTAAGGCGTCTTGATTTCCAAACGGAAATCCACGGCTTTCGGGGTCGGGGCGATGGCCTGAATGAAGCTGGTCTGGGCGCCGTACATCATCTGGCTTTTCCAGACTTCTTCTTCGGCAACCGGGAAACCTTCGGCGCCAAGCCAGGCGAAGCGGTAGTAGAAGATCTTGTTGCTGTTGAGGGTGTTGCTCAGCTGCACGTTGACGGTCATGAAGCCGTTTTCGCGAGCGACGCGCATGGCGCCGACGACGATGTGTTTCTGCGGGCCCATGGCCACGACTTTGCTCGCGGCGCTGCCCGGCTCTGGCGGTGGCGGGGTGGCGCAGCCTGCCAGCAAGGCGAGGGCGGCGACGGCGATGATCTTCAAGCGCATTGCAAAGACTCCGTTCTTAAGGTTGTTTGAGGCTGGCGACGTTGGTCGCGCCAGCGCTCGGCATTACGTGGGCAGCGATGCCGCCAGCGAATACCTGGTTGCCCACGGCACGCAGGCTGACCACTTGATAGCGCTGATCGACGGTGACCCTGACCACCGAGCCGCCGACGGCGCTCGGCAGGGTAACCTGATGCTCCCCCTTTTTCAGGCGCAGACGCACCACTTGGGTGTTGTCCGGCAGGGTGCGCCATGTACGGGTATCGGCACCTTCGAGCACTGCTGAAGAAATGCCTACGGCGAGGCCGGCCAGCGGGTTGGTTTCGTTGATCTGCTTCTGCGCCACGCCTTTGGTGATCGCGCGTACGGTGGTGCGGACGATGATCCCCGGCATGTCATCGCGCAGGGCGCGGCGGGACATGGCGGTGGTGCTGTTCAGCGCGGTCAGGTCGACCTGCTTGCCGTCGACGCCGATCTGCGCAAACGGCGCGGTGGAGGTGTCCGGTTTGATGATCGGGAACGACAACGGGGTGATCACCACGTTGTTGGAAATCGGCAGCGGCAGCGGTACGCGAATCGAGTCGCGCGCCGGGGCAAGACCGCTCTGGACCACGATCAGAATGTCGCTGTCGTCAGACTTCGAAGGCTTGTCGAGATTGACCAGCGCCTGCTCGAGCAGCGGTGTGTTTGGGCGCAGTTCGGCGGCTTTGCGATAACCCGGCGCAGCCAGATCCTTCTCGCCCAGAGCTTCGTAGACGAAGCCGGCGAGATAATGGCTGAACGCACTCTGGTAGCTGTTTTTCAGGCCGACCACTTCCGGTGCGTCGAGGCTGGCCACCGGATAACCCTGCAGATCCTTGTACTGGGTCTTGATGCCTTCCTTCTCGGCCTGTTCTTCGCTCTTGAGGTATTCCTTGTCGCGCAGGTCGGCGATCACCGCTTCGCGTTCGTGGGTCTTTTTGATCGCAGTGCGGGCGCCATCGAAATCGTTGACCGCCAACAGGTTCAGGGCCATCTGCGTGGTCAGCATGACTTTTTCATAGTCATAGCCTTCGTAGCGGCGCACCTTGTCGTTGACGATGAAGCTGCCGAACTGTGCCAGGTACTTGGCCGAGTCGAGCTTGACCGCGTCTTCCCACTGACCGACCACCTGATCGGCGCTGCCCCAGGCGTTCTGGCTGCCCGACAGGTCGCCCTTGGCGCGCAGCAGTTCGCCTTTCTCGAAGTAATAGAGCAGGTCTTTATCGGTGCCGGTGTTGTTTTTTTCCAGCAGGGTCAGAGCAGCGTCGACGTTGCCGGAAGCCAGTTGCTGGTTGGTCTGGGCCAGTTCGGAATCGTAGTTGCGAAACGCTGCACAGCCGGACAACAGCGTGACGGCGCTGAGCGCGAGCAGCATGGGAGCGCGGAATGCCATGGGTACTTCTTCCCTGAGTGACGAAAACTTGCAGCCGCGGGTGCTGGTCGGGCTGGTGTGACCTATCGACGGCGGCACTGGCCTCCTGCCAATTCCTCACGGGAGAGGAGCTTTGGTGCCGGCTCGCTGGGCGAGGGCGCGGCATTATAAGCGTTGGGTGGTGGCTATGTAATGTCTTTTTGATGGCTTAACGAACGGTCGTGCCATCACTTAGGCAACTTGCTCACGACGCGTTCGGCCGCTGTTTTACCGGGTCCGAACGCGCTGCCATTGGCGAAAACCCGATCGCCGAGGGCGCGCAGGGTGATGACCTGGCGGTTCTGATCAATCCGGATCTTCAGCGGCGCGGCGTTGTTGACGTGGGGCAGGGTGATCGCGTGTTCGCCTTTCTTCAGGCGCAGGCGCAGCACCTGAGTCAGGTTGGGCAGTGTGCGCCAGGTACGCGTATCGGCCTGTTCGAAACCATCCCAATGGGTCACGTACGATGCTTTGCTCGGGTCGCGTCGGTTGTCGGTGGCTTGCACATCGGCTGCCAGAAAGGCTCGGTAGGTGGTGCGCTGGATGATGCCGGGCATGTCATCGCGCAGCGTACGCAAGGACATGTCGGTGATGCTGTTGACCGGTATCAGTTTCTTCTGCCGTCCATCGATGCCGATCTGATTGAACGACGGCGTTGAAGTGTCGGGCACCATCACCGGGAACGAGATGTTGGCGACAATGACCTGACCGTCTGCCAGCTTCACCGGGTACGGCACACGCAGCGAACTGCGTGCAGGAGCGAGGCCGCTTTGCACGATGATCAGCACGTCACTTTCGTCACCCTTGAGGCCGGGACTGTCGAGGTCACGCAATGCCTGCTGGAAGAACGGCAGGTCCGGGCGTAATTCGATGGCCTGGCGATAGCCCGGCGCGGCGAGATTCTTTTCCCCGAGCGCTTCATAGGTAAAGCCCGCGAGGTAGTGACTGAACGCGCTCTGGTAACCGTTCTTCAAGGCGATCACCGCCTGCGCGTCCAGCATGACTACCGGATAGCCCTGCAGGTCCTTGTAGTGCACGCGCACGCCCTGCTTTTTCGCTACCTCTTCGACGCGCTCATATTCAAGCTCGCGCTGCCGGGCGATCAGCGCTTCGCGTTCATGGGTCTTCTTGATGTCGGCGCGGGCGCCGTCGAAATCATTCACGGCCAGCTGGTTGAGGGCCATCTGCGTGGTCAGCATGACTTTTTCATAGTCATACCCCTCGTAGCGGCGCAACTTGTCATTGATGATGCTGCCCCAGTGATCACCCATGGCAGCCAAGAGTTTGTCGCCGGTGGTTTCAATGGTGTCCTGGCGCTCGACCACCATTTGCTCGGCACTGCGCCATGCCGCCTGACTCTGGGGCAGTTCGCCGCCCGCACTCAACACCGCGCCTTTCTCGAAGTAATAGAGCAGATCTTTTTGCTCGTCCGGGTTATGTGTTTCAAGCAAAGCCAGTGAGCCGGCGACATTGCCTTGCTTCAATTGCTCGGTGGTCTGTTCCAGCTCCAGATCGTAATTGCGATAAGCCGCGCAACCCGCCAGTTGCGTAATAGCGGTCAGCAGCAGGGGAAGCAGAAGGCAAGGGCGCATTGAGTGGGGTCTTCCTTGAACAAAGCGGGAGCATTTACGTTATTGGAGCCGATGGTGGCACATCGCTTCAACGATATGAATCATTCCCTGTAAGCACCGACAAAGCTTGAGAGAAACGTCTGCGAAGTGAACAATATGTAACTTCGCATTTCCATTTGAGATTCGTTCATGACTGCCTCGTCCCGATTGCTGGCCTGGCTGCTGTTCCCGTTGTTGTCCCTGAGCAGCCTGCCGCTGCTGGCCGATACCGTGGAAGGCGCGCCGCAAGCGTTGCACCTGCTCGATTACATCAGTGCCGACTACCCGCCGACGGTCGCGGCAGGCAAGGTCATCGACGATGGCGAATACCGTGAACAGCTGGAGTTCACCCAGGTTCTGCAAGGCTTGATCACCGCATTGCCAGCCAAACCCGAAAAAGTCGCGCTCGAGCAGGGCGTGAAGTCTTTGTACGCCGCGATCAGTGCGAAGCAGGACGGCGCTGATGTCGCGCGTCAGGCCCGGCAACTGGGAGCGAAGCTGGCTGTGGCGTATGAAGTCAGCCAAGCGCCGATCATTACCCCGGACCCGACACGCGGTGCGCCTTTGTATGCGCAAAATTGCTCGGTGTGCCACGGCGACACTGGTGCTGGCGACGGCCCGGCCGGCGTCGGCCTGACCCCCGCGCCAGCCAACCTGCGCGACGCCGCGCGCATGGATCACCTGAGCCTGTACGCGATCTACAGCACCCTTGGCCAAGGCGTCGAAGGCACCGACATGCCGGCGTTCGCCGATCAGCTCGATGATCGCCAGCGTTGGGATCTGGCTACTTATATCGCCGGCTTCAGTGCCGATGCGGCAGCGGCCAAGTCCGCCAAGGTCTACAACATCGCCGATCTGGCCCGCCAGACCCCGGCCGAGGTGCAGGCAGCCGAGGGCGCAGAGATCGCGGCGACATTCCGTGCCCAGCGCGCACAACCACCGCAGGTCAAACGCGGCCCGGCGCAGTTGCTCGATTACACCGCCGCCACGCTGGACAAGAGCCTCGCGGCCTATCGCGCCGGTGAGCACGATCAGGCCTATGACCTGTCGGTAGCGGCGTATCTGGAAGGCTTCGAACTGGTGGAAAGCTCGCTGGATAACGTCGATGCCAACGTGCGCAAGGACACCGAAAAATCCTTGATGGCGTATCGGCAGTCGCTGCAGGACGGCCTGCCCGTCGAGCAGGCCGAGCAGCGTCTGGACGCGGCCAAGGCCAAGCTCAAGGAGTCCGCCGGCCTGTTGGGCAGCGATGGCTTGAGCTGGTCGCTGAGCTACATCTCCGGCCTGCTGATCCTGCTGCGTGAAGGCCTGGAAGCGATTCTGGTGCTGGCGGCGATCCTCGCTTTCCTGCGCAATACCGGCCAGCAGTCAGCGGTGCGCAGCGTCAACGTGGGTTGGGGGCTGGCATTGCTGGCGGGCCTGGGCACCTGGGCACTGGCCGCTTATGTGATCGATGTCAGCGGTTCGCAGCGTGAGTTGCTGGAAGGCGCCACTGCGCTGTTTGCCAGCGTCATGGTGCTGTGGCTTGGGGTGTGGATGCATGACCGGCGTCATGCCGCGGCCTGGCAGGATTACATCAAGAGCAGCCTGGTCGGCGGCGGGGGACGTTTCGGCTTCGCGATCCTCGCGTTTTTCTCGGTGTACCGCGAGCTGTTCGAGGTGATCCTGTTCTACGAAACCCTGTGGTTGCAGGCCGGGCCTGCCGGGCACAACGCCGTGCTGGCCGGCGGCGCGACCGCTCTGGTTTTGTTGGTCGGTCTGGCCTGGGTGATTCTGCGTGGCTCGGCGAAACTGCCGCTGACCTTGTTCTTCAGCATCAACGCCGCGCTGCTGTGCGCGTTGTCGGTGGTCTTCGCCGGGCACGGCGTGAAGGCCTTGCAGGAAGCCGGGATCTTCGGCACGCGGCCGGTGGCGTTCTTTGAATTCGACTGGCTGGGGATCCACGCCGATGCCTATTCGCTGATTGCGCAGGTAGTGGCGATTGTGGCGATTGCTGTGCTGTATGGGCGAAGTTGGGTGGCGGAGAGGCGCCGGGTTTCGGCTGCCTGAAAGCATTCGCTGCGCTCATATTCGCGAGCAGGCTCGCTCCCACAGGTTCGGTCTGTATCCTGTGGGAGCGAGCCTGCTCGCGAATTTTTTGGAGGCAAGAACATGCGTGTATGGATCGATGCCGACGCCTGTCCGCGGGCGGCGAAGGATCTGGTGGTGAAGTTCGCCCTCAAGCGCCAGTTCGAAGTGGACCTGGTGGCCGGGCAGCCGCAGATCAAACCGGGCTTGGCCATCGTCAAACTGATCGTAGTGCCGAGCGGGCCGGACGCGGCCGATGATTATCTGGTCGAGCACGCGGTGCCGGGTGAGCTGGTGATCTGCAGCGATATTCCATTGGCCGATCGGCTGGTGAAGAAGGGCGTGGCGGCGCTGGATCCGCGCGGCAAGGAGTTCGATGCGCAGAACATGGGCGAGCGTCTGGCGGTGCGGAATCTGTTTACCGATTTGCGCGAACAGGGCCAGATGAGCGGCGGCCCGGCGCCATTTGGCGAGCGCGAGAAGCAGGCGTTTGCCAATGCTTTGGACCGGATTCTGACTCGGCTCACCCGCAAACCCTGAGCCCAATACACAGCCCTTGTAGGAGTGAGCCTGCTCGCGATAGCGGTCGATCATCCAACAGATATGTTGCCTGCACACCGCCATCGCGAGCAGGCTCACTCCTACAGTAGACCGTGTCAGGCGTCGTTTTCGTGGGTCAGTTCGAGCACACGGTCGACCAGTTTGTTGATGCCCGAAGCCGCTTCGCTGATGGTCTGCGCCAGCATGTACGCCGGGGTGGTCACCAGTTTGCGCGCCTTGTCTTCGACGATGTCGGTGACGGCGCACTCTTCGTGGGTGGCGCCCATTTTGTTCATTGCCGCAGCGGTGTCGGCGTCGTTGCCGATGGTGCAGGTCACCCCGGGGCCGTAGATTTTTGCTGCCAGCGCCGGGGAGATGCAGATCAGCCCGACCGGTTTGCCCGCTTCGGCAAACGCCTCGGCCAGGGCGAGCACCTCAGGTTGCACGGTGCAACCGGCACCTTCGATGGCGAAGTTAGACAGGTTTTTCGCCGCACCGAAACCGCCGGGGACAATCAGCGCATCGAAGTCCTCGACATCGGCGTCGCGGATATCCTTGACGTTGCCGCGGGCAATCCGCGCCGACTCCACCAGCACGTTGCGCGATTCCGGCATTTCTTCGCCGGTCAGGTGATTGATCACATGCAGTTGCGCAATGTTCGGCGCGAAGCACTGTACCTGCGCGCCGCGCTGGTCGAGGCGCAACAGGGTGATGACACTTTCCTGGATTTCGGCGCCGTCGTACACGCCACTGCCGGACAGGATCACTGCAACTTTTTTGCTCATGGGCTTCTCTCCAGATTCATGGCGCTCAATGTCCCTTAAATCGTCACGCGTTGCCATAGGGGCATGGGCGACGCACGCGGGGGCAGAGCGCTCTCTCAATGGATCGCAACGGCGGCGGGGTGTTCATTATTTGCCTTGGCTGCGCGCGTCAGCCGCCAGCGCGAGGCTTATTCGGCTGGCGTTTTAGGCTCCGCGGGATGGGTCGCTTCGGCCTGACGCAACTGCTCGGCCGCGGCGGCTTTGGCGATCTGCTCATCCTCATAGATCTTCTTCGCCAACTGCGCATTCTTGAAGCGGCGCCGCAGCCACAGACCCAGGCCGAGGATCAGCAACGCACCGAGCACCCACAGCTCATACTTCTTGATGCTGCCGAGCATGCCTTCCAGTACTGCGCCGAAGTGGTAAGCCGCAGCAGCCAGTGCACTGGCCCAGATCGCCGCGCCGATACCATTGAGCAGCAAGTAGCGTCCCGGCGGATAGCCGGACAGACCGATCGCCACCGGCATCACCGTGCGCAGGCCGTAGACGAAACGGAAGCTCAGGACCCAGATGTCCGGATGCTTGCGGATGTGCTCCAGCGCGCGGTCGCCCATCATCTGCCAGCGCGGTTTGCGCGCGAGCAACTTGCGCCCGTGCTTGCGCCCCAGGAAGTACCACAGCTGATCGCCGGCGTAACTGCCAAAGAACGCCACGACCACCACCAGGTTGATGTCCATGTATCCACGGAACGCGAGGAAGCCTGCGAGCACCAGGATGGTTTCGCCTTCGAAGAACGTGCCGAGAAACAAGGCAAAGTAGCCAAAGTCGTGCAGAAATTGTTGGAGCATTGTCTGGGTGCTGGCGAAATGAACGCGCAGCCTAACCCTTCGGGCACATTCATGAAAGTGTCCAAATGTGTCTCGACGTGAACAATTCCTACACCGAGAATGGAAAGCGGCTACCCGTCACAGGTCTCACACAACTGTCATCTGTTGGTCATAATGGCCGTCTATAACTGTCACGCTCGCCCGTTTGCCCGGGCTCAGGAGTCTGCCGTGAGCTTTACCCCCGCCAATCGTCTGTTTCCCGCCACCCGCCTGCGTCGCAATCGTCGTGATGATTTTTCCCGGCGGCTGGTGCGTGAAAACGTGCTGACGGTCGATGACCTGATCCTGCCGGTATTTGTGCTCGACGGTGAGAATCGCCGCGAAGCCGTAGCCTCGATGCCGGGCGTCGAGCGGCTGACGATTGATCTGCTGCTGGAAGAAGCGGCGAAGTGGGTCGAGCTGGGGATTCCAGCGCTGGCGCTGTTCCCGGTCACTCCGCCCGAACTGAAATCCCTGGATGCCGCCGAAGCGTGGAATCGCGAAGGTATCGCCCAGCGTGCCACTCGCGCTCTGCGCGAGCGCTTCCCTGAACTGGGGGTGATCACCGACGTGGCGCTGGACCCGTTCACCACCCATGGTCAGGACGGCATTCTCGACGAAGACGGCTACGTGCAGAACGACATCACCGTCGATGCGCTGGTACGTCAGGCGCTGTCCCACGCTGAGGCCGGCGCTCAGGTCGTCGCGCCATCGGACATGATGGACGGCCGCATCCAGGCCATTCGTGAAGCGCTGGAAACAGCCGGTCACGTCAACGTGCGCATCATGGCCTACTCGGCCAAATACGCCAGCGCCTACTACGGCCCGTTCCGCGATGCGGTGGGGTCGGCGTCGAATCTCGGCAAGGCCAACAAGGCCTCTTACCAGATGGATCCGGCCAACAGCGACGAAGCGCTGCACGAGGTCGGTGCGGACTTGTCCGAAGGCGCGGACATGGTCATGGTCAAACCGGGCATGCCCTACCTGGACATTCTTTTTCGGGTCAAAGATGCCTTCAAGGTGCCGACTTTCGTCTATCAGGTCAGTGGCGAATACGCCATGCACATGGCCGCTATCCAGAATGGCTGGTTGAGCGAAGCGGTGATCCTCGAGTCACTGACCGCCTTTAAACGTGCCGGTGCAGATGGCATCCTGACTTACTTTGCCGTTCGTGCCGCTCAATTGTTACGAGAGCAGAAATAGCCCTCCCAGGAACATTCCATGAATACCGAAGGACTCACTGAAGTTGCCGTAAAAGAAGCTCAGCCGGTGGTCGAGCAGATCACCGAAACCCCGCCGGAAATGGAACCTGCGCCACCCGCGCCGGTTGCCGAAACTGCCGCGGCGGTGCCGGCGATCGCCATTCCCGGCCTGGATGACAGCAGCCTGTACATCCACCGCGAGCTTTCGCAATTGCAGTTCAATATCCGCGTGCTGGAACAGGCGCTGGACGAGTCCTACCCGTTGCTGGAGCGGCTGAAATTCCTGCTGATCTTCTCCAGCAACCTCGACGAATTCTTCGAAATCCGCGTTGCCGGGCTGAAAAAGCAGATCACCTTCGCCCGTGAACAGGCCGGCGCTGACGGCTTGCAGCCGCATCAGGCGCTGGCGCGGATCAGCGAGCTGGTCCACGGTCACGTCGACCGTCAGTACGCGATCCTCAACGACATCCTCCTGCCCGAGCTGGAAAAGCATCAGGTGCGCTTCATCCGTCGGCGCAACTGGACCACCAAGCTCAAGACCTGGGTACGTCGTTATTTCCGCGACGAAATCGCCCCGATCATCACTCCGATCGGCCTCGACCCGACGCACCCGTTCCCGCTGCTGGTGAACAAGAGCCTGAACTTCATCGTCGAGCTCGAAGGCATCGACGCCTTCGGGCGCGACTCCGGTCTGGCGATCATTCCGGCGCCGCGTCTGCTGCCACGGATCATCAAGGTGCCGGAAGAAGTCGGCGGCGCCGGCGACAACTATGTGTTCCTGTCGTCGATGATCCACGCTCACGCCGATGACCTGTTCCAGGGCATGAAGGTCAAGGGCTGCTACCAGTTCCGCCTGACCCGAAACGCCGACCTGGCCCTCGACTCCGAAGATGTCGAAGACCTGGCCCGCGCCCTGCGTGGCGAGCTGTTCTCGCGGCGCTACGGTGACGCGGTGCGTCTGGAAGTCGCCGACACCTGCCCGAAACACCTCTCGGACTACCTGCTCAAGCAGTTCAACCTGAGCGAGACCGAGCTGTATCAGGTCAACGGCCCGGTCAACCTGACGCGGCTGTTCAGCATCACCGGTCTGGACAGCCATCCGGAGCTGCAATACACGCCGTTCACCCCGCAGATCCCGAAACTGCTGCAGAACAGCGAAAACATTTTCAGTGTGGTCAGCAAGCAGGACATCCTCCTGCTGCACCCGTTCGAGTCGTTCACCCCGGTGGTCGACCTGCTGCGCCAGGCGGCGAAAGACCCGCACGTGCTCGCCGTACGGCAAACGCTGTACCGCTCCGGCGCCAATTCCGAGATCGTCGATGCGCTGGTGGACGCCGCGCGTAACGGCAAGGAAGTCACCGCGGTGATCGAGTTGCGCGCGCGCTTCGATGAAGAGTCCAACCTGCAACTGGCCAGCCGTCTGCAAGCGGCCGGTGCAGTGGTGATCTACGGTGTGGTCGGCTTCAAGACTCACGCCAAGATGATGCTGATCCTGCGCCGTGAGGCTGGCGAGATCGTCCGTTACGCGCACCTCGGCACCGGTAACTATCACGCCGGTAACGCCAAGCTCTATACCGACTACAGCCTGCTGACCTCTGACGACGCTTTGTGCGAAGACGTCGGCAAGCTGTTCAGCCAGTTGATCGGCATGGGCAAGACGCTGCGCATGAAAAAGCTGCTGCACGCGCCGTTCACCCTGAAGAAGGGCATGCTCGACATGATTGCCCGCGAAACCCAGTTCGCCCTCGAAGGCAAACCGGCGCACATCATCGCCAAGTTCAACTCGCTGACCGATCCGAAGATCATCCGTGCGCTGTACAAGGCCAGCCAGTCCGGCGTGCGCATCGATCTGGTGGTGCGCGGCATGTGCTGCCTGCGTCCGGGCATTGCCGGGGTCTCGCACAATATTCATGTGCGCTCGATCATTGGCCGCTTCCTCGAGCACACGCGGGTGTTCTACTTCCTCAACGGCGGCGACGAGCAGATGTTCCTCTCCAGCGCCGACTGGATGGAGCGCAACCTCGACAAGCGTGTCGAGACCTGCTTCCCGGTGGAAGGCAAGAAGCTGCTGACCCGGGTCAAGAAAGAGCTGGAGCTGTACCTGACCGACAACACCCACAGCTGGAGCCTGCAGTCGGACGGCCGCTACATTCGCAACACGCCCACCGGCAACCAGAACCCGCGCAGTGCGCAGGCCACGTTGCTGGAGCGGTTGGGCAGCCCGATATTGCCCGTTAGCAGTTAAGTGCTGGAAGTCAAAAGCCCCTCACCCTAACCCTCTCCCGGAGGTAGAGGGGACTGACCGAGTCGAACTCAGGATTTAAAAAGCCCACAAATCGGCTCCCTCTCCCTCGGGAGAGGGCTGGGGTGAGGGGCAAGGCTCACGCAGTTCCTCAAACCGGACCCAATAAAAAAGGCGATCCCGACGGATCGCCTTTTTTGTGCCTGGAATGGCCTGTAGGAGCTGTCGAGTGCAACGTGGCTGCGATCTTTTGATCTTGATCTTTAAAGGCAAGATCAAAGACCGCAGCCTGCGGCAGTTCCTGCAACGCAGATCAGTGCACCGTGAGAACGATGCCCACCCGCGTCAACCAGTCCGCCTCCAGCGCGAAATCCGCCTGGGTCAGCTGGTTCTCCTCCAGCCAGTTCTCGGGAAACTCCACATCCAGGCTGTCACCCTCGGCATGCAGGACCACCTGCGGCATCGCCTGGGTTCCGCGAATGTGATGGAACAGAATCGCAAAACGCAGCAGCACGCACAGGCGAATCAGCTTGATGCCGTCATCGCCGAACTCGGCGAATTTGTCCTTGGGAATGTTGCGGCGGTGCCCGCGTACCAGCAGCGCGAGCATCTGCTGATCCTCGCGGGAGAAGCCGGCCAGGTCAGAGTGCTCGATCAGGTAGGCACCGTGCTTGTGGTAGTGATAGTGAGCGATGTCGAGCCCGACTTCGTGCACTTTCGCCGCCCAGCCGAGCAGTTCGCGCCAGATGCCGTCGTCCAGCTCCCAGTCCACAGCGACCTGATCGAACGCATGCAGGGCTTTGCGCTCGACCCGCGCCGCCTGTTCCAGATCGACGTGATAGCGCTCCATGAGCGAGGTCAGGGTGCGTTCGCGCACGTCTTCGTGATGGTGGCGACCGAGCAGGTCATAGAGCACGCCTTCGCGCAGCGCGCCGTCGCAGTGATCCATGCGTTGCAGTTCGAGGGCATCGAAAATCGCTTCGAGAATCGCCAGACCCGCCGGGAAGATCGCCCGGCGATCTGGCTTGATGCCTTCGAAATCGATCTTGTCGGCGTCGCCCAGTTTGAACAGCTTGCGCTTGAGCCACGCCAGGCCTTCGGCGTTGACCTCACCGCTGCCATGGCCGCCGGCCTTCAGTGCCAGACCGATGGCGCGAATCGTACCGGAGGAGCCGATGGCCTCATCCCAGGTCAGGCGATGCAGAGCGTGTTCGATGCTCATGATTTCCAGCCGCGCCGCCGTATACGCCTGGGCGTAGCGGGCCGGGGTGATCTTGCCGTCCTTGAAGTAGCGCTGGGTGAAACTCACGCAGCCCATCTGCAGGCTTTCGCGCAGCAATGGCTCGAAGCGCTGGCCAATGATGAATTCGGTACTGCCGCCGCCAATGTCGGCGACCAAACGTTTGCCCGGCGTATCGGCGAGCGTGTGCGACACGCCCAGATAGATCAGGCGCGCTTCTTCACGGCCAGAGATGACTTCGACGGTATGGCCGAGGATTTCCTCGGCTCGGCGGATGAACTCGCCACGGTTGCGCGCTTCGCGCAGGGCGTTGGTGCCGACGATGCGCACGGCGCCCAGGGGCATACCGTTGATCAGTTGGGCAAAGCGCTTGAGGCAATCGAGGCCGCGCTGCATCGATTCTTCATTGAGCTGGCGCGCATCGTCGATGCCGGCGGCCAGTTGGACCTTCTCGCCAAGGCGTTCGAGGATGCGGATTTCGCCGTTCCGGGCCTTGGCCACGACCATGTGAAAGCTGTTGGAGCCCAGGTCGATTGCGGCGATCAGGGACAGATTCTTGGCTTGGGATTGCGGCATGGTCAGGGGGTCTCGGTCGATAACCCCGACATCGTGCCACGATCAAACGCTGACGCCAACGCGCATGGCGCAAAGCCTTGATTCAGCACAGAAAGTCTGGAGATCGCGGCGCGGCCATTCGCGAGCAGGCTCGCTCCCACAGGTGAGCGCATTCCCATGTGGGAGCGAGCCTGCTCGCGAAGAGGGCATCACTGCCTCAGAAAATCTTCAGGCTGTCGCTTCCACGGTGCCAATAAAGTTCGCCAGCTCCGCCGTCTGCGGATTGGCGAACAGCACCTTTGGATCGCCCACCTCATGCACCTTGCCATGGTGCATGAACACCAGTTTGTCGCCGACTTCCCGGGCGAAGCGCATCTCGTGGGTGACCATGATCAGCGTCATGCCTTCCTTGGCCAGTTGCCGCACCACGCTGAGCACTTCATTGACCAGTTCCGGGTCGAGTGCCGAGGTGATTTCGTCGCACAGCAACACCTTCGGCGACATCGCCAAGGCCCGGGCAATCGCCACCCGCTGCTGCTGGCCGCCGGACAGGCGGTCCGGGAAGGCATCGAATTTCTCCCCGAGCCCGACTCGTTCGAGCATTTCCCGCGCCAGTTCGGCTGCCCTGGCCTTGGGCACTTTCTGCACCACTTGCGGCGCGAGCATGACGTTTTCGCCGACGGTCAGGTGCGGGAACAGGTTGAACTGTTGAAAGACCATGCCGACCTTTTGCCGCAGGCTGCGCAGATCGGCACGGGCGGCATCGAGGTACTCGCCGTCGACTTCGATCACGCCATCGTTGATCGACTCCAGGCCATTGAGGGTGCGCAACAGGGTCGATTTGCCCGAGCCGCTGCGGCCGATGATCGCCACCACCTGGCCTTCCTCGACACTGAGGTCGATGCCTTTGAGCACGTGGTGATCGCCGTAGTATTTATGCAGGGCGGAAATTCTAAGCAGAGGCATGCAGTCTCCTTTCCAGGTAGCGCGCGCTGAGGGACAAGGGGTAGCAGAGCAGGAAGTAGCCGAGGGCGACGAGGCCGTAGACCATGAACGGTTCGAATGTGGCGTTGGCGAGCATGCCGCCGGTCTTGGTCAGTTCGGTGAAACCGATGATCGATGTCACCGCTGTGCCTTTGACCACTTGCACCGAGAACCCCACGGTCGGCGCCACGGCGATGCGTAGCGCTTGCGGCAGAATCACGTAGCGCAACTGCTCGAGCGGATTGAGCGCCAAGCTCGATGAGGCTTCCCACTGACCGTGGGGAATCGCCTCGACGCAACCGCGCCAGATCTCCGCCAGATAGGCGCTGGTGAACAAGGTCAAAGCGATCGCCGCGGCCATCCACGGCGAAATTTCAATCCCGGCCAACGCCACGCCAAAGAACACCAGAAACAATTGCATCAACAGCGGCGTGCCCTGGAACAGCTCGATCCAGGTGCGGGCGATGCTGCTTGGCAGGGTGTTTTTCGAGATGCGCATGACCAGAATCAGCAGGCCGACCAGGCCGCCGCCAATGAACGCCACCAGCGACAGCGCCAGTGTCCATTGCAGGCCGGTGAGCAGATTGCGCAGGATGTCCCAGAAAGTGAAATCGCTCATTGGCTGCTCCTGGCAATGAAGCGACGGCCGAACCAGTTGAGCAACTGGCGGATCAGCAGCGCCATGCACAGATAGATCAGGGTGGTCAGCGCATAGGTTTCAAAGGCGCGGAAGTTGCGCGACTGAATGAAGTTGGCGGCGAAGCTCAGCTCTTCCGTGGCGATCTGCGAACATACCGCCGAGCCGAGCATGACGATGATGATCTGGCTGCTCAGCGCCGGCCAGACCTTGCCCAGCGCCGGCAGCAAGACCACATGACGAAACGCTTCGAAGCGGGTCATCGCCAATGCCGCTGCGGCTTCCAATTGCCCGCGTGGGATTGCTTGAATGCCGGCGCGAATGATCTCCGTCGAATAGGCGCCGAGGTTGATCACCATCGCCAGCACCGCCGCCTGCCACTCGGAAATCTGCACGCCAAGCGACGGCAGCCCGAAGAAGATGAAGAACAACTGCACCAGAAACGGCGTGTTGCGGATCAACTCGACGTAGACGCCGAAGATCGCCGAGAACGGGCGGATGTGCCACGCCCGCACCAACGCCCCGACAATCCCGACGCCGACCCCGAGCAACGCGCCGATGGCCGTCAGCTCAAGGGTGAACAGCGCACCGCGCAGCAACAGGTCGGTGTTTTCCACCACCGGCATGAAATCGAACTGATAAGCCATGAAGGTCTCCCGCGCAGTCGATCAGAGATCGGCCGGCAGCGGCTCTTTCAGCCAGGTCTGCGAATTTTTTTCCAGTGCGCCGTCAGCCTTGGCGGTGGTCAGGATGTCGTTGACCTTGGCCAGCAGCGCCGCTTCGTTCTTGTTCACGCCGACGTAAACCGGCGAGTCCTTGAGCTTCACTTTCAGCGCCGGCACGCGCTTGGGGTTCTTCTCGCTGATGGCAACCATCACCACGTTGCCGCTGGCGATCAGATCGACCTGGCCGGCCAGGTAAGCGGCGATGGTCGAGTTGTTGTCTTCGAAGCGCTTGATGGTCACGCCTTCGGGGGCGACTTTGCTCAACTCGATGTCTTCGATGGCGCCCCGGGTGACGCTGATGGTCTTGCCCTTGAGGTCGTCGAGGCTGGTGATCGCGGCGTCTGGCGGACCGAACACGGCGAGGTAGAACGGCGCATAGGCGCGGGAGAAGTCGATGACTTTCTCACGCTCGGGGTTTTTGCCGAGGCTGGAAATCACCAGATCGACTTTGCCGGTGGTGAGGAACGGGATGCGGTTGGTGCTGTTGACCGGGGTCAGTTCGAGTTTGACCTTGAGTTGGTCGGCGAGCAGTTTCGCCGTGTCGATGTCCAGGCCGCGCGGCTTCATGTCCGGGCCGACCGAGCCGAATGGCGGAAAGTCCTGGGGCACGGCGACTTTCAGCGTGCCGCGTTTGACCACGTCGTCCAGACCGTCGGCGTGAGCGGGGGCCTGGCACAGCAGCAGGCCGGCAAACAGGGAAGCGAGGAGGGCGCTGTAACGCTGGGTCATGGACAATCTCCGGATCGGCGGGAAGTGGTTGCTGCGATCGGACAGAGCATGGGCCGTGCCAACAGACGGATTTCGCCCCGGCAGGCCGCGGCATCAGCGGCTTGGTTCGGTCTTACTGGTCTGAACAGTCAACTCGGTTTTCGCACTGCGATGGCGCATCGGCAGTGCGCGCCGAACCCCGCTGGGGCACGACTTGCCGGACTCGACGAATAGCTTTACAACTAGCCGCACCTTGGCCCTGACGCGTCCGCACATCATGAATTCGATCTCCCGCGCCGTACCCGAAGTGGCGCTGCAAGCGATCCGCAAACTGATCACCGAACAGGGCTTCGGTGCCGGCGACGCGTTGCCTTCGCAACGGGATCTGGCGCTGCAACTGGGCGTCAGCCGGGCATCGTTGCGTGAAGCGCTGTCGTCGCTCAGTGCACTGGGCGTGGTCAGCATTCAGCCGGGCAAGGGCGTGTTCGTGCAGTCGCCGGTCGAATTGTCGCGCGGCGAAGCGCCGGGCTGGCCATTCGCGGCGCAAGCCTCGCCGCTGGACATCTTTCAGTTGCGCTACGCGCTGGAGGGATTTGCCGCCGGGCTCGCCGCGACAACCTTGAGTACGTTTGATCTGGATGCGCTGGAAGACAATGTCGCGGCGATGCGCGAGCAATTGCGCGGCGGCGACTTCGAAGCGGCGGCGAAACTCGACTTCGATTTTCACCGGCGCATCCTCCTGGCCAGCGGCAATCAGGCGATGCTGAGCATTCTCACCGCCAGCGCCGAGATCTTCCTCGAGAGCCAGAAACTGCCGTTCATCCGCGCCGAGCGCGCCATGGAAACCTGGCAGGAACATCGCAAGATCCTCCGTGCCCTGGCGCGCCGCGCGTCGGGGGCGGCGCAGAAAGCCATGCAGGAACACGTGCGCAACGCCGCCCTGCGCACCGGAATCGCCTTCATCGCTCCCGCCACGGCGTGACTTGAGCTATACCCAAACTCATCAGGGGCCATAGCAACACTCAATCATCTGCGGCTTCCGGAACAAGGGAAGGGCGGCTATGATGGGCCACGTTTTTTTGCTTACAACCTGGAGAACTCCATGAGCAGCGATCTGATCAAACACGTTAGCGACGCTAGCTTCGATGCTGACGTAATCGAGGCCGAAGGCGCTGTCCTGGTCGACTACTGGGCTGAATGGTGCGGCCCTTGCAAAATGATCGCACCGGTTCTGGACGAGATTGCCGAGACCTACAAAGGCAAGCTGACCGTCGCCAAACTGAACATCGACGAAAACCAGGAAACCCCGGCCAAGTATGGCGTGCGTGGTATCCCGACGCTGATGCTGTTCAAGAACGGCAACGTTGAAGCGACCAAGGTCGGCGCACTGTCGAAGTCGCAACTGGCGGCTTTCCTCGACGCCAACATCTGAGCGTCGCAGTAAAACGCTGAAAAAAAGCCCCGCACTTCGCGGGGCTTTTTGCGTATTCAGGGCTGGACGCTCCGAAACTCAGGTGGTACATTCGGCCCCGCACTGGTTTCTCCAATGCCCCCTGCTAGCCGTCGCCGACGCACTCCTTTTCGAATTAGTTCGCGATCCTGTCGCCTTCTCCGCGGCGCGGCCTCATTAAGCCAAAAGCTTAATTTCCCCCCTCCATAAATGATTACGTCATTCCTATATGAATCTGACTGAACTCAAGCAAAAGCCGATTACCGAACTGCTCGAATTGGCCGAACAGATGGGCATAGAAAATATGGCCCGTTCGCGCAAGCAGGACGTGATTTTCTCCCTGCTGAAAAAGCACGCGAAAAGCGGCGAGGAAATCTCCGGTGATGGCGTGCTGGAGATTCTCCAGGACGGCTTCGGCTTCCTGCGCTCCGCAGACGCTTCCTACCTCGCCGGCCCTGACGACATCTACGTCTCGCCGAGCCAGATCCGCCGCTTCAACTTGCGCACCGGTGACACCATCGTTGGCAAGATCCGCCCTCCGAAGGAAGGCGAGCGGTATTTCGCCCTGCTCAAGGTCGACACGATCAACTTCGATCGTCCGGAGAACGCGAAAAACAAGATTCTCTTCGAGAACCTGACCCCGCTGTTCCCGACCGTGCGCATGAAAATGGAAGCCGGCAACGGTTCCACCGAAGACCTGACCGGCCGCGTGATCGACCTGTGCGCGCCGATCGGCAAAGGCCAGCGTGGTCTGATCGTTGCGCCGCCGAAGGCCGGTAAAACGATCATGCTGCAGAACATCGCAGCGAACATCGCCCGCAACAACCCTGAAGTTCACCTGATCGTGCTGTTGATCGACGAGCGTCCGGAAGAAGTGACCGAAATGCAGCGCACCGTGCGCGGCGAAGTGGTTGCCTCGACTTTCGACGAGCCGCCGACCCGTCACGTCCAGGTAGCTGAAATGGTGATCGAGAAGGCCAAGCGCCTGGTCGAACACAAGAAAGACGTGGTGATCCTGCTCGACTCCATCACCCGTCTGGCCCGTGCCTACAACACCGTGATCCCGAGCTCCGGCAAGGTCCTGACCGGTGGTGTCGATGCCCATGCCCTGGAGAAGCCGAAACGTTTCTTCGGTGCCGCGCGCAACATCGAAGAAGGCGGCTCGCTGACCATTATCGCCACCGCGCTGGTTGAAACCGGCTCGAAGATGGACGAAGTGATCTACGAAGAGTTCAAGGGTACCGGCAACATGGAACTGCCTCTGGATCGCAAGATTGCCGAGAAGCGTGTGTTCCCGGCCATCAACATCAACCGTTCCGGCACCCGCCGCGAAGAGTTGCTTACTGCCGACGACGAACTGCAGCGCATGTGGATTCTGCGCAAGCTGCTGCACCCGATGGACGAAGTTGCCGCCATCGAGTTCCTGGTCGACAAGCTGAAGACGACCAAGACCAACGACGAGTTCTTCTTGTCGATGAAGCGCAAGTAATATTCTGCGCTGTTGAAAAAGGCGTCCCGCGAGGGGCGCTTTTTTTTGCCCGCGATTATTTGTATCTGGATTGAAGTTTGCGCGGCTGCTAACGTCGCGACTTCAAGGGATTCTGTATCCAGAACAGGTAAGGTTTTTCATGCACACGTTTGGCAATCGCCGTGATATCGACGGTTTACGCGCGCTCGCGGTTCTTCCCGTCGTGCTGTTTCATTTCGGATTCAATACGTTCAGCGGCGGCTTTGTCGGCGTGGATGTTTTCTTCGTCATCTCCGGGTTTCTGATCACCTCGATCCTGTTTCGCGAAATCAGCGCCCAGCGCTTCAGCTTTCTCGACTTCTGGGGCCGTCGCGCTCGACGCATTCTGCCGGCGCTGACACTGGTTGTAGTGGTGACTCTGGCGCTGGGCTGGTTGCTGCTGACCGCCAAGGATCTGTCCGATCTGGGACGAACGATCCGCTATCAGTCGCTGTTCATTTCCAACATCCTGTTCATGCGCGAGGACGGCTACTTCGCCCCGGCCTCCGATCTCAAACCCTTGCTGCATACCTGGTCGCTGGCCGTGGAGGAGCAGTACTACATCTTCTTCCCGCTGATGATGGTGCTGCTGATGCGCTATGTCCGGCATTGGCGCTGGATGCTGTTCGCCGTGCTGCTGGTGTCGTTCGGGCTGAACATCGTCTACATCGAGCGTCGCCCGGAATTCGCCTTCTTCTCCCTGCCGACCCGCGCCTGGGAATTGCTCTGCGGCGCCATGCTCGCAGTGTTGCCGGCAGCAAAACATGCGCCGCGGCTTTGGTTTCGGCAGACCGTCGGCCTGGCCGGACTGGCGGCGGTGCTATTGGCAATCTTCACATTCGACAAAACCACCGTGTTCCCGGGCTGGGCAGCGTTGCTGCCGGTGCTCGGTACCAGCGCATTGATCTGGTCGGGCGCTCGCGGCCCGACCCTGGCCGGCCAGGTGTTGAGTCTGCGGCCAATGGTGTGGATCGGTCTGTTGTCCTACTCGCTATACCTGTGGCACTGGCCGATCTACGTGTATGCCAATGCCATCTCGATCGACGGCATCCAGCCGCTTGAAGCGCTTGGCTGGATCGCGCTGGCGGTCGCACTGGCCTGGCTGAGTCTGCGCTTTGTCGAGCTGCCGTTTCGCGAAAAACGCGTGTTCGCCAGCCGAAACTCGGTGTTGGTCGGTGGCCTGGTGTCGATTGCCGTCCTGGCGGTGGTCGGTTCGGCCATCCGTTCGGCGGACGGCGTGCCCGAGCGCCTGAGCGGCAAAGCGCTGGAATATGCCCAGTCCCAGGAGTGGAACGCCGGGCAGATGCAATGCATGCACATGAGCAAGGACAAAACCCTGGACAAGGCGTGTCGCGTGGGCGGCGATCAGAAAATTGCGCCGACGAAAATGTTCTGGGGTGACAGCCACACCGCAGCGCTGCTGCCCGCCATCGAAGGCAATAGCCAGCGTGACGGTCAGCCGGTCTGGCTGTACAGCCTCACCGGATGCCCACCGATCATCGACGACGCCCTGCGCGCGCAGTGCAAGCAGTTCAACCAGCGCAATATGCAGCTGGTCCGCGAGCTGGGTATCAAGGACGTGGTGCTGGCGGCGAACTGGAGTCTGTATGTCTACGGCCGTGAGGACGGTGACGGCGACAAGCAGTTCCTCCTCGACCCTTCGCGCAATGTCGCGCAATCGGAAAAGCGCATGGCAGCGGCAATCAAGGCTCAGGTCAGCGAATTGCGTGAGGCGGGCGTGCAGGTCTGGTTGTTCAAGGAGGTGCCACTGCAGCACAAGAGTTACATCAGCCGCTTGACCAGTCTGGCGCGTATTGGCCGCTCGGCCGAAGGATTGGGCCGCCCGCTCGCCGAGCATCTGGCTCGCCAGCAGTTTTTCACCGAGCTGTTCGGCTCGATGAATGCCGCGGATGCCGGGGTGCACGTCATCGACCCGACGCCGTTGATGTGCAAGGACGGCTTGTGCATGATCGATGTCGACGGCCATTCGCAGTACAAGGATGCCGACCATCTTTCCGACGCCGGCAGCGCCAGACTCAGCCCGTTGTTTGCGCCGATGCTGCTGGGTGCTAGCCACAATTGAGCGATGCCGGGCACTGACGGGCTGCTGTTTGCCCGTCAGAGCAGGTAGGATGTACGCCTATTTTGAGGGTGCCATCGTCAATGAAATTCAAGGATCTTCGGGATTTCGTGCAGCAGCTTGAGCAGCGCGGAGAGTTGAAACGCATCCAGATTCCCGTCTCGCCGGTGCTGGAGATGACTGAGGTGTGCGACCGCACGTTGCGGGCCAAAGGCCCGGCGCTGCTGTTCGAAAAACCCACCGGTTACGACATCCCGGTGCTCGGCAACCTGTTCGGCACCCCCGAGCGTGTGGCCATGGGCATGGGCGCCGAGTCGGTCAGCGAACTGCGCGAAATCGGCAAGCTGCTGGCCTTCCTCAAGGAACCGGAGCCGCCGAAGGGCTTGAAGGACGCATGGTCGAAACTGCCGATCTTCCGCAAGATCATTTCCATGGCGCCGAAAGTCGTCAAAGACGCGGTGTGTCAGGAAGTGGTCATCGAAGGCGACGACGTCGATCTGGCAATGCTGCCGGTGCAGACCTGCTGGCCCGGCGACGTTGGCCCGCTGATCACCTGGGGCCTGACGGTCACCAAAGGCCCGAACAAGGAACGTCAGAACCTCGGCATCTACCGTCAGCAAGTGATCGGTCGCAACAAGGTGATCATGCGCTGGCTCAGCCATCGTGGCGGTGCTCTCGATTTCCGCGAGTGGTGCGAAAAGCATCCGGGGCAGCCGTTTCCGGTGTCGGTGGCCCTTGGCGCTGATCCGGCGACTATCCTTGGCGCTGTAACCCCGGTGCCGGACAGCCTTTCCGAATACGCTTTCGCCGGTCTCTTGCGCGGTAACCGCACCGAGCTGGTCAAGTGCCGTGGCAACGACCTGCAAGTGCCGGCCACCGCCGAAATCATCCTTGAAGGCGTGATTCATCCGGGCGAAATGGCCGACGAAGGCCCGTATGGCGACCACACCGGTTACTACAACGAAGTCGACAGCTTCCCGGTGTTCACCGTCGAGCGCATCACCCACCGGATCAAACCGATCTATCACAGCACTTACACCGGCCGTCCGCCGGATGAGCCGGCGATTCTCGGCGTGGCGCTGAACGAAGTGTTCGTGCCGATCCTGCAGAAGCAATTCCCGGAGATCACCGACTTCTACCTGCCGCCGGAAGGCTGCTCGTACCGCATGGCCGTAGTGACAATGAAGAAGTCGTATCCGGGGCATGCCAAGCGCGTGATGCTCGGCGTCTGGTCGTTTTTGCGACAGTTCATGTACACCAAGTTCGTTATCGTCACTGACGACGATATCAACGCCCGCGACTGGAACGACGTGATCTGGGCCATCACCACGCGCATGGACCCCAAGCGCGATACGGTGATGATCGATAACACGCCGATCGACTACCTCGACTTCGCCTCGCCGATTTCCGGCCTGGGCTCGAAAATGGGCCTGGATGCCACCCACAAGTGGCCGGGCGAAACCACCCGCGAGTGGGGCCGCGTGATCGTCAAGGACGACGCCGTCACCCAACGGATCGATGCCATCTGGAATCAGTTAGGAATAGATTGATGCGTGTAACCCTGCAGCCTTCCGGAGCGGTGCTCGAGATACAACCCGGTGAGCGGATTCTCGACGGCGCGCGGCGCCTGGGCTATGACTGCCCGCAAAGCTGCCGCAACGGCAATTGCCACGTGTGTGCAGCGCTGCTGGTCGAAGGCCGCGTCGAGCAGGCGGGCAAAGTCCACGACCACGGCGAGTTCTACACCTGCATTGCCGAACCGCTGGAAGACTGCGTGCTGTTGTGGGATGGCGTGCTCGCATTGGGTGAGCTGCCGGTGCGCAGCCTGTCGTGTCAGGTCATCGAGTGCCGCGAGGTGGGCGGCGATACCTGGCGCGTGCGTCTGCGTGCACCGGCGGGCAAGCCACCGCGTTATCACGCCGGGCAGTATTTGATGATCGAGCGTGAGAGCGGCGAGAAATCGGCGTTCTCCATGGCTTCGGCACCCCACGGCGGGCGTGATCTGGAAATCCACGTGCTGGCGCGCGAAGCCAGTGCGCTGAGCCTGATCGAACAGCTGCAACGCAACCCGATGGTGCGTGTCGAGCTGCCGTTTGGCGACACACACCTTGCGGAGCTGCCCGAAGGCCCGCTGGTGCTGATTGCCGCTGGCACCGGCATGGGCCAGATTCACAGCCTGATCGAGCATTGCCGCGCCGAAGGTTTCAAGCATCCGGTGCATCTGTACTGGGGCGTGCGCCGCCCGGAAGATTTCTATCAGATCGAGCACTGGGACGAATGGCTGAAGCTGCCCAACCTGTTTCTGCACAAAGTCGTCAGCGACCAGTGCGGCTGGGAAGGGCGCTGCGGCATGTTGCACGAGGCGGTTTGCGAGGATTTCCCTGACCTGAAGCCGCTGCACGTCTATGCCAGCGGTTCGCCCGCGATGGTCTACGGCACGCTGGACGCGCTGGTCGAGGCGGGAATGGATGCGCATCAGATGCGCGCCGACGTGTTCGCCTATGCCCCGCGCGGCTGATACTTATAACTGGGTATATAGCCGATCGGTATTTATGTAATTGCACAAATACCGCTAGGTTATATATCAATCAGGTAATTAATCACCGCCAGTGTCATGGCACTTAATTTGCCTCCAAACATATGTGCCTTATTGTTACAGCGGTGCGTTCTATTAAGTAATTCTTCACCCGCGGGGAGCTGAACGCTATTCGCCATGAGCGCCATTGAAAACGCAATTCTGAATCTGGCTTACCCTCCGCGGCTCGATCTTGGGCCGCAGCTGACGCACGAACAACTTCTCGCTTCCATGCAATCGACCATGGCGCGCCACAAGGGCGGGCCGGTGTGGCTGTTCGCCTATGGCTCGCTGATCTGGCGTCCGGAATGCACGGCCGTTGAGCGTGTGCGCGGGCGCGTGCATGGTTACCATCGCGGCTTGTACCTGTGGTCGCATGAGCACCGTGGTACGCCGGAGATGCCCGGTCTGGTGTTCGGCCTGGATCGTGGCGGTTCCTGCAGCGGTTTTGCCTACCGCTTGCCGGAAGACAATCTCGATACCGCGCTGTACGCGCTGTGGAAACGCGAGATGCCGTTTCCCTCGTATCGTCCGCACTGGCTCAATTGCCGGCTCGAAGATGGCACTCAGGTGCAGGCCTTGGGATTCGTGCTGGAGCGTCACCTGCCGAGCTATGCCGGCAACTTGCCGGATCATGTGCTCAGCCAGGTGTTCGCCAGCGCCAGCGGGCGTTACGGCACCACTCGCGATTATGTCGAGCAGACCGTGCACGCCCTGCGCAGCCACGCCATGCCAGACCGCAATCTGGAGGCGCGGCTCAAGCGCTGTAAATCACACAGCGATCAGGCGACCGCTTCGCGGCTCTGACTGGCGACCTGCTTGTGCCATAGCGTTGGCGCGAGGAAGGCCATCGCCAGCAGGCAAGCGCCGACCAGCAGGACGAAACCGCCGTCCCAGCCGAAATGGTCAACGGTGTAGCCCATCGCCGCGCTGGCCGCGACCGAACCACCCAGATAACCGAACAGACCGGTGAATCCCGCTGCGGTGCCGGCGGCTTTCTTCGGCGCCAGTTCCAGTGCCTGCAGGCCGATCAGCATGACCGGGCCGTAGATCAGGAAGCCGATCGACAACAGGGCGATCATGTCGACCATCGGGTTGCCGGCCGGATTCAGCCAGTACACCAGCGTCGCCACAGTCACCAGCGCCATGAACACCATGCCGGTCAGGCCACGGTTGCCACGGAAGATCTTGTCCGACATCCAGCCGCACAGCAGCGTCCCCGGAATGCCCGCCCACTCGTAGAAGAAGTAGGCCCACGAGGTTTTATCCACCGTGAAACCCTTGGCTTCCTTCAGGTAGGTCGGCGCCCAGTCCAGCACGCCGTAGCGCAGCAGGTAGACGAAAACGTTGGCCATGGCGATGTACCAGAGCATTTTGTTGCGCAGCACGTATTTGACGAAGATTTCCTTGGCGCTGAATTCGTCTTCGTGGCTGGCGTCGTAGCCTTCCGGATAATCGTTCTTGTACTGCTCGATCGGCGGCAGGCCGACCGATTGCGGGGTGTCGCGCATGGTGATGAACGCAAACACCGCAACGCCCAGCGCGACCGCTGCCGGGACGTAGAACGCCGCGTGCCAGTCGTTGAACAGGCCCATGCCGATCAGGAACAGCGGGCCGATCAGACCGCCGCCGACGTTATGCGCCACGTTCCACACCGACACCACGCCGCCGCGTTCCTTCTGCGACCACCAGTGCACCATGGTCCGTCCGCTCGGCGGCCAGCCCATCCCCTGCGCCCAGCCGTTGATGAACAGGAGGATGAACATCATCGTCACGCTGGATGTTGCCCACGGCGCGAAACCGAAAATGAACATCACCCCGGCCGAGACCAGCAGACCGAACGGCAGGAAGAAACGCGGGTTGGAACGGTCGGACACCAGGCCCATGAGGAACTTCGACAGACCGTAGGCAATGGCGATCGCCGACATCGCCAGGCCGAGGTCGCCACGGCTGTAGCCTTCGTCGATCAGGTACGGCATGGCCAGGGAGAAGTTCTTGCGCAGCAGGTAGTAACCGGCGTAGCCGATAAAGATACCGGCGAAGATCTGCCAGCGCAGGCGTCGGTAGGTGCTGTCTATTTTTTCTTCAGGCAAAGGAGCCTGATGTGCGGCAGGACGAAAGAAAGCAAACATTCAAGAGCTCCAGTTTTCTTGTTTTGACTGCGGATGCGAATGTTACAGTTTCGTTACCGAAAATAGCATTGCTTCACGTCGGCAAAACAGCGGAAATTTGCGCTGTTGAGCGTTCCTTTATGAACATGTCGCTCTGAGATAACTATGCGGCGCAGAGGGAATGGTGGCTCGGGTGGCTTTCTGCGGCTTAACGTATTTAAGAGGCGGATCTCAATATTGAAGCGATCCGGGTTGCGGGCCCGGATCGCGCCGCAGTCTTAACGAACCTGAACGACAACCTTGCCCACAGCCTTGCGCTGGCCAAGATCATCGATCGCTTGCGCGGCATTGCTCAGCGGATACACCTGCGACACCAGCGGTTTGAGTTTGCCCTCGGCAAACCAGCCGAACAGTTGGGCAAAGTTCGCTGCATTGTCCTGGGGCTGGCGCTGGGCGAACGAGCCCCAGAATACGCCGAGCACCGCCGCACCTTTGAGCAGGGCCAGGTTCACCGGCAGTTCCGGGATGCGTCCGCTGGCGAAGCCGACGACCAGCAGGCGGCCGTTCCAGGCGATGGCGCGGATGGCCTGGTCGAACAGGTCGCCGCCGACCGGGTCGTAAATCACGTCGGCGCCCTGGCCGTCGGTGAGGCGTTTGATTTCGTCCTTCAGATTGCTTTCGCTGTAGTTGATCAACTCGTCAGCCCCTGCAGCCTTGGCCACCGCGAGTTTCTCGGCGCTGCTGGCGGCGGCGATCACCCGGGCGCCCATGGCTTTGCCGATCTCCACCGCGGCGAGGCCCACACCACCGGATGCCCCGAGGACCAGCAGGGTTTCGCCCGCTTGCAGGTTGGCGCGCTGCTTGAGCGCGTGCATGGAGGTGCCGTAGGTCATGCTGAAAGCAGCGGCAATGTTGAAGTCCATCGACGGCGGAATTGGCAGGACGTTGTAGCCCGGCACCGCAACCTGCTCGGCAAAACTGCCCCAGCCGGTCAGTGCCATGACCCGGTCGCCGACTTTCAGGTGACTGACCTTTTCCCCGACTTCGCGCACCACCCCGGCCGCTTCACCGCCCGGCGAGAACGGGAAGGGCGGTTTGAACTGGTATTTGCCCTCGATGATCAGCGTGTCCGGGAAATTGACCCCGGCGGCGTGCACGTCCAGCAGGATTTCGTTCTTCTTGGCGACAGGACTGGCGACGTCTTCCAGCACCAGCGATTCGGCAGGGCCGAAGGCTTTGCACAGCACGGCTTTCATCAGGGCTATTCCTTTGGGAGTGATGGCCGATAAGTGTAGGTGTGTGAATCAACGGGTCAACGAGCATGCCCGACCCTGATAGTCAGCCATAAGCTTGTGCTTGCGCGGCGGGTCGTTATGCTAGGCCGCAAACCGGATAAGGAGCGAATTGTGAAAGCGTGGATCATGTTGTTGCTGGCCCTGTCTCTGCCTGTGGCAGCACTGGCCGAAGAAGCCAAAGAAGGCGAGGCGCCGAAGGTCAATTACATCACCCTGAGCCCGCCGTTCGTCGGCAATTACGGCCTCGATGGCACCGCCAAGCTCAAGGTCTACAAGGCCGACGTGGCCCTGCGCGTCACTGGCGAAGAGGCGACCAAACTGGTCAAGGCCAACGAGCCGCTGATCCGCAATCAACTGGTGGCGCTGTTCACTCAGCAGACCACCGAGGCGATGGGCAGCATCGAGGGCAAGGAAAAGCTGCGTCAGGAAGCGTTGAAGCAGACCCAGCAGGTCATGAATGACGAGACCGGCAAGCCAGTGGTTGAGGATCTGTTGTTCAACAACCTGATCATCCAGTAAGACATAAAATCAAAAGATCGCAGCCTTCGGTGTAGTGGTTCAGTCTTTTTAAACCAATCCGTAGGAGCATTAGGCCGCCTGTCGCTCAAACAGCGCAGGCGGCAAGTGGTTCGAAGCAGAGTGGCAACGGCGATGGTTGTAATGTGAGATGAAGTCCATCACATCCTTCTCCGCTTCGATGTGGGTTTGATAACCGTTTTCCGGCATCCAATCGTGCTTCAGCGTCCTGAAATAGCGCTCAACCACTGCATTATCCCAACAATTACCTCGACGGCTCATGCTTTGAACGATCCGGTTGTCTGCCAAACAGGCGACAAATCGATCAGCTGTGTACTGACAGCCCTGGTCTGAGTGAAATAGCAGTTCAGGCATTGGTCGGCGTAGTGACACTGCCAACTTCAATGCTTTAGCAGCCAGCGCAGCATCGGCAGTTCGGGAGCACGCCCAGCCAACAATCCTGCGTGAAAAAAGATCCATCACCACTGCCAGATAAAGCCAGCTATTCCCAACTCTGATGTAGGTTATATCGCCTGCCCAAAGCGTATCTGGCTGAGTCGGATTGAAGCGACGATCAAGTATGTTCGGAGCAACGACTGCCGGTTTTGTAGTACGACGATAGTGGGCATACCGTGGTCTGCGTCGGTGCAGACCGAAAGTTTTGATCAGCGAGCGCATTCGATAGCGACCGATAAAGATCCCTTTCTTTCTCAACGCTTTGCAGAGCCCTCGAGTACCCAGGGCCTCTCGATGTTCTTTATGCAACGCACGAAGTCTGCGCCTTAGCCACCGCAGGCCCGGCTTAAAACGCTTGGTTTTGCGGTTTATGTAATAGCTACTACGGGCGATGCCAAGCACGGAGCATACGCGCCGAACTGACATAGCACCTCTTACGCCATCAATCATTTGGTTCGACCGAACAGAACCTTTAGATGAGAGGGCAATTGCTTTTTTAGCACTTGGTTCTCGGCCTCAAGCAGCGCCAGTTTCGCCTGCAGCGACTCGATCAGCTCCTGATCCTGTAATCGTGGCAACTGAGTAACTTCGTTCTGCTGCCGACGCCAGCGAGCAACCCAGCGACGCAAAGCTGTGAGGCCCACACCAGTGGCTTCACAGGCCTTAGGGACGGAGTAATGCATCTCCACCACTAACCGAATAGCTTCTGCTTTTTCTTCAGGCGTAACGACCCGATATCCCATGACGCTTCCTTAAATCGAGGCTCCTACATCATGGTCTAAAAAAGTTCGACCACAACACGGCAGCTCCTACCCTGGAATACGTTTCCCTGTAGGAGCTGCCGAAGGCTGCGATCTTTTTGCGCGTTAACGCAACGCAATTACCGCCGCCCATTGCTCCGCCGTCACCGGCATCACCGACAGCCGCGAGCCCTTCTGCACCAACGGCATCTCGGTCAGCGCCGTCTGCTGCTTCAGATAATCCAGCTTCAACACCCGCGCAAACGTTTCGACATGCTCAACATCGATCGCGCTCCAGGCGTTTTTCTCCGGCGTAGCTTTCGGATCGAAGTAGTGACTGTCGGGCTCAAGTGCCGTCGGATCGGGGTACGCCGCTTCGATTATCTTGCCGATTCCGGCAATCCCCGGCTCCGGACAGCTGGAATGATAGAAAAAGAACTCGTCACCCACCGCCATCGCCCGCAGGAAATTGCGCGCCTGATAATTGCGAACGCCGTCCCAGCGCGCCTTGCCGAGCTTTTCCAGACCCTTGATCGAGAGTTCGTCGGGCTCCGATTTCATCAGCCAGTAGGCCATGTCATTTGCTCCTGAAGCGGTCATTGGGCAGGTTGGCGGGCAATTTTATGACAAACCGACAGTCGGTTGACGTCAGCGTTTGCGCACAGGTTCACGTTGCCGCAAAATGCCGGCCTTTAAAGCTTGACGCTGCTGCACGGCCTACGAACGGAAACCGCTGCTGTCATCGTGATGATGTGCCTTGAGGGGGGCAATCGATGAAACGCAAACCGGATTTGCTATGGACTTTGGTAATTTTGTTTGGCCTGGGCGTGGTAACCACCGGTTACGCGCAGAGCCTGTGGGCCAACAAGGCCGACGCGCCGATTGAAGTGGCGCAACAGGTGCAACAGTCGACCGCTTTCAAACGCTGAACCTGTCTCTTCGACGCCGCTGTTCTGTGCGGCGTCTACTCTGCGAAATACCATGCCTTGTCGGTGACCGTGCCTTGTAACGGGACATCCCAGCTCGCCTGCGCCAAACGCTCGACCTTCTGACATTCATGGGCCAGGCCCAGCAGCGTCGGCTTGCGCCAGTTCTTGCGCCGGGCCAGATAGGCGAGGCTGCGATCATAAAATCCGCCGCCCATGCCCAGTCGCCCGCCGACATCGTCAAACCCCACCAGCGGCAACAGCACCAGATCCAGCGCCCAGACCTTGCGTTGTCGAGCCAGATTGGCCCGGGGCTCAAGGATGCGGAAACGATTGGGAGTGAGCTTTTCGCCGGGACGAATACGCTGGAAAACCATCTTCGTTCGTGGCCAGGCGCTGAGTACCGGCAGATAAGTTGCCTTGCCGCGACGCTGGGCTTCACGCAGCAACAGGCGCGGATCGATTTCACCGTCGGTGGGCAAATACAGAGAGATATGTTTCGCCCGGCGAAAATGCGGGTCTTGGGCCAATTGCCGGAACAGACCCTTGGCAGCCTGACGTTGCTCGCCCGGCGTCAGTGCGCGGCGCGCCTTGCGCAGCAGGCGGCGGAGTTGCGGGCGGGGCAGCAGGGCGGGTTCGGTCATGGTTCGGCTTCGGCAGGTGGATGCAAAAACGTACGCATAAAAAATCCGATGTCGGCATGTACCGACATCGGATTCGAATCAGGCTCCCCGGATGAACCGCTGTCAACTCAGCCCTTGAACCCGAAAGTTCAAGGTGGAAGAAGCAGTAGACTTTAAGGCTTTCCGTCTAGCGGACATGCACACCAGCCCAACGTGCAACTTCCAGGGTAGTGCGAATCGGCTCCGGGACATCGTCAACTGGCAAGCACCCCAGGGAGTGGGGCGAGTATACCTGAAGCTGCCAGTCGAATCAGCCCTTGGCGGTACTCTGATCGTCGGCCAGGACCAGATCGACACGATCGAGCAAGTCGCGCACCTGTTCGCGGGTCGAACCGCTGGCCTGGATATCCGGGCGCTCTTCTTTGTGCAACAGGTCGTGGGTGATGTTCAGCGCGGCCATCACGGCAATGCGGTCGGCACCGATGACTTTGCCGCTGCTGCGGATCTCGCGCATCTTGCCGTCCAGGTAGCGGGCGGCACTGACCAGATTGCTGCGTTCTTCCGGCGGGCAGATGATCGAATACTCTTTGTCGAGGATCTGCACGGTAACGCTATTGCTTGAACTCATGAGTCTTGCTCCAGGGCCTTGAGGCGCGAAATCATCGATTCGACCTTACGCCGGGCGATTTCGTTTTTTTCAATGAGGTGAGCGCGTTCCTCGCGCCAGGTTTTTTCCTGAGCTAGTAAGAGTGCGTTTTGACTCTTAAGTTGCTCGACTCGGCCAATCAGCAGTTCGAGTCTGGCCATCAGCGCTTGCAGGTCGGTGTCTTCCATTGGGTCCACGTGTTCGTCTGATGGGGGTGACTGGCGGACAGCCTTTAATGGTCTTGGCGGGGCTGTCGATGTAGGATACAAGGCCTTCATTCTAGACATAGCGCCGTCTGGCGCCTAGCTGCCCATGACCATTGCGAATTCCCCGTACCAAGCCTTTGCCACCCTGCTGACTGCCAGCGGCCACAACGTCTCGCCTGCCGAACTGCACGGCGTGCTGCTCGGGCGCAGTTGCGCCGGGGCCGGCTTCGATCATGAAGGCTGGCTGATCGACGCCGCCGAACTGCTCGAAGGCGATATCCAGGACAACGTCCGCAACGCCCTGATCGGCCTGCAGGAGATGGTCAAGGGCGAGCTGACCGGCGACGATGTCACCGTCGTTCTGCTGCTGCCGACCGACGATGCACCGCTGGCCGACCGCGCCGCTGCTCTGGGCGAATGGTGCCAGGGCTTCCTCAGCGGTTTCGGCCTGAACTGCCGCGACAGCAGCATGCTCAGCACGGAAGCCAACGAAGTGCTGCAGGATCTGGCGGCGATTTCCCAGGTCCAGGATGCGCTGGAAGAATCCGAAGACGGCGAAACCGACTACATGGAAGTCATGGAGTACCTGCGCGTCGCGCCGCTGCTGCTGTTCTCGGAGACCAAGAAAGCCGACGTGCCGCCAGCCGCCAAGCCGTCGCTGCATTAATCGCGTGCCAGGGAAAGCCATCTGCCCATGACCCATATCCCCAAAGCGGAATACAGCCGTCGCCGCAAGGCCCTGATGGCGCAGATGGAACCCAACAGCATCGCGATCCTGCCCGCCGCCGCGGTCGCTATTCGCAACCGGGACGTCGAGCACGTCTACCGTCAGGACAGCGACTTCCAGTACCTCAGCGGTTTTCCCGAGCCGCAAGCCGTCATCGTGCTGATGCCCGGGCGCGAGCATGGCGAGTACATCCTGTTCTGCCGTGAACGCAACGCCGAGCGCGAATTGTGGGATGGCTTGCGCGCCGGGCAAGAAGGCGCGATCAGCGAATACGGCGCCGATGATGCGTTTCCGATTACCGACATCGACGACATCCTCCCGGGCCTGATCGAAGGCCGCGACCGGGTCTATTCGGCGATGGGCAGCAACCCGGAATTCGATCGGCACCTGATGGAGTGGATCAACGTGATCCGCTCCAAGGCGCACCTTGGTGCGCAGCCGCCGAATGAATTCGTTGCCCTGGATCATCTGCTGCACGACATGCGCCTGTATAAATCGGCGGCAGAAGTGAAGGTGATGCGCGAAGCCGCGCGGATTTCCGCGCAGGCGCATATCCGCGCGATGCAGGCCAGCCGTCCCGGACTGTATGAATACAGCCTCGAAGCCGAACTGGATTACGAATTCCGCAAGGGCGGGGCGAAGATGCCGGCCTACGGCTCGATCGTCGCCGCCGGACGCAACAGCTGCATCCTGCATTACCAGCAGAATGACGCGCTGCTCAAGGACGGTGATCTGGTGTTGATCGACGCCGGTTGCGAGATCGACTGCTACGCCAGCGACATCACCCGCACCTGGCCGGTCAACGGCAAGTTTTCGCCCGAGCAGAAAGCGATCTACGAATTGGTGCTGGCTTCCCAGGAAGCAGCATTCGCCGAGATCGCCCCGAACAAGCACTGGAACCAAGCGCACGAAGCCACGGTGCGGGTGATCACCACAGGTCTGGTCAAGCTGGGTTTGTTGCAGGGCGAAGTTGACGAGTTGATCGCCAGCGAAGCCTACAAGGCTTTTTATATGCACCGCGCCGGCCACTGGCTGGGCATGGATGTGCATGATGTCGGCGAATACAAGGTCGGCGGCGAATGGCGCGTGCTGGAAGTCGGTATGGCGCTGACCGTGGAACCGGGCATCTACATCGCCCCGGACAATCAGAGCGTGCCGAAGAAATGGCGCGGCATTGGCGTGCGCATCGAGGACGACGTGGTCGTAACGCGATCCGGTTGTGAAATTCTCACCAGCGGTGTGCCAAAAACCGTCGCCGAGATCGAAGCGCTGATGGCACAGGCAAGGACACACGCAGCATGAGTCGAGTCAATCTTGCAATTATCGGTGGCGGTCTGGTCGGCGCCAGTCTGGCGTTGGCCTTGCAGGCCGGAGCCAAGGCGCAAGGCTGGAAAATCGTCCTGATCGAGCCGTTCGCTCCCGGAGACAGCTGGCAGCCGAGCTACGACGCACGCTCTTCGGCGCTGTCGTTCGGCTCGCGGCAGATTTACCAGCGCCTCGGCGTCTGGCAGGAAATCTCCCGCCGCGCCGAGCCGATCAAACAGATTCACGTCTCCGACCGGGGCCGTTTCTCCACCGCGCGTTTGTCGGCGATGGAAGAGGGCGTGCCCGCGCTCGGTTACGTGGTGGAAAATGCCTGGCTCGGCCAGTGCCTGTGGCAGCACCTCGACAAAGACGTGATCACTTGGCGCTGCCCGGCGGAAGTCACGCGCATGGAGCCGTTGGCCGATGGCTATCGCCTGACCCTCAACGATGAAACCACCCTGGAATGCGACCTCGCGGTGCTCGCCGATGGCGGCCGCTCCGGGTTGCGCGAACAGTTGGGCATCAACGTGCGCAAGCGCCCGTACAACCAGAGCGCGCTGATCGCCAACATCACCCCGAGTGAAGCGCACAACGGCATGGCCTTCGAGCGCTTTACCGACGAAGGGCCAATGGCCCTGCTGCCGCTGCCGGACAACCGCTGCGCGCTGGTCTGGACCCGACTGGGCATGGATGCGCAGCGCCTGACCGAGTTGAGCGAGCGCGAATTTCTCAGCGAGCTGCAAGGCGTGTTCGGTTACCGCCTCGGCACCTTGAAACAGGTCGGCGCGCGGCATCTGTATCCGCTGTCACTGATCGAGGCTGAAGAACAGGTGCGTTCGCGCCTGGCTGTGCTCGGTAACGCCGCGCACAGCCTGCATCCGATCGCCGGCCAGGGCTTCAACCTGTCGCTGCGTGACGCCGACGCTCTGGCGACTGCGCTGCTGGCCAGTGACAAGCCGCTGGGCGACTTCGCCACGTTGCAGGCCTACCGCGAGCGGCAGCGCCTCGATCAGGACCTGACCGTGGGCTTCTCCGATCAGGTCACGCGGTTGTTCGGCAGCACCCAGCCGCTGGTGTCGCTGGGGCGCAACCTCGGCCTGCTCGGGCTCGATCTGCTGCCGCCGGCGAAACGCTGGTTCGCCCGTCAGGCGATGGGCTTGGGGACGCGTCCGGATGCTTGAGTGGCTGCCCGGCACTTTCATTTTCAGGATCGCGCCGCCCACTGGCGCGCTCGGTAAAACCCATTACGTGCGGCGCAAGCCGCAAGCGAGACAGGCCTAAAGCATGGAAATGCGCGCAGATCTGCTGATTGTCGGAGCCGGAATGGTCGGCAGCGCCTTGGCGCTGGCGCTACAGGACAGCGGCCTGGAAGTGCTGCTGCTCGATGGCAGTCCGTTGAGCGTGAAGCCGTTCGATGCCGAAGCGGCGTTTGAACCGCGGGTCAGTGCGTTGTCGGCGGCGAGCCAGCGCATCCTCGAACGCCTCGACGTGTGGGATGGCATCGCCCAACGGCGCAGCAGTCCGTACACCGACATGCACGTCTGGGACGGCAGCGGCACCGGGCAGATTCATTTCTCGGCGAGCAGCGTGCATGCCGATGTGCTCGGCCACATCGTTGAAAACCGCGTGGTCCAGGACGCCCTGCTCGAACGTTTGCACAACTGCGATCTGGGCCTGCTCGCCAATGCGCGGCTGGAGCAGATGCGTCGCTCCGGCGATGACTGGCTGCTGACCCTGGCTGACGGCCGCACCCTGCGCGCGCCGCTGGTGATCGCGGCGGATGGCGCCAATTCTGCAGTGCGCCGTCTCACCGGCGTGGCCACTCGCGAGTGGGATTACCTGCATCACGCCATCGTCACCAGCGTGCGCTGCAGCCAGCCGCACCGCAAAACCGCGTGGCAGCGCTTTACCGATCACGGGCCGTTGGCGTTTCTGCCGCTGGAACGCGATGGCCAGCAGGACTGGTGCTCGATCGTCTGGTCGACCACGCCAAGTGAAGCCGAGCGCTTGATGGCTCTGGACGACGCTGGGTTTTGCGCCGAACTGGAGCGAGCCTTTGAGGGACGCCTCGGTGAAGTGATCAGCGCCGATCCGCGTCTGTGCGTGCCGCTGCGTCAGCGCCATGCCAAGCGCTACGTCGCGGAAGGCCTGGCCTTGATCGGTGACGCGGCACATACCATTCACCCATTGGCGGGGCAGGGCGTGAATCTCGGTTTCCTCGATGCAGCGGTACTGGCGCAAGTGTTGCAGCAAGCGCATGAGCGCGGCGAGCGATTGGCGGACGTGAAAGTGCTGAGCCGCTACGAGCGTCGGCGCATGCCGCATAACCTGGCGCTGATGGCGGCGATGGAAGGCTTTGAGCGCTTGTTCCAGGCCGATCCGCTGCCGCTGCGCTGGCTGCGCAATACCGGGCTGAAACTGGTCGAGCAGATGCCCGAGGCCAAGGCGTTGTTTGTGCGCGAGGCGCTGGGGTTGACCGGGGATCTTCCAGCGCTCGCCAAGCCCTGAGATGTGCATTGAATTTAATGGCCTCATCGCGAGCAGGCTCACTCCTACAGGGGAACGCATGCCAATTGTAGGAGTGAGCCTGCTCGCGATGGCGCCAGTCGATTCAACCACAGCATTCGGACTGTGCAACATCTGGTAACGCCTTCACCCAGTGTTCGATTGTGGTGGTAAATGTGAGTCCTTATCATTTGGCCCACATTTTCCGACCGAGAGACCACTCCCATGTTGGCACCCAAGCGTCTTCTGACCGCACTGGCCCTGACCCTGATCGGCAGCACCACTGCCCAGGCTGCCGATGAGGTGGTGGTCTACTCGTCGCGTATCGATGAGCTGATCAAGCCGGTATTCGATGCCTACACCGCCAAGACCGGGGTGAAGATCAAGTTCATTACCGACAAGGAAGCGCCGCTGATGCAGCGCATCAAGGCCGAAGGTGAAAACGCCACCGCCGACCTGCTGCTCACTGTCGATGCCGGCAACCTCTGGCAGGCCGAGCAGATGGGCATTCTGCAGCCGTTCACCTCGAAAACCATCGACACCAACATTCCGCCGCAATATCGCTCCTCCACTCACGCCTGGACCGGCCTGAGCCTGCGCGCCCGGACCATCGCCTATTCCACCGAGCGGGTGAAACCGGGCGAACTGACCACCTACGAAGCGCTGGCCGACAAGAACTGGGAAGGTCGCTTGTGCCTGCGCACGGCGAAGAAGGTCTACAACCAGTCGCTTACCGCGACCATGATCGAAGTCCACGGCGCCGAGAAGACCGAGAAAATCCTCAAGGGCTGGGTCAACAACCTGTCCACTGACGTGTTCTCCGATGACGTTGCGGTGCTGGAAGCGATCAACGCCGGGCAGTGTGACGTCGGCATCGTCAACACTTATTACTACGGTCGCCTGCACAAGCAGAAGCCGGAATTGCCGGTGAAGCTGTTCTGGCCCAATCAGGCCGATCGCGGTGTGCATGTGAATCTTTCGGGCATCGGCCTGACCCTACACGCGCCGCACCCGGAAGCGGCCAAGGCTTTGGTTGAATGGATGACCACGCCTGAGGCGCAGAAGATTTTCGCTGACGTGAACCAGGAGTTCCCGGCCAACCCGGCGGTGGCGCCCTCGGAAGAAGTCGCGGCGTGGGGCAAGTTCGTGGCCGATACCTTGCCGGTCGAGGTCGCGGGCAAACGCCAGGCCGAAGCGATCCGGATGATGGATCGGGCGGGGTGGAATTGAGTCTGTTCCGATAACACCGTTTACTTTAGATCGCTGCCCTCACCCCAGCCCTCTCCCGGGGGGAGAGGGAGCCGATTTGTGTTGGATTCGAACCTGAGTTCGGCTTGCTACCTCAGATCGGCATAATACGTACAAGCGACGCGGTCAGTCCCCTCTCCCTCCGGGAGAGGGCCAGGGTGAGGGCAGCACTCTCAACCTGGAATACGCAATCCAAGACCACGCCAATACCTCCAGAGACCCAAAAGTGGCCCACCCCGCCCAACGCCGCTGGTACCCCATCGTCTTCGCCATCGCTGCGCTGGTGCTGTTGCCGCTGAGCGTGTTGCTGCTGTCGTGGCAGACCATCGATCAGCAGATCTGGTCGCACCTGTGGGAAACCCAGATGCCGCGTCTGCTCGGCAATACCGTGACGCTGATCCTCGGCGTCGGTGTCGGCGTGACGCTGCTCGGCGTCAGCCTGGCCTGGCTGACCAGTCTTTGCGAATTTCCCGGTCGGCGCTGGCTCGACTGGGCGCTGATGCTGCCCTTTGCCATTCCAGCGTATGTACTGGCGTTCGTTTTCGTCGGCCTGCTGGATTTCGCCGGCCCGGTGCAGAGCCTGTTGCGCGAATGGTTCGGCACGGGCCTGCGCCTGCCCCGGGTGCGCTCCACCGGCGGGGTAATTGTAGTGCTGGTGCTGGTGTTTTATCCCTACGTTTACCTGCTGGCGCGCACCGCGTTTCTGGCCCAGGGCAAAGGCTTGATGGAGGCGGCGCGGGTGCTCGGGCAATCGCCGTGGCAGGCGTTCTGGCGGGTCGCGTTGCCGATGGCGCGTCCGGCGATTGGTGCCGGCGTGGCGCTGGCGCTGATGGAAACCCTGGCCGATTTCGGCGCGGTATCGGTGTTCAATTTCGACACCTTCACCACCGCCATCTACAAAACCTGGTACGGCTTCTTCAGCCTGCCCAGCGCCGCGCAATTGGCGAGTCTGTTGCTGTTGGTGGTAATGCTGGTGCTGTACGGCGAACGCCGGGCACGCGGGGCGAACCGGGCAAGTAATGAGCGGCCACGGGTGAAAGCGCTGTATCACCTGCGGGGAATCAAGGCATTCGCGGCGACGGGCTGGTGTGGATTGGTGTTCGCCTGCGCCTTCGTCATTCCGGTGCTGCAACTGATCGTGTGGTTCTGGCAGCGCGGGCGCTTCGATCTGGACGAGCGCTACGCCGGGCTGATCCTGCACACGCTGTATCTGGGCGCGATGGCGGCGCTGATTACCGTCAGCGTTGCGTTGTTGCTGGCGTTCGCCCGGCGTCTGGCGCCGACCCCAACGATAAACTCCGGCGTCGGCCTGGCCAATCTCGGCTACGCGTTGCCCGGTTCGGTGCTGGCGGTGTCGATCATGCTCGCTTTCAGTTATCTGGATCGGGAACTGGTGATTCCGCTCTCCGCGTGGCTCGGCGGTGCCGGCAAACCACTGTTGCTCGGCAGCTTCGCCGCTTTGCTCATGGCTTATCTGGTGCGTTTTATCGCCGTCGCTTACGGGCCGCTGGAAAGCAGTCTGGCGCGTATACGGCCATCTTTGCCCGAAGCAGCACGTAGCCTGGGTGTCAGTGGGCCGCGACTGTTTTTCAAAGTGTATCTGCCGCTGTTGCTGCCCGGCACGCTGAGCGCCGCGTTGCTGGTGTTCGTCGATGTGCTCAAGGAAATGCCCGCGACCCTGCTGATGCGCCCGTTTGGCTGGGACACGCTGGCGGTGCGCATCTTTGAAATGACCAGCGAAGGCGAATGGGCGCGCGCCTCATTGCCGGCATTGACCCTGGTGCTGGTTGGTCTATTGCCAGTGATCGGATTGATTCGACGCTCAGCGCACCGAAACACTTAGTAGTGAGTCCTACATCATGCGGCTACAATGCGCGGCATTCGGTGCGGTTCGTCTGACAGACCCGTGCGCTGGAATCGGCTGCAAGCCTTATCCATCAAGGCTTTCAGCCGTATAGCGGCGGTCCGCACCCTCGCCACGCCCGGAAGGAGAAACCCATGGGACAGCGTACGCCTCTGTATGACCTGCACCTCGCGCTCGGCGCGAAGATGGTCGATTTTGGCGGTTGGGACATGCCACTGCATTACGGCTCGCAGGTCGAGGAGCACCACGAAGTGCGCCGCGATTGCGGGGTGTTCGATGTTTCCCACATGACCGTGATCGATGTCACCGGTGCCCAGGCCAAGGCCTGGCTCCAGCATCTGCTGGCCAATGATGTCGAGCGCCTGCAGCATCCCGGCCGGGCGTTGTACAGCACCATGCTCAACGAGCGTGGCGGCATCGTCGACGACATGATCGTCTACCGCCTCGACGACGCTTACCGGCTGGTGTTCAACGCCTCTACCCGCGATCAGGATCTGGCCTGGATGAACGCCCAGCTCGGCGCTTACGACGTGCAACTGCACGAGCGCTCCGAGCTGGCGATGCTTGCCATCCAGGGCCCGCAGGCCCGGCACAAGATCGCCGAACTGGTGACTCAGTCCCGCGCCACGCTGATCCAGCAACTCAAACCTTTCGAAGGCGCCATCGACGGCGACTGGTTCATCGCGCGCACCGGTTACACCGGCGAGGATGGTCTGGAGATCTGCCTGCCGGCGAATCAGGCGCCGGGTTTTTTCAACGACCTGGTCGGCGCCGGCATTTCGCCGATCGGCCTCGGCGCCCGCGACACCTTGCGCGTCGAGGCCGGGATGAACCTCTACGGTCAGGACATCCACCAGGACGTTTCGCCGCTGGCCTCGAACATGGCCTGGAGCATCGCCTGGGAACCGGCCTCGCGTCAGTTCATCGGCCGCGCGGCGCTGGAGGCGGAAAAAGCCGCCGGCGTGGCGCACAAACTGGTCGGTCTGGTGCTCGAAGAACGCGGGGTTCTGCGCGCTCACCAAGTGGTTCGCATCGCCGATGTTGGCGAAGGGGAGATCACCAGTGGTAGTTTCTCTCCTACGCTGAGCAAATCGATTGCCCTGGCGCGTGTGCCGATGGCAACTGCCGACCGCGCCGAAGTGGAAATCCGTGGCAAGTGGTACCCGGTACGAGTGGTCAAACCGACCTTCGTACGCCATGGCAAAACCTTGATCTAACCTTTTCTGGCGGGCATGACCGCTGACCAATTTCCGAGGAACCGAAGATGAGCGATATCCCTGCCGAACTGCGTTTTGCCGAAAGTCATGAATGGGCGCGTCTGGAAGCTGACGGCACCGTCACCGTGGGCATCAGCGATCACGCGCAGGAAGCGCTGGGCGACGTGGTGTTCGTCGAGCTGACCGAAGTCGGCAAGGTGTTCGCCGCCGGTGACCAATCCGGCGTGGTCGAGTCGGTAAAAGCCGCCTCCGACATCTACGCCCCGGTCAGCGGCGAAGTCATCGCGATCAACGAAGAGCTGAGTGGCTCGCCCGAGCTGCTGAACTCCGACCCGTACGGCGCGTGGATCTTCAAGCTCAAGCCAAGCGACAAGGCCGAGCTGGACAAGCTGCTGGATGCGGCGGCTTACAAGGCTGCCATCGGCGAGTAACCTGCCGGCATGACCCAAAGCCCCGATTCGTCGGGGCTTTTTTATGTCCGATACAAATCCACTGTAGGAGTGAGCCTGCTCGCGATAGCGGTCTGTCAGTTCATTTTCGGTGGCTGACCCACCGCTATCGCGAGCAGGCTCACTCCTACAAGGGGATGCGGTGTCCAGAAAATGGGTTGTCACGCAGGCTGCTATGCTGGTTTGACCGTGTCGATTGACGCCAAGCCCCAGCCAGGAGAGCCCGTCATGCCCCAGTCGCCGTCCCTGAGCCAGTTACGCGATCCCGAAGCCTTTCTGCGCCGTCACCTCGGCCCGGATGCTGCCGAGCAGCAGGCGATGCTCGACAGTCTGGGCCTGGGCAGTCGCGCCGAGCTGATCGAGCAGACCGTGCCGCCGGGCATTCGCTTCAATCGCGCACTGGATCTGCCGCCGGCCCTCGACGAGCAAGCTGCGCTGGCGAAACTGCGCGGTTATGCCGAGCAGAATCAGCTGTTCACCAGCCTGATCGGCATGGGCTACCACGGCACCGTCACGCCAACCGTGATCTTGCGCAACGTGCTGGAAAATCCCGGCTGGTACACCGCGTATACCCCATACCAACCAGAGATCGCCCAAGGCCGGCTCGAGGCGCTGCTGAATTTTCAGCAACTGACCATCGACCTCACTGGCCTGGAGCTGGCCAACGCCTCGCTGCTCGATGAGGCCACCGCAGCCGCCGAAGCCATGGCCCTGGCCAAGCGCGTGGCGAAGTCGAAGAGCAATGTGTTTTTTGTCGATGAAAACTGTCATCCGCAAACCCTCTCCGTGGTGCAGACCCGCGCCGAAGGTTTCGGTTTCGAGCTGATCGTCGACGCGGTGGATAACCTGGCGCAGCACGAGGTATTCGGCGCGTTGCTGCAATACCCCGACACCCACGGCGAAATCCGCGATCTGAAACCGCTGATTGATCACCTGCACGCGCAGCACGCCCTGGCCTGCGTTGCCACCGACTTGCTCAGCCTTTTGGTGCTGACGCCGCCGGGTGAGTTGGGTGCCGATGTGGTGTTTGGTTCGTCCCAGCGTTTTGGCGTGCCAATGGGTTATGGCGGCCCCCACGCGGCGTTCTTCGCCAGCCGCGAGGAATACAAGAGGGCGATTCCGGGGCGGATCATCGGCGTATCGAAGGATGCTCGCGGCAACGTCGCGCTGCGCATGGCCCTGCAAACCCGTGAGCAACATATCCGCCGCGAGAAGGCTAACTCGAACATCTGCACGGCACAGGTGCTGCTGGCGAATATCGCCAGTTGCTATGCGGTGTATCACGGCCCCGAGGGCTTGAAGCGTATCGCCCAGCGCGTGCATCGTCTGACCTGCATCCTCGCGGCTGGACTTGAGCGCAACGGCATCAAACGGCTCAACGCCCAGTTCTTCGACACGCTGACTCTGGAAGTCGGCGGCGCACAAACGGCGATCATCGAAAGCGCTCAGGCAGCGCAGATCAACCTGCGCATTCTCGGTCGCGGCCGCGTCGGTCTGAGTCTGGACGAGACCTGTGATGAACACACCGTGGCGAAACTGTTCGATGTGCTGCTCGGTGCCGATCATGGCTTGAGCGTCGACGCGCTGGATGCCGAAGACATCGCCTCGGGAATTCCAAGTGAGCTACAGCGCAGCACGCCGTACCTGCGCCATCCAGTATTCAATGCGCACCACAGCGAAACCGAGATGCTGCGTTACCTCAAACAACTGGAAAACAAGGATCTGGCGCTCAACCAGTCGATGATTCCCCTCGGCTCCTGCACGATGAAACTCAACGCCACCAGCGAGATGATCCCGATCACCTGGCCGCAGTTCGCCAATCTGCATCCGTTCGTGCCGAGAGAGCAGGCCGCCGGTTACACGCTGATGATCGAAGAGCTCGAGCGTTGGCTGTGTGCAATTACCGGTTTCGATGCGATCTGCATGCAGCCCAACTCCGGCGCCCAAGGCGAGTACGCAGGCTTGCTGGCAATTCGCAAATATCACGAGAGCCGGCGCGAGGGCGCGCGGGAGATCTGCCTGATTCCGTCGTCGGCCCACGGCACCAATCCGGCTTCGGCGCAGATGGCCGGGATGCGCGTGGTCATTGTCGAGTGCGATGAGGCGGGCAACGTTGATCTGGACGACTTGAAGCTGAAAGCCGCCGAGGCCGGGAACAAGTTGTCGTGTCTGATGGCGACCTATCCATCGACCCATGGCGTGTACGAGGAAGGCATCAGCGAAATCTGCGCAGTGATTCACCAGCACGGCGGCCAGGTGTACATGGATGGCGCCAATCTCAATGCCCAGGTTGGTCTCGCCCGTCCAGCGGACATCGGCGCCGACGTGTCACACATGAACCTGCACAAGACCTTCTGCATACCCCATGGCGGCGGCGGGCCGGGCATGGGCCCGATCGGCGTTCGCGCGCATCTGGCGCCGTTCGTGGCCAACCACCCGGTGGTGCCGATTGACGGGCCACTGGCGCAGAACGGCGCAGTCAGCGCAGCACCGTGGGGCAGTGCGAGCATTTTGCCGATCAGTTGGATGTACATCGCCATGATGGGTCCGCAACTGGCGGATGCCAGCGAGGTGGCGATTCTGGCGGCGAACTATCTGGCGCAGCATCTATCCGGCGCGTTTCCGGTGCTCTACACCGGGCGCAATGGCCGCGTGGCGCATGAATGCATTCTTGATCTGCGACCACTGAAGGCGCAGACCGGCATCAGTGAGGAAGACGTGGCCAAGCGTCTGATGGATTACGGTTTCCACGCGCCGACCATGTCTTTTCCGGTGCCCGGGACGCTAATGGTCGAGCCGACCGAGAGCGAATCCAAGGCGGAACTCGACCGGTTCATCGCGGCGATGCTGAGCATTCGCGCCGAGATCAACGAGGTGCAGAAGGGCAACTGGTCGGCCGAAGACAACCCGCTCAAACGTGCGCCGCATACTCTGGCCGATGTCACTGGAATCTGGGAGCGGCCCTACAGCCTCGAACAGGCCATCACCCCGGATGCGCACACCCGAGCCCACAAGTACTGGCCGGCAGTGAATCGGGTGGATAACGTTTACGGCGATCGCAATCTGTATTGCGCCTGTGTGCCGGTGGATGATTATCGCTGATACATAGGTGTACACAGTTCCCCTGTAGGAGTGAGCCTGCTCGCGATAGCGGTGAATCAGTCACCGGAGAATTTGCCTGATACACCGCTATCGCGAGCAGGCTCACTCCTACAAGGGATTGTGGTGGAGCTGAAATCCGGGCAAAAAAATGCCGCTCGATCGAGCGGCACTTTTTGTTACTCGGAAGCCACGGCGTTCTTCGCCAGAATCGCGTTCGCCAGTTCCATGTCCGAGGCCTGCAGGCCCGGGTTGTCAGCACGGACTTTCTGCATCGCTGCTTCCAGGTACGGGCCACGGATGCCGCCGTCGCTGGCGACGAAGCTGCCGGCATCGTCCTGGGCGGCGACGATCAGCTTGTGATCCTTGAACGTCAGGTAGGTCGAACCGGTGGTGGCGCCGGAGGAGATGACGTTACGCCAAAAGCTGTCCGCCATGGCCGAACCAACGGGAAGCGACAGCAGGGCCAAGGTGGCGACAGCAAGTTTGAGACGCATGATGGGGTGACTCCTGGGGATTGACTACGGCGTTGGATCGGCGATCCATCGATCCAGTTCCGTGGCGACTTATTTCAACTCACTTTGTGGCGTCACCCGCAGCACTTCCTCCACCGTGGTCAGGCCCGCCGCGACCTTCTGCGCGCCGGACAGGCGCAGGCTGCGCATGCCTTCCTTGAAGGCCTGGCGCCGAATCGCGGTGAGGTCGGTGTCCGGGGTGATCAGCGCTTTCAGGCTGTCGCTCAGTTGCATGATTTCGTAGACCCCGGCGCGGCCGCGATAGCCGGTGTCGCGGCATTCCAGGCAACCGATCGCCCGTTGCGCATGGCTCGGCAGCGGCGCCTGCCATGGCCGGGTCAGGGTTTGCCAATCTTCCTCTTCGAGCGTCAGCGGCGCCTTGCAGTGCGGGCACAACGTGCGCACCAGACGCTGGGCCATGACCCCCAGCACGGTCGCCTTGATCAGGTAATGCGGCACGCCGAGTTCGAGCAAACGGCTGATGGCGCTTGGCGCATCGTTGGTGTGCAGGGTGGACAAGACCAGGTGCCCGGTTAGCGCGGCCTGAATCGCCATTTCCGCGGTTTCCAGATCGCGGATCTCGCCGATCATGATGATGTCCGGGTCCTGTCGCATCAGCGCGCGCACCCCGGCGGCGAAGCTCAGTTCGATGTTGTGCTGCACCTGCATCTGATTGAAGGCCGGCTCGACCATTTCGATCGGGTCTTCGATGGTGCAGAGGTTGACCTCCGGCGTCGCCAGTTTTTTCAGCGTGGTGTAGAGGGTGGTGGTCTTGCCCGAACCGGTCGGCCCGGTGACCAGAATGATGCCGTTGGGCTGGCGGGTCATGTCCTGCCAGCGCCGCAGGTCGTCGGCGCTGAAACCCAACTGGTCGAAATTCTTCAGCAGCACTTCCGGATCGAAAATCCGCATGACCATTTTTTCGCCGAACGCCGTCGGCAGGGTCGACAGACGCAATTCCACTTCGCCGCCATCCGGGGTCTTGGTCTTGACCCGGCCATCCTGGGGTTTGCGCTTTTCCGCGACGTTCATGCGACCGAGGCTTTTCAGGCGACTGACAATTGCCATGGTCACCTGCGGCGGGAATTGATAGACGTTGTGCAGCACGCCGTCGATGCGAAAGCGCACGGTGCCATGCTCGCGGCGCGGTTCGATGTGGATATCGCTGGCACGCTGCTGGAAGGCGTACTGGAACAGCCAGTCGACGATGTTGACGATGTGTGCGTCGTTGGCGTCCGGCTCCTGATCGCTGGCGCCGAGATTGAGCAGTTGTTCGAAGTTGCCGAGATTGCCGCCCTGCGCGTCGGCATTGCTGGCGCCGCTGACCGATTTGGCCAGACGAAAGAACTCGACGCTGAAGCGCTGGATATCCACCGGGTTGGCCACGACCCGTTTGATCGGCAACTTCAATACGTGGGTCAGATCGGCTTCCCATCCGTTGACGTAAGGCTGGGCGCTGGCCACGGTCACCGCATCACGGTCCACGGCGACGGCGAGAATCCTGTGCCGTTGCGCGAAGGCATAGGACATCAGCGGTGTGATCGCTGCGACGTTGATTTTCAACGGATCGATGCGCAAGTACGGCTGGCCGGCCTGTTGCGCCAGCCACAGGGTCAGGCTTTCCAGATCCAGATATTTGCCTGGCCGGCTGAGGTCGTCGAGTTGTTGGCTGGCGATGAACTCCAGCGGATGCATCTGCCCGTGAGCAGCATGGCGACGGCGGGCATTGAGCGCCTGTTCCGCCGCGTCCTGGCAGATGAAGCCTTGGGCGACCAGTTCACGCAGTACATCGTTGAGGTCCAGCCAGCGGTCCTGAGTGACAAATTGAACGGACATGTGGCTTTCCTTTTTAAGCGTCATGCCCAAAAGGATAGTCGTGGCGCTGCTGACCGTTGGGCCACTACCCGACGAAGCCGTTGCCGGATCTGTCAGCCGGCGGCTTGCACGGGCGCCTGCCATGCCGCGTCGACGTTGTGCAGATCCACCGAGCAGACGCTGATCAGGTTGCGCAGTTTTTCCGCGATCACCTGCGCGCGATGCCAGCTCAGGCCGCTCATCAGCAGATCGATCGACAGCAGATCGTCCTGGCGCTGCACGTTGACCTGCTCCGGCGTCAGGAACTGCAAGGCGAACAGATTCAATACCCGCACCAGCAGATCGGGCTCGGCCTCGGCGAGGATTTGGTATTGCGCCAGGCAGTGCGCGTTACTGATGTTCCAGACATCGGCGCGGGTGGCGGGGCTGTTCACGGCTTCAAGGTGCGGCATGGCGAGTCTCCAAAGGTGCTGGAGAAATTTTTACATTCGGCGCGGGGTATTTCTTGGCTATGATCGGCGCTTGACGGGATTTATCGAAATCGATGATTCGTGAAAGCTGATCTTTGAGGATTTTTTATGCACAGCGAGCTGGATGGCTACGATCGCAAGATTCTCGCCTTGCTGCAGCAAGACGCCTCGCTGTCGAGCGCGCAGGTCGCCGAGCAGGTGGGCCTGTCGCAATCGCCGTGCTGGCGGCGGATTCAGCGGATGAAGGAGGAGGGCATCATTCGCGGGCAGGTGACCTTGCTGGATCGCAAGAAGATCGGCCTGAACACGCAGATCTTCGCCGAGATCAAACTCAACGCCCACGGCCGGTCGAACTTCACCGAATTCACCGAGGCGATTCGCGGCTTTCCGGAAGTGCTGGAGTGTTACGTGCTGATGGGTGCCGTGGACTTCATGTTGCGCATCGTTGCGGCGGACATCGAGGCGTACGAGCGGTTCTTCTTCGAGAAGCTGTCGCTGGTGCCGGGGATACAGGAAGTGAATTCGATCGTGGCGCTGTCGGAGATCAAGTCCACCACCAGCCTCCCGGTCTGATAGCAATTGTGGCGAGGGAGCTTGCTCCCGCTGGAGGCCGGAGGACTCCCTGTTCCTGCGGACGCAGGTTTCGGGGCCGCTTCGCAGCCCAGCGGGAGCAAGCTCCCTCGCCACAACGTGTTACATGCGCAGGAGGATCTTCCAGGCGCGGTTCTGGTACACCGCAATCGCCTGATGCTTGCGTGCATCGAGCAGTTCGTCGGTGATGGTCGGCTCGTTGGCCAGTTGCGCCAGTTTGTTCAGCTCGCCGTAGAGGCGATCCATTTCCGGGATATCCAGCACGTTGCGTGCATGGTGCAGCCAGACCTGAATGCGCTCGATGCGCGGCAGTTGCTCGGCGAGATCTTCCGGCTGCTGCTGGTAGCGCTGCAACTGCAGAGCGGTGGCTTCTTCGCCCAGCAGACGCGGCAACCAGCTGTGCAGTTGCGCGTCACCCTGACGGTTGCCGCGAGTGTTGCGGTCGGCGGTCCAGGTACGGGCCAGCAGCCAGCGCGAGGCGTTCAGCGAGAACTGACCCCAGCGTGGGTCTTCCAGCTCTTCGAGGAACTGCTCAGGCGCGGCTTTGCGCACGTCTTCGTCTTCGATGCCGACCTGCACCAGCGGGCGCCAGTCTTCCAGCAAGGCATCAAGGGCGACGCGCAGGTCGTGGGTCGACTGACGCGGTGCCGCTTGACCGAGGCTGCTGAGCAGGGCGCGCATTTCCGCGAGGTTCTCGACCCAGTCCTGCAGCAGGCGCCAGTGGCCGTTGAAGCGATATTGTTCGGCCAGACGCTGGCTGCTGCCGAGCAGGTGCCAGCTCAGCGCGGCGAAGGCGTCGTCGAGACGGGTTTCGGTGGTCAGCTGCGGCGCTGGCAGGCTCAGCGAGTAGCTGTTGGCGTCGTGCAGGCGATAACCGCGCTCGGCCTTGCTGATGTCGCACGGCATCAGTGCCAGGGTCTCTGCCAGTTCAGCAGCCAGTTCCAACAGCGCGGCGGGCTCGCCTTCGCGCAGCTCCAGTTCCAGTTCGCAGATCTCTTCCTTCTGCTTGCCGACCACCACGTGACCGAGATCCAGCGCCGCCTCGATAACGACTTTGGTCTTGCCACGGCCCCAGGCGATTTCGGCGCGCTCGCGGACGAAATCAGTGGTAAAGATCGGCTTGAGGGTTTTCTTGTCCAGCTCGGCCAGCGCCTCGGGCCAGCATTCGCCGTCGAGTTTCTTCACGTCGAGTTTGGCTTTCGGCAGTTTCCAGTCGTACTCGTTACGCTCGGACAGACCGGCGACGCTCTGGCCACGGGTCTTGAGGGTCTGAATCACTTCGTCACCGTCCTTGCGCAGGCGCAGGGCGACTTTGGCCTGGGCCAGATCGCGCTCGGGGGTGTCGAAATACTGGTTCATCAACTCACGGCGTTCCCAGCCACTTTTGTTGCGTTTCTTCAGCAGCGGGTGCTCGCGCAGGGCAGCGAGGGTTTCGCGGCTGACGCGGAGTTTGATTTCGGTTTCTTTTTGCATGGCCGGAACATCCAGAATCGGGAGCGCAGCCGGGGGAATGTGTGGCTGCCAAGGCCGTGCAGTGTACAGGAGTCAAACTTCCTACGCCCTGCGGCGGTTTATTCCGCGCGCCGGATGGTTCTATAGTGGGCCTCAATCCGGGACCTGGAGTCAGTGATGCCATTGCCGTCCATGCAAGACCAGTTCGCCGCGCTGATTGCCGCGCCATCGGTCAGCTGTACCCAACCGAGCCTCGATCAATCCAACCGCGCCGTCATCGATCTGCTGGCGGGTTGGCTGGGTGACCTGGGTTTCAGCTGCGATATCCAGCAGGTCAGCCCCGGCAAATTCAATCTGCTCGCCAGTTTTGGCAGTGGTCCCGGCGGCCTGGTGCTGGCCGGGCACAGCGACACGGTGCCCTACGATGACGCGTTGTGGCAGACCGACCCGCTGAAGCTCACCGAAGTCGATGGCCGCTGGGTAGGGCTGGGCAGTTGCGACATGAAGGGCTTCTTTGCGCTGATCATCGAAGCCGTGCAGCCGCTGCTCGAGCAACCGTTCAAACAACCGCTGCTGATTCTCGCCACCTGCGACGAAGAAAGCTCAATGTCCGGCGCCCGCGCGCTGGCCGAGGCCGGGCAACCGCTGGGCCGCGCGGCGGTGATCGGCGAGCCGACCGGGCTCAAGCCGATCCGCATGCACAAGGGCATCATGATGGAGCGCATCGACATCCTCGGGCAGAGCGGTCACTCCTCGGATCCGCGGCTGGGCCACAGCGCCCTTGAAGCGATGCACGATGCCATCGGCGAACTGCGCGGCCTGCGCTTGTTGTGGCAGCGCGAATTCAGCAATCCACAGTTCAGCGTGCCGCAACCTACGATGAACTTCGGTTGCATTCATGGCGGCGACAACCCCAATCGCATCTGCGGCCAGTGTTCGCTGGAATTCGACCTGCGGCCGCTGCCGGGCATGGACCCGAACGTGCTGCGCGCGGAAATCCTGCGCAAGCTCAACCCGGTGGCCGAGCGGCACAAGGTGAAAATCGATTACAAACCGCTGTTCCCGGAAGTGCCGCCGTTCGAGCAGGCCGAGGATGCCGAACTGGTGCGCATCGCCGAAAAGCTCACCGGTCATCGTGCCGAAGCAGTAGCGTTCGGCACCGAAGCGCCTTATCTTCAGCGCCTCGGCTGCGAAACCATTGTGCTTGGCCCCGGCGACATCGCCTGCGCGCATCAACCGGGCGAGTACCTTGAAATGTCACGTTTGCAGCCTACCGTGCATCTGATTCGGCAGTTGATTGAACATTACTGCCTGAGCCCGGACAAACTTGTGTGAGTGAATGCTGTACCTGTAGGAGTGAGCCTGCTCGCGATAGCGGTGAGTCAGTCACCGAAGATATTGACTGAAATTCCGCTATCGCGAGCAGGCTCACTCCTACAGGGGAGTTGTGTTTTGTCTGACCGAACCCGCTAAATTGCCTGCACCCCAACCCGTATTCATGAGGAGAGCGCGCGTGTCGCCAAGCCTGTTCCGACGATAACCATCAGCCCGCTGTGCGTTTTTCGTTTCGCCCCTTTTTTTCGGCTGCTCTTTATTACAGGCCCAGGTTCATGCCCGAATACGTCAATTGGCTCCGCCACGCGTCTCCCTACATCAATGCCCACCGCGATTGCACCTTCGTCGTCATGCTTCCCGGCGACGGCGTAGAGCATCCGAATTTCGGCAATATCGTCCACGACCTGGTCTTGCTGCACAGCCTCGGCGTGCGTCTGGTGCTGGTGCACGGTTCGCGCCCGCAGATCGAAACCCGCCTCGCCGCCCGTGGCCTGACCCCGCATTACCATCACGGCATGCGCATCACCGATGCCGCGACTCTGGAATGTGTGATCGATGCGGTTGGCCATTTGCGTATCGCCATCGAAGCGCGGCTGTCGATGGACATGGCCTCTTCGCCGATGCAGGGCTCACGCTTGCGCGTGGCCAGCGGCAACCTCGTCACGGCGCGGCCGATCGGCGTGCTGGAAGGCGTTGACTATCACCACACCGGCGAAGTGCGTCGGGTCGACCGCAAGGGCATCAACCGCCTGCTCGACGAGCGTTCGATCGTGCTGCTGTCGCCGTTGGGCTACTCGCCGACCGGCGAAATCTTCAACCTTGCTTGCGAAGACGTCGCCACCCGCGCCGCGATTGATCTGGGCGCGGACAAGCTGCTGTTGTTCGGCGCCGAGCTCGGCCTGATCGACGAGAACGGCAAACTGGTGCGCGAACTGCGCCCGCAACAGGTGCCGGCGCATCTGCAGCGCCTGGGCATGAGCAACTATCAAGCGGAGTTGCTCGATGCCGCCGCCGAGGCCTGCCGTGGCGGAGTGGCGCGCAGCCATATCGTCAGTTACGCCGAAGACGGCGCGCTGCTGACCGAACTGTTCACCCGTGACGGTGGCGGTACGCTGGTCGCGCAAGAGCAATTCGAGCTGGTGCGCGAGGCGGCGATTGAAGACGTCGGTGGCCTGCTCGACCTGATCAGTCCACTGGAAGAGCAGGGCATTCTGGTGCGCCGTTCGCGTGAAGTGCTGGAGCGCGAGATCGAGCAGTTCAGCGTGGTCGAGCGTGAAGGGATGATCATTGCTTGTGCGGCGCTGTATCAGATTGCCGATTCCGATGCGGGCGAGCTGGCGTGTCTGGCGGTGAATCCGGAATACCGCCATGGCGGCCGCGGCGACGAATTGCTTGAGCGCATCGAAACCCGGGCGCGGGCGCAGGGTTTGAAAACCCTGTTCGTGCTCACCACCCGCACCGCGCACTGGTTCCGTGAGCGCGGGTTCGAGCCGAGCAGCGTCGAACGCCTGCCAGCGGCGCGGGCGTCGCTGTACAACTATCAGCGCAATTCGAAGATTTTCGAAAAAACTCTGTAAAACCGTGTCGCTCCATTCGCGAGCAGGTCGAATCGTCGCACCGTCGCTCCCACAGGAAAGCGCATTCCAGTGTGGGAGCGAGCTTGCTCGCGAAGCTTTTTACTGGGTGATGAATTTCGCGCTGACGTAAGGCGAGTAATCCGGCAGCACCGTCTCGACCTTGCCCTGTTCTTTCAGGAATTTCGCCGTTTCAGCAATGGCCTTCGCGGTGCCGCCGTCCAGCAGCGCCGTGGTTTGCTGCGCTTTGGCATCCGGAAATGCCGAACCGGCCAGCAGTTCCGGCACATCCGCCGCGTTGGCACCAGTCAGTTTGGCGATTTTCTGCACAGGCACCGAGTCGGCTGTCCAGCTGTCCTTGTGCGCGGCGTAATCAGCGAAGGAGTCCAGGGTGACCTTGGCGAATTTCGCCACGACCTCGGGATGCTTCTCGGCAAAATCCTTGCGCGCGACCCACACCTCGAAGGTCGGCGCACCCCACTGGCCGACTTGTGCGGCGTCGGTCAGGGTCTTGCCGGTCTTGCGAATCTCGCCCAGCGCCGGAGACCAGACAAACGCCCCGTCAATGTCGCCACGCTTCCACGCGGCGGCGATTTCCGCCGGTTGCAGATTGACCACTTTGACTTGCGAAGTATTCAGGCCCCAGTGCTTCAGCGCCCCGAGGAGACTGTAGTGCGAGGTCGATACGAACGGCGTGGCGATGGTCTTGCCGACCAGATCCTGCGGCTTGTCGATGCCGCTGCCGTTGCGCACCACCAAAGCTTCGGCGGCGTTGATCTGCGCCGAAACGATGAACGCCACAATCGGCAGATTACGTGAGGCCGCCGCAGCCAAAGGGCTCGAGCCGAGGTTGCCGATCTGCACGTCGCCGGAGGCGATGGCTGTCACTACTTCCGGGCCGCTGTTGAAGCGCCGCCAGTCGATCTTCTCGCCAATGGTTTTTTCATAGACGCCGTCGGCCTGTGGCACTTTGCTGGGATCGATGCCGGTCTGGTAACCGACAGTCAGACCAGCGGCCTGTGCGGAAAAACAAAACAGTGCCGACACACAAACTGTAACAAATTGACTTGATAGTGCGCGTTTCGCCATGATGCGTCGCCTTTTCGATGGGATTTGACGTGTTGGGAGCGCGCCAAAGCTAATCGATCTAAAAAAAGGTCAACAAATACCATTTAGGAATGAGCTTAGGCGCCGATACGCTGTTTCCCGGCGCGGATGGCCATTAATGGGCCATATACCCGAATGGTATGAAAAAGAATGAATAAATTCTTTTTGGGATTATCAGGAAGTCTTTACGCTGCAGGGACCAATCACTTGCGATTAGACGATGGTCGTAGACATACAAGGTTACGATTGACTTGGCAGTCACGGTCTGGCGCTAATCGCGAATCTTAGGATTCAGGGCAAATCGACCCCGAACCAGGAACACAAGAATTAGAACGAGAGGAGCGATACATGAACAAGTCCACCTTGGCCCTGGCTGTGGCCGTTGGGGTTATGGCGCAGCAGGCAGGCGCCGCCGGTTTCATCGAAGACAGCAAGGCTACTCTGGGTCTGCGCAACTTCTACATCAACACTGACAACCGTGACGGCGCTGGCGCCAACAAGAACGAAGAATGGGGCCAGGGCTTCGATCTGCGTTTCATCTCCGGTTACACCCAAGGCACCGTAGGTTTCGGTCTCGACGCCATCGGCCTGCTGGGCATCCGTCTTGATTCGGGCGGCGGCACCAACGGCAACAGCGGTACCGCTTACGGCGGCACCGTGTTCCCGAGCGAGTCCAACGGCAAGGCCGTGGACAACTTCTCCAGCCTGGGCCTGACTGCCAAAGCCAAGATCTCCCAGACTGAACTGAAGCTCGGTACCCTGCAGCCAAAACTGCCGGTGATCGTGACTAACGACGGTCGTCTGCTGCCACAAACCTGGCAGGGTGGCCAGATCACTTCCGGCGAGATCAAGGACCTGACCCTGGTCGGCGGTCAGATCGAAGCGGTAAAAGGTCGTAACTCCAGCAACAACGAAAACCTCTCGATCGGTGGTGCCAACTCCCGTGGCACGGCTTTCCGTGACAGCAACAAGTTCATCTACGCCGGCGGTGACTACAAGATCACCAAAGACCTGACTGCCCAGTACTACTACGGCAACCTGGAAGATTTCTACAAGCAGCACTTCCTCGGTCTGGTGCACAACTGGTCGATCGGCCCGGGCGTGTTGAAATCCGATCTGCGTTACTTCAACAGTTCCGATGACGGCAAGAACGGTACTGACTCGGCTTACTACAGCTCGGGTAACTACACCGGTTTCCGTAACGGCCGTGGTGAAGTCGACAACAACCTGTACAGCGGCCTGTTCCTGTACACCGTTGCCGGTCACACCTTCGGTGGCGGTTACCAGGTTTCCAACGGCAGCAGCGACTTCCCTTGGCTGAACCAGGGTGACGGTTCGTCGAACTACACCATCACCGACATGCAGATCCAGAAGTTCGGCCGCGCCGGTGAGAAAACCTGGCAGGCTCGCTACTCCTATGACTTCGCCAAGGTCGGCGTACCTGGCCTGACGGCGGGTGTGGTCTACCTCAAAGGCGACAGCATCGACACCGTTGGTACCAACGGCCGTGAAAACGCTTCGAACCGCTCCGAGTGGGAACGCGACTTCACCATCGGTTACGTAGTACCGGAAGGCCCGTTCAAGAACGTCGGCCTGATGTGGAAAAACGCTGTATGGCGCACCGACCTGCCGAACACCCGTTCGCAGGACGAAAACCGCCTGATCGTCAGCTACTCGATCCCGCTGCTGTAATCACGCGGCTCGATTCGCAGACAAAAAAAGCCCCGTCCGGCATCGCGCCGGACGGGGCTTTTGCGTTTCGAGTCAGGCTCACCCCCGTAAGCCCTTCTCGATTCCCTCTTTGCTGCAACTCAAGGCCTTCTCGAACCTTGCGTGCGATGTTCGTCGCGATGCGGGCCAGTGTCCAATGAACAGATGTTTAATATTCATTAATGATCTAGATATCTAGTTATTTATTCTTTTTCACGCTGATCGATCCCGAGCTACAGTTGTTGTCTCCCATCCCTCATCAGGAGCAGCACCATGAGCCTCAGACTCGGCGACATCGCCCCCGATTTCGAACAGGATTCCAGCGCCGGCAAGATTCGTTTCCACGAATGGCTGGGCGATAGCTGGGGCGTGCTGTTTTCCCATCCAGCGGATTTCACCCCGGTGTGCACCACCGAGCTGGGTTTCACCGCCAAGCTCAAGGATGAATTCAGCCAGCGCGGCGTAAAAGCCATCGCGCTGTCGGTCGACCCGGTGGACTCACACCACAAGTGGATCGAAGACATCAACGAAACCCAGAACACTATCGTCAATTTCCCGATCCTCGCCGATGCCGATCGCAAGGTCTCCGATCTCTACGATCTGATCCACCCGAATGCCAACGACACCCTGACCGTGCGTTCACTGTTCGTGATCGACCCGAACAAGAAGATCCGCCTGACCATCACCTATCCGGCAAGCACCGGGCGCAACTTCCACGAGATCCTGCGGGTGATCGACTCGCTGCAGCTCACCGACAACTACAAGGTGGCCACCCCGGCCAACTGGCAGGACGGTGAAGAAGTGGTGATTGTGCCGTCGCTCAAGGACGAAGACGAGATCAAGCAGCGCTTCCCGAAAGGCTATCGCGCGGTGAAGCCTTACCTGCGCCTGACGCCGCAACCCAACAAGTGATTTCTGCGGAGTAGCCGCTGGCGCCATCGCGAGCAGGCTCACTCCTACATTTGGAATGCGTTTCCCTGTAGGAGTGAGCCTGCTCGCGAAGGCGCCAGCCCAGGCAACCGAGAATCCGGAACCACAAAGCAGGGGATTTCCGGCCGTTTCGACGGCCTTTTTTTTCGCCTGGATTCTGCTTGGCGCTATATCTCTTAAACGCATAACCAAATGAATAAATATGATTTATGGATATATAAATCAGCTGGTAAGGTCACTGCCATTGAAGCGAGATCGCAGCCTGCGAATCGCCTGTAACGCTTAAAGGAATCTGCAATGCTGGTCGTCTCACTCGGTGGCAGCCCCAGCCTGCGCTCCCGTTCCGGGGTGCTGCTGGAGCGTTCGCAACGCTGGTTGCAACAGCAAGGGGTGGAAGTGGTGAGTTATCAGGTACGGGACTTCCCGGCCGAGGATCTGCTCCATGCCCGCTTCGACAGCCCGAAGGTCCTCGACCTGCTGCAACAGATTGAAAACGCTGATGGCCTGCTGATCGCCACCCCGGTGTACAAGGCCTCGTTTTCCGGAGCGCTGAAGACCCTGCTGGATCTGCTCCCCGAGCGTGCCCTGAACCACAAGATTGTCTTGCCGATGGCCACCGGCGGCAGCATCGCCCACATGCTGGTGGTCGATTACGCCCTCAAGCCTGTGCTGTCGGCACTCAAAGCCCAGGAAATGCTCCAGGGCATTTTCGCCGAGGACAGCCAGATCGCTTACGGCGAAGGCAGTGCCGCCGCGCAACTGGCGCCGGCCCTGGAGCAACGCTTGCACGAGGCGCTGGACCAGTTCATCGGCGCCATGGCGCGTCGGCCGAAACCGCTGGAGCCGGGCCTGTTGAACGAACGTTTGTTGAGTGCTCGCTGGAGCATTTAAGCCTCACCGGAATTTGAAGTACTGGCCTTACTCGCCCGCCAACGGGCAAGCAGGTGCAGCCAAAACCCAACAGCAAAAAGGAGAGCGCTATGCGCACTGTATTTTTGCGTCGTGGTCTGGTCGCTCTGTTTGCTGCGGCTGTGTCCTTCGGCGCCATCACTCAAGCTCAAGCCGAGACATTGCGGATCGGTTATCAGAAGTACGGCACGCTGGTGCTGCTCAAAGCCAAAGGCACCCTGGAAAAACGTCTGGCGGCGCAAGGCGTCGACGTGCAATGGACCGAATTCCCCGGCGGCCCACAACTGCTGGAAGGCCTCAACGTCGGCTCGATCGACTTTGGCGTGACCGGCGAAACCCCACCGGTTTTCGCTCAGGCTGCCGGCGCTGATCTGCTCTACGTCGCCTACGAACCGCCAGCGCCGAACAGCGAAGCGATCCTCGTGCCGAAGGACTCGCCGATCAAATCCGTGGCCGATCTCAAGGGCAAGAAAGTCGCCCTGAACAAAGGCTCGAACGTCCACTACCTGCTGGTGCGTGCGCTGGAAGACGCCGGCCTCAAGTACAGCGACATTCAAACGGTGTTCCTGCCACCGGCCGATGCCCGCGCTGCGTTCGAGCGTGGCAGTGTCGACGCCTGGGTCATCTGGGACCCGTACCAGGCCGCTGCCGAGCAACAACTGCAAGCGCACACCCTGCGCGACGGCAAAGGCATCGTCGACAACCACCAGTTCTATCTGGCGACCAAACCCTACGCGCAGAAAAATCCCGAGGTGATCAAGACCCTCGTCGAAGAAGTGCGCGCGGTTGGTGAATGGTCCAAAGCCAATCCTGAAGACGTGACCCAGCAGGTCGCGCCGCTGCTCGGCCTGCCGGCGGACATCACCCTGACCTCGGTGAAACGCCAGGGCTATGGCGCGCTGTTCCTGACCCCGGAAGTGGTCGCCGCGCAACAGAAAATCGCCGACACGTTCTTCCAGCTCAAGCTGATTCCCAAGCCGTTGAGCATCAAGGATGTGATCTGGACCCCGCCGGCCGCTGTGGCCCAAAGCTCACAAGCCCAGTAATTCGAATCTACAAGGAGACCACTCCATGAGCCTCAATATCTTCTGGTTCCTGCCTACCCACGGCGACGGCCATTACCTTGGCACCGCCGAAGGCGCCCGCGCGGTTGATCACGGTTATCTGCAACAGGTCGCGCAAGCGGCGGATCGTCTGGGCTTTGGCGGGGTGCTGATTCCCACCGGGCGTTCCTGCGAAGACTCATGGCTGGTCGCGGCCTCGCTGATTCCGGTGACCCAGCGTCTGAAATTCCTCGTCGCCCTGCGCCCCGGGATCATTTCCCCGACGGTCGCGGCGCGCCAGGCAGCCACGCTCGATCGTTTGTCCGGCGGGCGTGCGCTGTTCAATCTGGTCACCGGTGGTGACCCGGAAGAACTGGCCGGTGACGGGCTGTTCCTCAACCATGAAGAACGCTATCAGGCCTCGGTGGAATTCACCCGCATCTGGCGCCGCGTGCTGGAAGGCGAAACCGTCGATTATGACGGCGAGCACATCAGCGTGAAGGGCGCCAAGCTGCTCTATCCGCCGATCCAGCAACCGCGTCCGCCGCTGTATTTCGGCGGTTCCTCGGAAGCGGCGCAGGATCTGGCCGCCGAGCAAGTGGAGATGGTTCTGACCTGGGGCGAGCCGCCAGCAGCGGTGGCCGAGAAGATTGCCCAGGTTCGCGCCAAGGCCGCCAAGCTCGGGCGCACCGTGCGCTTCGGCATTCGTCTGCATGTGATCGTGCGTGAAACCAACGCCGAAGCCTGGCAAGCGGCGGATCGCCTGATCTCGCATCTGGACGACGACACCATCCAGCGTGCTCAGGCCTCGCTGGCGCGCTTCGATTCGGTCGGCCAGCAACGCATGGCCGCGCTGCACGGTGGCAGCCGCGACAACCTCGAAGTCAGCCCGAACCTCTGGGCCGGCGTCGGTCTGGTGCGCGGCGGTGCCGGAACCGCGCTGGTCGGTGACGGCCCGACCGTGGCGGCGCGGGTCAAGGAATACGCGGATCTGGGCATCGACACCTTCATCTTCTCCGGTTATCCACACCTCGAAGAATCGTATCGGGTGGCCGAGCTGCTGTTCCCACACCTCGACGTCGAGCGCCCGGAACTGCCGAAAAGCGCCGGTTATGTCAGCCCGTTCGGTGAGATGGTCGCCAACGACATCCTGCCCAAAGCCGCGTCGCAGAGCTGAGGCGCGGCCATGAAGAAATTTATCCACAGCCTCGCGCCTTGGGCGTTGCCGGTGTTGCTGCTGGCGGTGTGGCAGTTGTCGGTGTCGGCGGGCTGGTTGTCGACGCGGATTCTGCCGGCGCCGGTGGCGGTGATCGAGGCCGGCGTCAGTCTGGTACGCAGCGGCGAGATCTGGACGCACCTGGCGATCAGCGGCTGGCGCGCGGCACTCGGTTTCACCATTGGCGGCAGCATCGGCCTGGTATTGGGTTTCATCACCGGTCTGTCGAAGTGGGGCGAACGCCTGCTCGACTCCTCGGTGCAGATGATCCGCAACGTGCCGCATCTGGCGCTGATTCCGCTGGTGATCCTGTGGTTCGGCATCGATGAGTCGGCGAAGATTTTTCTGGTGGCGCTGGGCACGTTGTTCCCGATCTACCTCAACACGTATCACGGCATCCGTAACGTCGACCCGGCGCTGGTGGAGATGGCGCGCAGTTATGGTCTGAGCGGTTTCAGTCTGTTCTGGCAGGTGATTCTGCCGGGCGCGTTGCCGTCGATTCTGGTTGGCGTGCGCTTCGCTTTGGGCTTTATGTGGCTGACGCTGATCGTCGCCGAAACCATCTCGGCCAGCTCCGGTATCGGCTATCTGGCGATGAACGCCCGCGAGTTCCTGCAGACCGATGTGGTGGTGCTGGCGATCCTGCTTTACGCGGTGCTGGGCAAACTTGCCGACCTCGCCGCCCGTGGACTTGAGCGTGTGTGGCTGCGCTGGCACCCGGCCTATCAGGTTGCCAAGGGAGGTGCGGCATGACCGCTCAACAACCTCCACGCCTGCTGCGCGGGATTCCACTGGCGGTGCGCAACCTGCAAAAAACCTTCGGCGCGCGCCAGGTGCTGCGCGACATCGATCTGCACATTCCGGCGGGGCAATTCGTCGCCGTGGTCGGGCGTAGCGGTTGTGGCAAGAGCACGTTTTTGCGCTTGCTCGCCGGCCTCGACCAGCCGACTGGCGGCGAGCTGCTCGCCGGCTCCGCGCCGCTCAGCCAGGCGCGCGACGACACGCGATTGATGTTCCAGGAAGCGCGACTGCTGCCGTGGAAAAGGATCATCGACAACGTCGGACTCGGGCTTAAAGGCAACTGGCGTCCGAAGGCTCTTGAAGCATTGGACGCGGTTGGCCTGGCAGATCGCGCCAATGAATGGCCGGCGGCGTTGTCGGGTGGGCAGAAGCAGCGGGTTGCACTGGCCCGCGCACTGATCCATCAGCCGCGTCTGCTGCTGCTCGACGAACCGCTCGGTGCACTGGATGCGCTGACCCGTATCGAGATGCAGCAACTGATCGAACGGCTCTGGCAGCAACACGGTTTCACCGTGCTGCTGGTGACCCACGACGTCAGTGAAGCGGTGGCGATTGCCGATCGGGTGATCCTGATCGAGGACGGCGAAGTCGGCCTCGACCTGCACGTCGAGCTGCCGCGCCCTCGGGTGCGCGGCTCGCATCGCCTCGCCGCGCTGGAAACCGAAGTGCTCAACCGTGTTCTGTCCCTGCCCGGTGAACCGCCGGCGCCGGAACCCGTTTCACCCCTGCCTACGCAATTGCGTTGGGCGCAATAACTCAAGCAAACGACAGGAATCAATGCCATGACTATCAAAGCCATCAACGTGCGCAACCAGTTCAAAGGCTCGATCAAGGAAATCGTCCTCGGCGACGTGCTGTCGGAAATCGACGTGCAGACCGCTTCGGGCATCGTCACTTCGGTGATCACCACCCGTTCGGTCAAGGAGCTGGAACTGGTGGTCGGCAGCGAGGTGATCGCCTTTGTGAAATCCACCGAGGTGTCGATCGCCAAGTTGTAAGCCGGTGAACAAAAAACAACCCCGGAGGGTGTGAGCCCTTCGGGGTTTTTTGTGCCTGGCTTGAAATCGGCGGCGCGACTTTCGCGAGCAGGCTCGCTCCCACAGGGGAGCGCATTTCAAATGTGGGAGCGAGCCTGCTCGCGAAGGGGTCGGTGCATGCGCTAGGGATGCCTCTTCGGCAGGTACGTCGGTAGATACAGGCCGATATAGGCATCAAACACGCGCATCCCTTCCTCGGCCATGCGCGGGGTGATCTGCCCGTGCTGCTGCACCGAGCGAGCATACACCCGGTCGCCCAGTTCCATGGCCAGGGCAAACACATCGACATCGTCCGGCAGTCTCGGCAACTCGAAATGCTGGTCGAACAATTTGTGCATCAGGTCGCCCAGTTCCAGATCGTGCTGGCGGTCAGCCTGGGTCACTTCGGTCAGGCCATGTTGCGCCAGAATCAATTGCCGTGCGGCGGCATCCTGATCGTAGATCTCGAGCATGCGCTGTTCGACCAGTCGCGACAGATCTCGCCAGTCGCGCAAAGCATCATGATCGATCGGCGCTTGCAGGCAGGCGCGGAAGGCCGCGTGGACATCGGCGGTCAGCGCTTCGAGCAGCGCCGGGACGCTGGCGAAAAAGTGATACACGGAAGAGGGCGGAATCTGCGCGCGCTCGGCGACGCTGTAGATCGACAGGCTGGCCACGCCCTCGGCGGCGAGCAGCGTGCGCGCGGCGTCGAGTATCGAATCGATCCGCGCCTGACTGCGGGCACGGGGTTTGCGAACGGTGGCGGGACGCGTCATGGAAGTCTCCTGCGGGGCAGCGGGCATTGTACGCGGAGCGCCCATCCCGAATGCAATACGATCCCTGTGGCGAGCTCCCTCGCCACAAAGGGAAAGCAATCAGGCATAAAAAAGCGCTGCCGGCTGAAATAGCCGGCAGCGCTTTTTATTACCGCAAACGGTTTAAACGGTATGCAGATACCAGTTGTACTCAAGGTCGGAGATGGAGTGTTCAAACTCCTCCAGCTCGCTTTCCTTGCAGGCGACGAAGATATCGATGTACTTCGGATCGATGTACTTGGCCATCACCTCACTGTCGTCCAGCTCGCGCAGGGCATCGCGCAAGTTGTTCGGCAGGCTCTGTTCGTTCTGCTCGTAGCTGTTGCCTTCGACAGGTGCGCCCGGCTCGATCTGGTTGACCAGACCGTGGTGCACGCCGGCCAGTACCGAAGCCATCAGCAGGTACGGGTTGGCGTCGGCGCCGGCCACGCGGTGTTCGATACGCACGGCATCGGCCGAGCCGGTCGGTACGCGAATCGCCACAGTGCGGTTGTCCAGGCCCCAGCACGGCGAGTTCGGTACATAGAACTGCGCGCCGAAGCGACGATACGAGTTGACGTTCGGGCAGAGGAAAGCCATCTGCGCCGGCAGGGTCTCGAGCACACCGCCGATCGCGTGACGCAGCGCGGCGTTCTGCTCGGGATCCTCGCTGGCAAAAATGTTTTTGCCGGCTTTGTCCAGAATCGAAATATGTACGTGCAGACCGTTGCCCGCCTGGCCCGGATACGGCTTGGCCATGAAAGTGGTGTCCATTTCATGGTCGTAGGCGATGTTCTTGATCAGACGCTTGAGCAGCACTGCGTAGTCGCAGGCCTTGATCGGGTCGGCGACGTGGTGCAGGTTCACTTCGAACTGCGCCGGGGCACTTTCCTTGACGATCGCATCGGCCGGGATGCCTTGCTCTTTGGCGCCTTCGAGAATGTCCTGGAGGCAGTCGACGTATTCGTCGAGGTCGTCGATCAGGTAGACCTGAGTCGAGTGCGGACGTTTGCCGGAGATCGGCGAGCGTGGCGGCTGCGGACGGCCGTTCACGTTTTCCTGATCGATCAGGTAGAACTCGAGTTCGAAGGCGGCGCAGATGGTCAGGCCGAGCTCGTCGAACTTGGTCACCACCTGACGCAACACTTCACGGGGATCGGCGAAGAACGGGTCGCCTTCGAGTTCGTGCATGGTCATCAACAGTTGCGCGGTAGGGCGCTTCTGCCATGGCTCGTTGCACAGGGTATCGGGGATCGGATAGCAGATGCGATCGGCGTCGCCGATGTCCAGGCCCAGACCGGTGCTTTCCACCGTGGAGCCGTTGATATCCAGAGCAAATAGAGAGGCCGGCAGGTTGATGCCTTTCTCGTAAACCTTGTGGAGGCTGGTGCGTTCGATGCGCTTGCCGCGCACCACACCATTCATATCCGCAATCAGAAGGTCAACGTACAGAACCTCAGGATGTTCCTTAAGGAACGCGTTCGCTTCGTTAAGCTGAACGGCACGCGGGGGTACCGACATGATGCAACACCTTTGTTGTTAAAAATATCAATCATTGATCTTTTCTGGTTTCAGTCAACCCGAACGGCCTGCCGAAGTCAAGCGAGGCCTTTTTTGCCCCGAAAAAGCGCTTGAAGGGCATTTATGGGGCACTTTGGGGCGTTTTTTCAAACCTTGAACGTTGCTCAACTGCGGGCTTGAGCAGGCCGTGTTGTATTTTTTACGGGGGTGTTGTGTAAAAAAATGAACAAGGCTAAGCTCCGGTCAAACCCATAACAGCAATAATACCGGGGTGCTTCATGTCTCGCCTGCCGTTAATCGGCATCACCGACTGCTCGCAACAGTCCGGTCTGCATGCTCATCACATCAGTGGCGATCAATCCGTCCGTAGCGCAGCCAGCAAGGCGCGCAGCCTGTCGACGAGACTCTCGTCAACAGTCGACGAAACGGCAGCGTCCGATATTCTGGACGTCGGACACAGCATCCGCTTTATGGCGTCCCCTTCCACTATAGAACTCTTTCCCTCTCAAAGCCCATGCCGCGCTCAGCGTCGTGCTGGTGATTCTGCACGTTTGCAAAGTGCACGGGAAATGCAACACCAGCGCAAAGGGCAGGTAAGCTCCTCTTTCATTGTCTATGCGCGGTGCCAGGCGTAAGCCGGCACTGCGCGAGCAAGCCCCCCTTAACGCGACGCCCCAAGCGTCAAAATTGCCTGACATCGCGTCAGGAGACTCAGCCCAGAGGCATTTATGAGTAACAACCTCGACCAGCTCACCGATTGGTTGAAAGACCGCAAGATCACAGAAGTCGAATGCATGATCGCTGACTTGACCGGGATCACCCGGGGCAAGATTTCGCCGACCAACAAGTTCATCGCCGAAAAAGGCATGCGGCTGCCGGAGAGCGTACTGTTGCAGACCGTGACCGGCGACTACGTCGAAGACGACATCTATTACGAACTGCTCGACCCGGCCGACATCGACATGATCTGCCGCCCCGACCAGAACGCGGTGTACCTGGTGCCGTGGGCCATCGAGCCGACCGCGCAGGTGATCCACGACACCTACGACAAGCAAGGCAACCCGATCGAGCTGTCGCCGCGCAACGTCCTCAAGAAAGTCCTGAAGCTGTATGCCGACAAGGGCTGGCAGCCGATCGTGGCGCCGGAAATGGAGTTCTACCTGACCAAGCGCAGCGACGACCCCGACTATCCGTTGCAGCCGCCGATCGGCCGCTCGGGCCGTCCGGAAATCGGTCGGCAGTCGTTCTCCATTGAGGCGGCCAACGAATTCGACCCGCTGTTCGAAGACGTCTACGACTGGTGCGAACTGCAGGAGCTGGACCTCGACACGCTGATCCACGAGGACGGCACGGCGCAGATGGAAATCAACTTCCGTCACGGCGACGCCCTGTCGCTGGCCGACCAGATTCTGGTGTTCAAGCGCACCATGCGTGAAGCCGCGCTCAAGCACGACGTGGCCGCGACGTTCATGGCCAAGCCAATGACCGGCGAGCCGGGCAGCGCCATGCACCTGCACCAGAGCATCATCGACATTCAGACTGGCAAGAACGTTTTCTCCAACGAAGACGGGACCATGAGCCAATTGTTCCTGCATCACATTGGTGGCCTGCAGAAACTGATCCCCGAGCTGTTGCCGTTGTTCGCGCCGAACGTCAACTCGTTCCGCCGCTTCCTCCCGGACACCTCGGCACCGGTGAACGTCGAGTGGGGCGAGGAGAACCGCACCGTCGGCCTGCGCGTACCGGATGCCGGCCCGCAGAACCGCCGCGTGGAAAACCGTCTGCCGGGCGCCGATGCCAACCCGTATCTGGCGATCGCCGCGAGCCTGCTCTGCGGCTACATCGGCATGGTCGAAGGCCTCAACCCGAGCGCGCCGGTGGTCGGTCGTGGTTACGAGCGCCGCAACCTGCGCCTGCCGCTGACCATCGAAGATGCGCTGGAGCGCATGGAGAACAGCAAGACCGTCGAAAAATACCTCGGCAAGACCTTCATCACCGGCTACGTCGCGGTCAAGCGGGCCGAGCATGAAAACTTCAAGCGCGTGATCAGTTCCTGGGAGCGTGAGTACCTGCTCTTCGCCGTCTGATACGCCGGGCGCGGCGGCCAGCCGTCGCGCCTTCACCGATAACAAGGAGAATTGGCATGACCAGCAACAACCCGCAAACCCGTGAATGGCAAACGCTGAGCAGCGATCACCACCTGGCCCCGTTCAGTGATTTCAAGCAACTGAAAGAGAAGGGCCCGCGGATCATCACCAACGCCAAGGGCGTTTACCTGTGGGACAGCGAAGGCAACAAGATCCTCGACGGCATGGCCGGCCTGTGGTGCGTGGCGATCGGTTACGGCCGCGATGAACTGGCCGATGCCGCCGCCAAACAGATGCGCGAACTGCCGTACTACAACCTGTTCTTCCAGACCGCCCACCCGCCAGCGCTGGAACTCGCCAAGTCGATCGCCGACGTTGCGCCTGAAGGCATGAACCATGTGTTCTTCACCGGTTCCGGCTCCGAAGGCAACGACACCATGCTGCGTATGGTTCGCCACTACTGGGCGATCAAGGGCCAGCCGAACAAGAAAGTCATCATCAGCCGCAAGAACGGTTATCACGGTTCCACCGTGGCCGGCGCGAGCCTCGGCGGCATGACCTATATGCACGAGCAGGGCGACCTGCCGATTCCGGGCATCGTCCACATCGCGCAGCCGTACTGGTTCGCTGAAGGCGGCGACATGTCGCCGGAAGAGTTCGGCATCTGGGCGGCCAATCAGCTGGAAGAGAAGATTCTCGAAGTCGGCGTCGACAACGTCGGTGCCTTCATTGCCGAGCCGATCCAGGGTGCCGGTGGCGTGATCATTCCGCCCGATACCTACTGGCCGCGCATCAAGGAAATCCTTGCCAAGTACGACATCCTTTTCGTCGCCGATGAAGTGATCTGCGGTTTCGGCCGTACCGGTGAGTGGTTCGGTAGCGATTTCTACGACCTTGCGCCTGAAATGATGACCATCGCCAAGGGCCTGACTTCCGGCTACATCCCGATGGGCGGGCTGATCGTGCGTGATTCGGTGGTGGCCGTGCTCAATGAAGGCGGCGATTTCAACCACGGCTTCACTTACTCCGGGCACCCGGTGGCAGCAGCGGTGGGCCTGGAAAACATCCGCATCCTGCGCGAAGAAAAAATTATCGAGAACGCCCATAACGAAACGGCACCGTATTTGCAGAAACGTCTGCGCGAGCTGAACGATCACCCATTGGTGGGTGAAGTTCGTGGCATCGGTCTGCTGGGGGCGATCGAGCTCGTGCAGGACAAGGCCACGCGCAAGCGTTATGAAGGCAAGGGCGTCGGCATGATCTGCCGGCAGTTCTGCTTCGACAACGGCCTGATCATGCGCGCAGTCGGCGACACCATGATCATCGCGCCGCCGCTGGTGATCAGCAAAGCCGAGATCGATGAGCTGGTTACAAAAGCACGCAAGTGTCTGGACCTGACCCTCAATGCGCTGCAGGCCTAGGTGCTAGGCTTTGAGCGGGGGAGCTGCGGCGCACTCGCTCAAAGCTGTCAGAAAGGCTGGTCTTTTGTTGAAAGACCGCCTCGGATCTTGCCAGACTAGCCGCGGTTCCGGTTGTCCGGGTTCGGCCGCTGAACAAAGTGGTTCAAAAAAGAAAAATTTGGAGCATGACGCATGAAGGCATTAGGTAAAAAGCTAGCTGGCAAGACTCTGCTCGCGCTGTCCATGGCGGGCATGATGGCGGGTGCGGTGCACGCGGACGACAAGGTACTGCACGTCTACAACTGGTCCGACTACATCGCGCCGGACACCGTGGCCAACTTCGAGAAAGCCACCGGGATCAAAGTCGTCTACGACGTCTTCGACAGTAACGAAACCCTGGAAGCCAAGCTGCTGGCCGGCAAATCCGGTTACGACATCGTGGTGCCTTCCAACAACTTCCTCGCCAAGCAGATCAAGGCCGGCGTCTACCAGGAGCTGGACAAGTCCAGACTGCCGAACTGGAAAAACCTCGACGAAGACCTGCTCAAGGCTGTTGGCGACGCCAGCGACCAGGGCAACAAGCACGCCTTCCCGTATATGTGGGGCTCGATCGGCATCGGCTACAACCCGGCCAAGGTCAAGGCTGCGCTGGGCATCGACAAGATCGATTCGTGGGATGTGGTATTCAAACCGGAAAACATCGAGAAACTCAAAAGCTGCGGCGTGAGCTTCCTCGATGCCCCGACCGAAATGATTCCGGCGGCATTGCACTACCTGGGCAAGCCGACCAATAGCAAGGACAAGGCTGACCTCAAAGCCGCCGAAGACCTGTTCCTGAAGATCCGTCCTTCGGTTGCCTACTTCCACTCGTCCAAGTACATCTCGGACCTGGCCAACGGCAACATCTGCGTCGCCGTCGGTTACTCGGGTGACCTGGAGCAATCCAAGACCCGCGCTCAGGAAGCCGGTGACAAGGTCAAACTGGCCTACACCATTCCGAAAGAAGGCGCTGGTACTTTCTACGACATGGTCGCCATTCCCAAGGATGCCGAAAACGTCGAAGCCGCCTACAAGTTCATGAACTACCTGCTGGAGCCGCAAGTGATGGCCGGCATCACCAACGCCGTGCGCTTCCCGAACGGCAACAAGGCCGCGACGCCTCTGGTGGACAAGGACATCACCAGCGACCCGAGCATCTATCCGTCGGCTGAAGTGAAGAAGCAGCTCTATGCGATCAGCGATCTGGACGCCGCGACACTGCGTCTGATCACCCGCAGCTGGACCAAGATCAAATCGGGTAAATAAGCCGGTTTGTCGCCACAACCACTGGCCGTCGTCGCCGCGACGGCGGCCAGCGGATAATTAAATGACAGAAAGTTTTGCTGGATCGGTTTTTCGAAGGTAAGTTGCGCGCCGGTTTTGTTGTCGGGCAGCCATGGCTGTCATGCAGCGCGGGGGCAACTTGGGCCCAATCAATCTAGAGGACCTCCACTTGCCTGTATTTTCTTCTTTGCGCAAAGCCCTGCTGGCCGCTGCCGGCCTGACCATCGCTGTCGGAGCCCACGCCGCCGGTACGGTGCATATTTATAACTGGTCCGATTACATCGGCGAATCGACCCTGGCCGACTTCGAGAAAGAGACCGGAATCAAACCGGTCTACGACGTTTTCGATTCCAACGAAACCCTGGAAGGCAAGCTGCTCGCCGGGCGCACCGGTTACGACGTGGTCGTGCCGTCGAACCACTTCCTTGGCAAGCAGATCAAGGCGGGCGCGTTCCAGAAGCTCGACAAGACCCAGTTGCCGAATTATTCCAACCTCGACCCGGCGCTGCTCAAGCGTCTGGAGCAGAACGATCCCGGCAACCTCTATGCCGTGCCATATCTGTGGGGCACCAACGGCATCGGCTACAACGTCGACAAGGTCAAAGCCGTGCTTGGTATCGACAAGATCGATTCCTGGGCCGTGCTGTTCGAGCCGGAAAACATCAAGAAGCTGCACAGCTGCGGCGTCGCGTTCCTCGATTCGGCAGATGAAATGATGCCGACCATGCTCAATTACCTGGGCCTGAACGCCAACAGCACCAACACCAAGGACTACGAAAAAGCCACCGCCAAGCTGCTCGCGGTGCGTCCGTACGTCACCTATTTCCACTCCTCGAAGTACATCGGCGACCTGGCCAACGGCGACATCTGCGTGGCGATCGGTTTCTCCGGCGACATCTTCCAGGCGAAGAACCGTGCCGAGGAAGCGAAGAAGGGCGTCAACATCGCCTACTCGATTCCGAAAGAGGGCGGCGCGCTGTGGTTCGACATGCTGGCGATCCCCAAGGATTCGTCCAACGTCAAGGAAGCCCACGCCTTCATCAATTATTTGCTGAAACCCGAGGTGATTGCCCAGGTCAGTGATTACGTCGGTTACGCCAACCCCAATCCGGGTTCGGACAAGCTGATGGAACAATCCATTCGCACCGATGAAGCGGTTTACCCACCGCAAGCAGTCCTCGACAAGACCTACGTGTCGACCGAGTTGCCAGCCAATATTCAGCGTTTGATGACCCGCAGCTGGACCAAGGTCAAGTCGGGCAAATAACGCACAAACTATCCAGGGTTCGTCTTGCGTGGCGAACTGCTGCTTCTGTTGGGAGTTTCGTAAATGGCAGTTGCCTCCGGCGCCTACAAGAAAGCCCTCGAGGGCGACCAGACACCGAAACAGGTGCTGGTCAAAATCGACCGGGTCACGAAGAAGTTCGACGAGACGATTGCCGTGGACGACGTGTCCCTGGAAATCAAGAAGGGTGAGATCTTCGCCCTGCTCGGCGGTTCGGGATCGGGCAAATCCACCTTGCTGAGGATGCTGGCAGGCTTCGAACGGCCCACGGAAGGGCGGATTTTCCTCGACGGCGTCGACATCACCGACATGCCGCCGTACGACCGCCCGATCAACATGATGTTCCAGTCCTACGCCCTGTTCCCGCACATGACCGTGGCGCAGAACATCGCCTTCGGCCTGCAGCAGGACAAGATCCCCAAGGCCGAGATCGACGCACGTGTGGCCGAGATGCTCAAGCTGGTGCAGATGAGCCAGTACGCCAAGCGCAAGCCGCATCAACTGTCCGGCGGTCAGCGTCAGCGCGTGGCCCTGGCCCGTTCGCTGGCCAAGCGGCCGAAGCTGCTGCTGCTCGACGAGCCGATGGGCGCGCTGGACAAGAAACTGCGCTCGCAGATGCAGCTGGAACTGGTGGAAATCATCGAGCGCGTCGGCGTGACCTGCGTGATGGTGACCCACGACCAGGAAGAGGCCATGACCATGGCCGAGCGCATCGCGATCATGCACCTGGGCTGGATCGCGCAGATCGGCAGCCCGATCGACATCTACGAAACCCCGACCAGCCGTCTGGTCTGTGAATTCATCGGCAACGTCAACATCTTCGAAGGCGAAGTGATCGACGACGCCGAAGGCCACGCGACCATCACCTGCAAGGACCTCGACCGGCAGATCTACGTCGGCCACGGCATCAGCACCTCGGTGCAGGACAAATCGGTCACCTACGCTATCCGCCCGGAGAAGCTGCTGGTCACCGCCGATCAACCGACCTGCGAGTACAACTGGTCGAGCGGCAAGGTCCACGACATCGCCTATCTGGGCGGGCACTCGGTGTTCTACGTCGAATTGCCGAGCGGCAAACTGGTGCAGTCGTTTGTCGCCAACGCCGAACGTCGCGGCGCGCGTCCGACCTGGGGCGATCAGGTCTACGTGTGGTGGGAAGACGACAGTGGCGTGGTACTTCGCTCATGAACATGCGCAAATTCAAACGCCGCATCAACCGAATCATCCCCAATGGCCGGCAGCTGGTCATCGGGGTGCCATTCATCTGGCTGTTCCTGTTCTTCATGCTGCCGTTCTTCATCGTTCTGAAGATCAGCTTCGCCGAAGCCGACGTGGCGATCCCGCCGTACACCGAGATCTACACCTACGCCGAGCAGAAGCTGCAACTGCTGCTGAACCTGGGCAACTACGCGATGCTCGGCGACGACGAGCTGTACATCGCCGCCTACCTCGGCTCGCTGAAAATGGCCTTTATCAGCACCGTGCTCTGCCTGCTGATCGGTTATCCGATGGCCTACGCCATCGCCAGCGCGCGCAAAGAGCTGCAAACGGTGCTGGTGCTGCTGATCATGATGCCGACCTGGACCGCGATCCTGATCCGCGTCTACGCGTGGATGGGTATTCTGAGCAACAACGGCCTGCTCAACGGTTTCCTGATGAGCATGGGCCTGATCGACGAGCCGCTGCAGATCCTCAACACCAACCTCGCCGTGTACATCGGTGTGGTCTATTCGTATCTGCCGTTCATGATCCTGCCGCTGTACGCCAACCTGGTCAAACATGACCAGAGTCTGCTGGAAGCCGCGTCTGACCTGGGTTCGAGCACCTTCAACAGCTTCTGGAAGATCACCATTCCGCTGTCCAAGAACGGCATCATCGCCGGCTGCATGCTGGTGTTCATTCCAGTGGTCGGCGAATTCGTCATTCCAGAACTGCTCGGCGGTCCGGAAACCCTGATGATCGGCAAGGTGCTGTGGCAAGAATTCTTCAATAACCGCGACTGGCCGGTGGCGTCCGCGCTGGCGGTGGTGATGCTGGCGATCCTGATTGTGCCGATCATCCTGTTCAACCGCAGTCAGGCCAAGGAAATGGAGGGTAAAGAATGAAGCGCTTCCGTTTCTCCAGCCTGATGCTGGTACTGGGTCTGATATTCATCTATCTGCCGATGCTGATCCTGGTGATCTACTCGTTCAACGCCTCGAAACTGGTAACGGTGTGGGGCGGCTGGTCGATCAAGTGGTACGTCGGCCTGCTGGACAACTCGCAATTGATGGGCTCGGTGCTGCGCTCGCTGGAAATCGCCTGCTACACGGCGGTTGCTGCGGTGGCGCTGGGTACTCTGGCGGCGTTCGTGCTGACGCGCATCACTCACTTCAAGGGTCGCACGCTGTTCGGCGGCCTGGTGACTGCGCCACTGGTCATGCCGGAAGTGATCACCGGTCTGTCGCTGTTGCTGCTGTTCGTGGCGATGGCGCAGATGATCGGCTGGCCGCAGGAACGCGGCATCGTCACCATCTGGATTGCGCACACCACGTTCTGCGCGGCGTATGTGGCAGTGGTGGTGTCGGCGCGTCTGCGTGAGCTGGACCTGTCGATCGAAGAGGCGGCGATGGACTTGGGGGCGAGGCCGTGGAAGGTGTTCTTCCTGATCACCATCCCGATGATCGCGCCATCGCTGGCGGCGGGCGGGATGATGTCGTTCGCGCTGTCGCTGGATGACCTGGTGCTGGCGAGCTTCGTCTCCGGCCCGGGTTCGACGACCCTGCCGATGGAAGTGTTCTCGGCGGTGCGGCTCGGTGTGAAGCCGGAGATCAACGCGGTGGCCAGCCTGATTCTGCTGGCGGTGTCGCTGGTGACCTTCCTCGTCTGGTTCTTCAGCCGCCGCGCCGAAGAAGCACGCAAGAAAGCCATCCAGCAAGCCATCGAAGAAAGCGCTGCCGATTCGTGGAAGCAACCGGACGCGCGTCGCGCGCCTGCGCCACAGGCTGTGTGAGCCGAAGGGTTGGTCTCATTTCCGAGGCCAACCCAAATCCAGACTGTAGGAGTGAGCCTGCTCGCGATAGCGGTGTGTCAGCCAGGCATTATTCGGCTGACACTCCGCTATCGCGAGCAGGCTCACTCCTACAGGGGGTTTAGGCAGTCCAGGGAGATTGGCGGATGACTTGGACGAAATTCATCGGCTTGAATCCCGGCTCCTGATCCACCAGCACATCGGTCTTCACATTGCCGAACGTGGTCTGCGGACGATGGCGCAAGCCATCGGCGAACGCGCAGATGATGCACTCCTTGAAACCCTCCCCGCGTGGATGCGCATGCACCACGGCTTCGCGCTGCACGCTGCTGAAGGCCGCGTAGTCCATGCCCAGCACGTCCATCTCCACCCCGGCCGTCACCAGTGCCACGGTCGGGCGCAGATGCTTGGGCACGCCCGGCGTGGTGTGCAATGCAATCGACAGCCACACCTGCTCGATGTCGTCGTCGCTCAGCCCGTACGGCTTGAGAAACGCTGCCGCGGCATTCGCGCCGTCCACCTCGAAACGTTCGTCATCGCTGCGATGGCCTGCGACCAGACCAAGGTCATGGAACATCGCGCCGACGTACAGCAACTCCGGGTTGTAGGCGAGTTGCTGGCGCTCGCCGCTCAAGGCACCGAACAGAAACACTCGACGCGAGTGGTGATAGAGCAGGTCGGATTCGATGTCGCGGATGTATTCGGTGGTGGCCCGGGCGAGGGCGCTGTCAGGGATCTTGATGCCGGCGATGGTGCTGGTCATAACGGTTTCCTCGTCGAAAACGCCGTCGTGGCGCTGCTGGAGAAAGTCTGTTCCCGGAGCGCCAGGCGAACAATCGAGTCATGGCTGCGATCCTTGCCATTGCACCTGCAAATCGTGCCAAGCTCGCTTGTCGGGTGTGGATTGGCCAGGTTGGCTCGATCAACAGGCCAGGCTCGCTCCCACAGGTTGGTGTGTTTGTCACAGGTATTGAGGACGTTTGAGCCATGAACAAATCCGTCGCCATCGTGGTATTCCCCGGCGTGCAGTCACTGGATGTCAGCGGCCCCATGGACGTGTTCGCCGAAGCCAACCGCTTCCTCGCGCCGCAGGATCACTATCGCTTGCAAGTGATCGGCCTCGAGCACGGGCCGATGGCCTGTTCCAACGGCATGAGCCTGAACGCCCACTGCCACTTCAGCGAAGCAACGGATACTCATGACCTGTTGCTGGTTGCCGGTGGCCCGCAATTGCCGTTCATGGATTTCGGCCCGACGTTCGACGCCTGGCTGCGTGACGCCTGTGGTCGCGCCCGGCGTTGCGGCTCGATCTGCAACGGCGCGTTCATGCTCGCCCGCGCCGGTTTGCTCGAGGGGCGCACCGTCACCACGCACTGGAACGATGCCGAGGCGCTTGCGCAGTTGTGCCCCACCACGCGGGTCGAGGCGGATCGCCTGTATGTCGAGGACGGCACGCTCTACACCTCGGCCGGGGTCACGGCGGGCATTGATCTGTCGCTGTACCTGTTGGCGCGCGATCACGGTGCCGAGGTGGCGCTGAGTGTGGCGAAACGGCTGGTGGTGTTCACCCAGCGCTCGGGCGGACAATCGCAGTTCAGCCCGTTCCTCACGCCGCATGCCGAACCGACATCAGCGGTGGCGCTGGTGCAGCTGTATGTGTTGGCCAATCTCACCGGCGACCTGACGATTGCCGATCTGGCCAATGCAGCGAACATGAGTGCGCGCAATTTCTCGCGGGTGTTCGCGCGAGAAGCCAAAGTGACCCCGGCGGAATTCGTCGAACGGGCGCGGGTGGACGCAGCGCGGGTCATGCTGGAAAGCACCACGGCGCCGTTGAAAACCGTGGCGTATCAGTGCGGGTTTCGGGATGCGCAGCATATGCGCAGTGTGTTCAACCGGCGCTTGGGCGTGACGCCGCAACAGTTTCGGCTGAATTTTGCGCTGGATGTTTGATCCGGGCTTGAGCTCGAAAGCCCTCACCCCAGCCCTCTCCCAGAGGGAGAGGGGGCCGACCGCGGTGTCTGGCGTGTTACATCGACCTGAAAGACCTTATCGATTATGGATTCGGTGCCAATCTTGCACGTCGGCGTTTCTCCCCAATATCCCCCAATCGGTCCCCTCTCCCTCTGGGAGAGGGCTAGGGTGAGGGGCTCTTCAGGGCTTGCGCGCAGGCAACAGCTTCAACGTACTGCGGGTATTCGCCAGCACCTCTTCCTCGCTGAAATGCGCCTGTACATAAATCCCCTCCACATACGCCTCGGCCTGATCGTCATAGTGACTGTCCAACGGCACGCCGCTCTGGCCGACCGGATTGATCGTCAAGGCATGCACCGCATCGGCAAAATCCACCAGACGCCGGGTCGACGGTCCATAGGTCACCGGCCATGGCGCCGGGCCGATTTTCGCCGAGAGGTTGTTCGGCACTTCGTGGCTGCCTGGCGCCGCGAACGGGCCGACATTGAACAGCCGATCCAGTGGCTTCTGCTGGCCCAGCGGATGGCCATGGGTCAGGGTGTGCGCCGCGCCCCACTGCCAACCCGCCACACCGTCGCCGAGGGTCAGTTGCAGATGCTGCATGCTCGCCGCCCATGCCGTGCGCACGACGTCGGCGCGGGTTTCTCTGACCGGCGTGCTGCGATTGTCCCACCAAGGTGAATCAGCTCTCGCCGCCAGTCGCGGCAAGGCGGAATCGATGACCCGCGTCGACAGCATCGTTTCGAAAAAGTCATTGCCCAACTCATCGCGCATCGCTGCGTCGGCAAGGTCGTAGAGGAACTGGTTGAACACCGTCGCGCTGACCGAATTCAGCGGATAGTCGCCGGGCCATTGCGCCAATTGCTCGACCAGTTTGCGTTGCGCCGGATCGCTCACCACTTCACGCAACACCGGCAACAGCGGCGCCAACAGACGCGGGCCGTAGCCGGTCGTCGTGCCCAGCTGCAGTTTCTGGTTGGCCTCGTTGCTCCACTTGACCCGGTTGTCGCTGAGCTGACGATCAAGCTGCTGGCCGCGATCGGCGAGGTTGTAGTAACCGGGAATCTCCATGCCGGTCGGCGATACCGGCTGGAAGTTGGCCGAGACGATATAACCGCGCGCCGGGTTCTCCTCCTGCGGGTTGGCGCTGAACGGGTAGTAGCCGTCCTTGTCCGCCTCAGGCGTGCTGCCGTCGAGAATGAAGCCCGGTTTCACCCCGGCCGGACGTTTCGGCAGCAAGGCCGAGGCCCACCAGGCGATATCGCCCTTGGCGTTGGCGTAAACCAGATTCAGACCCGGCGCCTGCACCTTGGCCGCCGCCGCGCGGGCCTTGGCCAACGTGTCAGCGCGGTTGAGCTGGTAAAAGCCGTCGAGGATCGGGTTGGGTGTTTCGAGGAAGGCCCACCACATCGCAATCGGGGTCTTGCCGGCGGCGCTGCCGAGGGCATCGTTGACGATCGGCCCATGCGGCGACTGGCGCAAGGTGATCGTCACCGGCGCCTGACCCTTCACATTGATCTGTTGCTCGCTGACGAGCAGGTCGGTCCATTGGCCGCGATACCAGACCTGATCGGGATTGTCAGGGTTGACCTTCTCGGCGATCAGATCGAGGTCATCGTTCTGGAACATGGTCAGGCTCCAGCCGAAATCGAGGTTGTGCCCCAGAAACGCGAAGGGCACCAGCGCCTGATGATGGCCGTACAACTCGAAGCCCGGCGCCGACAGTTGCGCTTCGTACCACACCGCCGGCACCGAAAAGCGGATATGCGGATCGCCGGCCAGCAACGGCTTGCCACTCTGGCTGCGGCTGCCGGCGATGACCCAAGCGTTGCTGCCCTCGAACTGCGGCAGACCGTTGTCGATCAGTGCCTGTTCGCTGAGGCGGGCGAGGGCGGTGAGGTCCTGCCAGTCGCCGGCGGCGAGGGCTGGCGGATGCCGGGTGTGATCCGTGGCAAGTACGCCTTTGGCCTGCCAGTCGAGATCGAACACATTGAGGTAATCGGCGCCGAGCTGATCGCGCACGTAGGTCAGCAGCGGCTCGGTGCGAAACGCGGCGGCAAAGCTGTAGGCCATGTAACCGGCGACGCTGATGCTGTCTTCGGCGGTGAACGGCCGCTTGGGGATGCCCAGCACGTCAAACTCGATCGGCGCAGCGTGGCTGTCCTGATACTGGTTGATGCCATCCAGATAGGCTTGCAGGCCCTTCCACGCTGGCGACTGCTTGTCCAGGCTGGCGACGTAACTGGCGGCGCGCTCGCGGATGCGCAGGCTGCGAAACAGCTTATCGGTGTCGAGCAGTTTCGGCCCGAGCACTTCGGCCAGCTCACCGCGGGCGAGGCGACGCATGGCTTCCATCTGGAACAGGCGATCCTGCGCGTGCACATAACCGAGGGCGCGATAGAGGTCGGTTTCGTTCTCGGCGCGGATATGCGGCACACCGCGCTCGTCATAGCGCACGGTCACCGAGCCTTGCAGGTTATGCAGCTGGACCTGGCCCTGGCGCGTCGGCTGCTTGCTGTAGATATACCCGCCAGCGGCGCAGAGCAGGACAACGATGAGCAAGGCAACGACGATCAACGCACGCTTCATGGTGACTCCTTGTGCAGGCGGGAGGGCCGCCCGTCGGGCTGCAAACATTTAGCACAGAGCATCTGTGCGGTGCAGCGCTGTCCTTGAAAAGTCCGGAATGCCTTACCGCGTATCCGCCGGCCACGGGCAATAACAACCCACCGCCAAGGTGTGCGTAGCGTTCACCGGGCGGTCTTCCGTCAGGGCATGCAGGATCGGTTCGATAAAGCTGTTGCTGGAGTTGCAGGTCAGGCCTTCGCTGTACGGGCCGAAGTAGGCCAGTTTGCCGCTGCGATCCCAGATCGCCACGGCGGGGCTGGCGGGAATCTGTTCGGAGCCGGGCAGGACGATGATGGTTTTCAGGCCGGCGAGGGTGGCGGGCAACTGACCGTGGCTGCCGGGTTTTTGCACGGCGAAGAACTCCACGCCGCGCGCGCCGAACTGTTCGACCATCTCGCTCAGGTGCTGTTGATTGCCGACGTTGCACGGACAAGCCGGGTCCCAGAAGTGCACGAGACGGATATTGCCGGGCCCGGCGAGGTCGTCCGGCAGGCGCAGCGGATCGCCGGAAAACACCGCCGTGTGTTCACTGAACGCACGCAGATAGCGGCCCTGAAACCAGTCATACGCCGCCCACAGCACCCCGGCGCAGATCAGCGCGAGCAAGCTGGCGAACAGTGCGGTGCGGTAGGGCGAACGCATGGTTTCGGAATCTGAAAAGGTTGGCTAGCTTGCCATGCTTGCTCCGACAGATGAATATCGCAGGCCGATAAAGTCCGTTAACCGCTTTGGAATGTGCGCATGCCCGATACTTTCGACCCCGATCATTTACGCGCGAGCCTCAAGCCGTTGGCCGAGTGGCAGCCGTTATCGGATGAGGCGAAGGCTTATCAGCGCTTCTACAAGACCGACTTCGCCGAGCGCGATGTGTGGCGCGGCATGGGACGTTTCGAAGTCGATGGCTACGAACTGGTCAGTCATTGCTGGTGGCCGGAGAAGGTCAAGGCGACGCTGTTTCTGCTGCACGGTTACTACGATCACATCGGCCTGTACCGGCATGTGATCGAGTGGGCGCTGGATCAGGATTTCGCGGTGATTGCCTGCGACTTGCCGGGGCATGGACTGTCGAGCGGGCCGCGGGCGAGCATCCGCGATTTCGCTGAATATCAGCACATGCTGCAAGCGTTGTTCGCTGAAGCGACTTCGATCGCGCTGCCGCAGCCGTGGCATTTGTGCGGGCAGAGCACCGGGGGCGCGATTGTCGTCGATCACCTGCTCAACCATGGCGAGAACAGCCCGGCGCAGGGGCAGGTGATTCTGCTGGCGCCGCTGGTGCGACCACGGGCCTGGGGCTGGTCGCAGTTGAGTTATTACCTGCTGCGGCCATTTGTTCGCGGCGTCGCGCGGCGCTTCAGCGAGAATTCCAACGACCCGGATTTTCTACCGTTTCTGCAGGCCGATCCGTTACAGCCAAGACGTCTGCCAACGAAATGGGTGGGCGCGTTGTCGCGCTGGATCATCCGCGTCGAGCACGCGAAAAAAAGTCCGCGACGGCCGCTGATCATTCAGGGACAGGCGGACATGACCGTCGACTGGCAGCACAATCTGCAGGTGTTGAAATGGAAATTCGACCGCCCGCAGATTCTGCTGCTGGCCGAGGCACGGCATCACCTGGCCAATGAGACGGTAGAGATGCGTGAGGAGTATTTCGAGTTCTTGAGCAAGCGGATCAGGGGCAGGAATCTCTGAAGCGTTAAGGCAAGATCAAAAGATCGCAGCCTTCGGCAGCTCCTACAGGGGAACGCGTTTCAATGTAGGAGCTGCCGAAGGCTGCGATCTTTTAAGGCTGGCCGACCGCCAACCCCGCCCGAATCGCCGCCAGCGCCGCCTGATAGTAAGCCTTGCCCTCGGTCGACTCGGCAAACGTCGCAAATTCTTCCAGCTCTTCATCCGACAAATCGCGATAAACGTAGAGCAGGGTGTTGTTCAGATCGGCGCCGATCTGATCCATCAGCCGCTGGCGCTGACCGTTCAACATGCCCTGCGCCTGACCGCCACCGAGCAATCCCGGGATCATCGAACTCAAACTGTCCGCCGCCACGCCGGCAATCGCCAGACTGACCTCGGCGCCAGCCTCGCGGGCCGGCAAGGCTTGCGCCAAGTGGCCGATGATCAGCAAACGACTGTCGCTGGCCTGCATTTTTGGCAGGCCCTGGGCATTTTTCGCCAGTTGATCGCGGCGGGTCGCGAGCAGTTCGGCGGCGACGATTTTCTTGCCCAGCGGTGACTGGAAGAAGGTCAGCGCCGGTTTCGGATCAGCGAGTTTCTGTCGCAGTTGCGCTTCGGCGCGTTGATCCATGGCCTGCGCGGCGAACCGCTGGTTGCTGTTGTTGACCAGTGCTTGAAACACCGCAGGCGGCAGGCTGTTCTGATAGCGCTGCTGGGCGGCGCTCAGGGCATCGTTGAAATGCGCGCGTTGTTCTGGCCAGCCGGCGACCTTGTACAACTGATCGTGGCCGTCCGCCCAGGCGGGCAATACGCAGAACATCAACAGTGAAAAAAGCAAACGGCGCATAGGGACTCCTGTCAGCAGCGGACTATTGTCCGTGCGGTGCCGGTACTTGTCGAGAATTCGTAGCAAGCCGCTGCGTGGCTCTGTCGGATTTATTGCCGTCGGCATACTATGCGCGCCATGCCGATATCCTCTGAACACCCACTGCTGTTACGCATTGTCGATGACCTGGCCGAACACGGCTGGTCGCAGCAGAACATCTTCCTGCCCGCCGATCTGACCCGGGCGCTGGCGGCCGAGTGCCGTAAACGTGAGGCCGAAGGTGAACTGGCGCCGGCGGCGGTCGGGCGCGGGCCGTTTTCGGAGATTCGCGAGGGTATTCGTGGCGATCACATTCAGTGGATCGACCCCGGCCAGGCCGACGCCACTGACCGCTATCTGAGCCTGATGGACAGTCTGCGCGAGGCGCTCAATCGCGGTCTGTTTCTGGGCCTCGAAGATTTCGAATGCCATTTCGCCCTGTACCCGTCCGGCGCGTTTTATCGCAAGCACGTCGACCGCTTTCGCGATGACGACCGACGCATGGTGTCGGCAGTGATCTATCTCAACGACGCCTGGCTGCCGGAGGACGGTGGCCAGTTGCGCATGTACCTGGGTAATGAACGCGTGCATGACGTACAGCCTACCGGCGGTTGTCTGGTGGTGTTTCTCTCCGGCGAAGTGCCCCACGAAGTATTGCCGGCCCATCGCGAGCGCCTGTCGCTGACCGGTTGGTTTCGTCGCCGTGGCAACGAGCCGTTCTGAGCATGGAAAAGATTCTGGTCAGCCGCTGCCTGTTGGGCCATCGCGTGCGTTATGACGGTGGCGCGAGTGGTCCGTTTGATCTGCTTGAGCAGTGGATTGCCGAGGGCCGTGTAGTGCCGTTGTGTCCTGAGGTGGCCGGTGGTTTGCCGACGCCGAGGGCGGCGGCGGAGATTCCCGGCGGGCAGGGCGGTGAGGTGCTGGATGGCAATGCTGCAGTCATCACTGCCGAAGGCGAGGATGTCAGTGCGCAGTTTCTCGAAGGTGCGCGCCAAGCGCTGGAACTGGTGCAACGGCACGGCATCAGGGTGGCGGTGCTCAAGGCCAACAGCCCTTCGTGCGGGAATCTGCTGACGTATGACGGGACGTTCAGTGGGGTCAAGGTCAGTGGCGAAGGGGTGACGGCGGCGTTGCTCAGGCGTCATGGTGTTCGGGTGTTCAATGAGCTAGAGCTGGATGAGGCGGCGGTGGCTTTGGCAGCTTTGGACTGATCCGCAATAGTTGCCCTCACCCCAGCCCTCTCCCGGGGGGAGAGGGGGCCGACCGAGGTGTCTGGCGCTGTCCATCGACCTGAAAGACCTTGGCGATTATGGGTTCGGCAAAGCCATGATCAGTCGATTTCGGATTCGGTATAGCAATCCCAAGTCGGCGTACCTCTAAAGCATTCCCGGATCAGTTCCCTCTCCCTCCGGGAGAGGGCTAGGGTGAGGGAGCTCTTACGGTTTCAACCACTTCTGCGACAACGCCGCCAACCGCCCATCCGCCTTGATCCGTTCCAGCGCGCTCTTGAGGCTGGCCTGAAACGCCGGATTGCCCTTTTGAAACGGAATCGCCAGTTCCACCGGCGCCGCCGCTTTCGGCTTCTCTTCGGTCAACGCCTGCACCAGCACCATCGGCCGTGGCGTCTCGTCCTTCTTCGCGAGCAGTTGCCCATCGACCTCGCCGTACGGCTCGCTGAAGTCGAAACGATCCTTGAGTTCGGGTGTCAGTGCTATGTGGTTGAGCGCGACGTCGTACTTGCCGCTTTCAACGCCCTGGAGCAGATCGCCCTCGTCGGTGACGATGAAATCGGCGCGTACATCCAGCTCCTTGGCAAGAAGTTGCCCAAGCTCGACCTCGAACCCCGTGAGTGTGTCGCCTTCCTTGTAATTGAAGGGCGGTGTATTAGCCTCAATGGCTATGCGCAACTCGCCACGGTCGTTGACGTCATCAATCAGTTCGGCGTGAGCCAGCGGGCTCAGAAGGGGTAGCAGGCAGATCAGGCCAGGCAGCAAGCGCATGGTCACTCCTTTGAAATCATTATCGCGACGCTCTGATTCAGGCTCGCTTTGCTATGGTTGTCGAGTGCCTTCGACAACGAATGGTCATGAAGTTGTCATGACCGTGCGGATTTTACGGAAAAACTGGAGAAGAAAATGAAAAGCTTTATGTCACGTGCAGCGTTGGCCGGTGTGCTGATGGGTGTTTCGGTGCTGGCCAGTGCGGCAACGCCGGCTCCCAAGGATGCTGAAGTGTTCATCGTTTCTCCCGAGGACGGCGCTACGGTCTCCCAGGAATTCAAAGTCAAGTTCGGCGTCAAGAACATCGCGCTGGCCCCGGCGGGTGATACCACCAAGAACACCGGCCACCATCATCTGCTGATCGACGTCGACGACCTGCCGGCCGAAGGCGCGCCGATCCCGACCGACGCGCACCACATGCATTTCGGCAAGGCGCAGACCGAAGCCACGATCAAACTGGCCCCCGGCAAGCACACCTTGCAATTGATCCTCGGCGACAGCGGCCACATGCCGTTCGACCCATCGATCGTTTCGGAAAAAATCACGGTTAACGTGAAATAAAAAAAGGGAGCCCTTCGGGGCTCCCTTTTTTATCCAGCTACAAGTGGCTAGCTGCAAGTGGCAAGTTAAAACAAGAGCGCTGTTCACTTGCCGCTAGTAGCTTGCCGCTGCTTTTCTAGAACAGGACGCGACTACGGATAGTACCGTTGACGTGTTGCAGCTTCTCTTGCGCCAGCTCCGAGTACTCGGCGTCGACGTCGATCACCACGTAGCCGACCTTCTCGTTGGTCTGCAGGAACTGACCGGAGATGTTGATGCCGTTTTCGGCGAAGACCTTGTTGATCTCGCTCATCACACCCGGGATGTTCTCGTGGATGTGCAGCAGGCGGTGCTTGCCAGGGTGAGCCGGCAGGGCCACTTCCGGGAAGTTGACCGACGACACCGAAGTACCGTTGTCGCTGTACTTGACCAGTTTTTCCGCCACTTCCAGACCGATGTTGGCTTGCGCTTCGGCGGTCGAGCCACCGATATGCGGGGTCAGGATCACGTTGTCGAGGCCACGCAGCGGGCTTTCGAACTCTTCGTCGTTGGAGCGTGGCTCCACCGGGAACACATCGATGGCTGCGCCGATCAGGTGCTTGTCCTTGATCGCGTCCGCCAGGGCGTCGAGCTCGACCACGGTGCCGCGTGCAGCGTTGATCAGGATGCCGCCCTTCTTGATGGCGCGGATTTCCTTCTCGCCGATCATCCACTGGGTCGCCGCGGTTTCCGGGACGTGCAGGGTGACGATGTCGGACATGCCAAGCAGCTCATGCAGATTGCCGACCTGGGTAGCGTTGCCCAGTGGCAACTTGGTCACGGTGTCATAGAAGAACACCTGCATGCCCAGGCCTTCCGCCAGAACCGACAACTGCGTACCGATCGAGCCGTAGCCGACGATGCCGAGCTTCTTGCCACGGATCTCGAACGAGTTGGCCGCGGATTTGATCCAGCCGCCACGGTGGCAGGAAGCGTTTTTCTCAGGGATGCCGCGCAGCAGCAGGATCGCTTCGGCCAGTACCAGTTCCGCTACGGATCGGGTGTTGGAGTACGGCGCGTTGAACACGGCGATACCGCGCTCGCGGGCCGCACTGAGGTCAACCTGGTTGGTGCCGATGCAGAAACAGCCGACCGCGACCAGTTTCTTCGCGTGATCGAAGATCTCTTCGGTCAGTTGCGTGCGCGAGCGAATGCCGATGAAGTGAGCGTCAGCGATCTTTTCCTTGAGCTGGGCTTCCGGCAAGGAGCCAGTCAGGTATTCGATGCTGGTGTAGCCCGCCGCCTTGAGGACGTCGACAGCCGATTGGTGGACGCCTTCGAGAAGAAGGAACTTGATCTTGCTCTTATCGAGAGAAGTCTTGCTCATCTGCGTAAACCTGTATCCCGGAGAAAAATGGCAGGGAGGGGCGCAGCCTGGAGCTGACCCAAACGGCAGGAAAGCCGTCACCGCGGATCTGGCCTTGGGCACTGTCCTGCGGGGTCGGTATGCTAGCATAGCCACCCCGCTAAACACTCATTCCTGCGACGTGAAGCGTTCTCAGGATGACCATGAATTGTTCGAGAGTTCTGTCGATGACCAATCCTGCGCTGATTGATGAACTGAAGACCCTGGTTGAGCCCGGCAAAGTCCTCACCGACGCCGACTCCCTGAATGCTTACGGCAAGGATTGGACCAAGCACTTCGCCCCGGCGCCGAGCGCTATCGTGTTTCCCAAGACCATCGAGCAAGTGCAGGCCGTGGTGCGTTGGGCCAACACCCACAAGGTCGCGCTGGTGCCGTCCGGCGGGCGCACCGGGTTGTCCGCCGCTGCGGTGGCGGCCAATGGCGAAGTGGTGGTGTCGTTCGATTACATGAACCAGATTCTCGACGTCAACCTCACCGACCGCACCGCTGTATGCCAGCCGGGCGTGGTCACTGAGCATCTGCAGAACATCGCTGAAGAAAACGGCCTGTACTACCCGGTCGACTTCGCCTCGGCGGGTTCCAGCCAGATTGGCGGCAACATCGGCACCAATGCCGGCGGGATCAAAGTGATTCGCTACGGCATGACGCGCAATTGGGTCGCCGGCATGAAGGTCGTTACCGGCAAGGGCGATGTGCTCGAACTGAACAAGGACCTGATCAAGAACGCCACCGGTTATGACCTGCGTCAGCTGTTCATTGGCGCCGAAGGCACCCTCGGTTTCGTCGTCGAAGCAACCATGCGCCTTGATCGCGCACCGAAAAACCTCACCGCCATGGTCCTCGGCACCGCCGATTTCGATTCGATCATGCCGGTGCTGCACGCCTTCCAGGGCAAGCTCGACCTGACCGCATTCGAATTCTTCTCCGACAAGGCCCTGGCCAAGGTCATGGGCCGCGGCGACGTGCCGGCGCCGTTTGACACCGACTGCCCGTTCTACGCCCTGCTGGAATTCGAAGCGACCACTGAAGAAGTGGCCAACAGCGCGCTGGAAACCTTCGAACACTGTGTCGAACAAGGCTGGGTACTCGACGGCGTGATGAGCCAGAGCGAAACCCAACTGCATAATCTGTGGAAGCTGCGCGAGTACATCTCCGAAACCATCTCCCACTGGACGCCGTACAAGAACGACATCTCGGTGACCGTTTCCAGGGTGCCGGCGTTCCTGCGCGAAATCGACGCGATCGTCGGTGAGCACTATCCGGATTTCGAAATCGTCTGGTTCGGCCACATCGGCGACGGCAATCTGCACCTGAACATCCTCAAGCCGGAAAACCTGAGCAAGGACGAGTTCTTTGCCAAGTGCTCCACCGTCAACAAGTGGGTGTTCGAAACCGTCGAGAAGTACAACGGCTCGATCTCGGCCGAACATGGCGTGGGCATGACCAAGCGTGATTACCTGACCTACAGCCGCTCGCCGGCCGAGATCGAGTACATGAAAGCGGTCAAGGCAGTGTTCGACCCGAACGGCATCATGAACCCGGGGAAGATTTTCCCGGTGTGATCGGTAATCTCTGTTGAATCAATGAAGGCAGGAGTCGGTAAATGAGCTATCAGCACCAGTACGTCGACGGCACGCGCATCCACTTCCCGATCGGGAAAGTCGTGTGCATTGGCCGCAATTACGCCGAACACGCCAAGGAACTGGACAACCCGGTGCCGACCGAGCCGCTGCTGTTCATCAAGCCGGGCAGTTGCGTGGTGCCGCTGGAAGGCGGTTTCAGCATTCCGACCGAGCGCGGTTCGGTGCACTACGAAGCGGAAATCGCTGTGTTGATCGGCAAGCCGCTGTCGACCAAACCAAGCCGCGAAGAAGTCCTCGATGCGATCTCCGGTTTCGCCCCGGCGCTGGACCTGACCCTGCGCGACAAGCAGGCCGAGCTGAAAGCCAAGGGCCTGCCGTGGGAAATCGCCAAGTCGTTCGACGGCGCGGCGGTGATCGCGCCGTTCGTGGTCGGTAGCACTTTCGCTGACCTGACCGACATCGGCATCCGCCTGACCATCAACGGCGAAGTGCGCCAGGACGGCAACAGCAGCGCGATGCTCAATCCGATCGTGCCGATGATCCAGCACATGGCCGGCTGCTTCTCGCTGCAGGCCGGCGACGTGATCCTTACCGGTACGCCGGTGGGTGTCGGCCCGCTGAACGTCGGCGACGAGATCGTCCTTGAACTGCCGGGGGCGAGCAGCTTCAGCAGCAGCGTGCGCTAACCGCCACACCGCAGAACCCCTTGTAGGAGTGAGCCTGCTCGCGATAGCGGTCTACCAGTCAATGCATATCTCGACTGATAAACCGCTATCGCGAGCAGGCTCACTCCTACATTCGTTTTGCGTTGCTGCTGATATCGCACACGCCAATCCCGCCATTTCCCGTTTTTTTCACATCCTCTCTGGATAATTTCCGCGATTGCGGCGTCTCAGCCGGCCTCTTTGTGCTATTACCCTTGGCCTGAATTTACGGAACGCGTCCCTTGATGGCATCTCGAACTCAGCAGAAACCCACCCTCCGTTCCCGCTTCGCTCTGCGCTGGTATGTCTGGCTGTTGCTGGCCATCGTGGCGGCTTATGGGCTGGCGTTTGCCATGCACTGGGATGATCGTGGTGTGCTGTGGGTGCTGGAGCGCTTCGAGAGCAAGGCCGAGCAGAAGGAGAGCGTGTGGCTGCCGGACTATCAGGTGGTGATCGACGCCAAACCGTTGCCGGGCATGGAGAAGGACGAAGCTTCCGACCTGGCTTACAACCCGCAGACCAAAACCCTGTTTTCGGTGATGGGCAAAAATCCGTTCCTCGCTGAGCTGACACTGCAGGGCGAGGTGCTGCGCAAGATGCCGCTGGTGGGCTGGAGCAATCCCGAAGGCCTGACGGTCATGGAAAACGGCCTGATGGCGATTGTCGATGAGCGCCAGCACACGTTGTCGATCGTCAAGGTCGACGCCGGTACACGCGAGCTGAACATTGCCGACTTCCCTAAATACGACCTCGGGCCGTCGAAAGACCAGAACAAGGCTTTTGAAGCCATCACCTGGGATCCGCGCAATCATCAGCTTGTGCTGGGTGAAGAACGCCCGCCAGCGCTGTTCACCTGGAAGAGCGATGGCAGTCAGACCCTGATCGGCGACAAGCAGAAGCTGGCCAGTGACGAGCTCGACATTCGCAATCTCTCGGCGCTGGCGGTCGATCCGCGCACTGGCCATCTACTGGTGTTGTCGGCCGATTCGCACCTGTTGCTGGAACTGGACGAGCGTGGCGAGCAAGTCAGCTTCATGACCTTGCTCGGCAATTTCAACGGTCTGAAAGACACCATTCCCCGCGCCGAAGGCCTGACCATGGACGAAGACGGCACGCTGTACATGGTCAGCGAGCCGAATCTGTTCTATCGCTTCGAAAAGCACCGGTAATTTTCCCTACGACAAACGCGGAATCGTGTGGTTGTCCTGGCAGGCAACTGGCCATTAAGCTTCAATTCAGACGGGCGTGATATTTCATCGGCCTGTCTTGAATCCGAGCCTGCCTGAATGCGTCGACTTGCCCGTCCCAAACCGTTGATTCTTGTCCTGTTGATGATTGCTCTGGTCGCGTTGCTCGCGATCGGCCAGTACCTGCGCCTGTTCGAGCGCGCCTGGTTCAACCTGCACACCCTGTGGCAGCCGTTGAGCAGCGAGGCGATCGGTCTGGATCAATATCGCGTGACGATCGAAGCGCGGCCAATCGACGGGCTCGACGATGACGTTTCGGCGCTGACCTACGATCCGGTGCGCAAAAGCCTGTTCACCGTGACCAACAAGAATTCCGAACTGATCGAGCTGTCGCTGGAAGGCAAGGTCCTGCGGCGCATTGCTTTGGTCGGGTTCGGCGATCCTGAAGCGGTCGAATACATCAGTGCCGACACCTACGTCATCACCGACGAGCGCCAGCAGCGCCTGATCAAGATCCACCTCGACGCCGACACCACGTTCCTCGACGCCGAAGATGCCGAGCAGATGACCTTGGGCGTGCACATGGCCAGCAACAAGGGTTTCGAGGGGCTGGCTTACGACTCGGTGGGCAAACGCCTGTTCGTGGCGAAAGAACGCGACCCCATGCTGATCTATGAGGTCCACGGTTTTCCGCATTTCAAACCGGACAAGACCTACGCCGTGCACGTGATCAACAACCCCAAGCGCGATGCCGGGATGTTCGTGCGTGACCTGTCGAGTCTGCAGTACGACGAACGCAGCGGGCACTTGCTGGCGCTGTCGGACGAGTCGCGCTTGATTATCGAACTGGATGTCGACGGCCGGCCGTTGAGCACCATGTCGATCAGCGGCGGACGCCAGGGTTTGCAGAAAACCGTGCCGCAGGCGGAGGGGATTGCGATGGATGATGACGGCACGTTGTATCTGGTGAGCGAGCCGAATCTTTTCTACGTCTTCAAAAAGCCAACTTCAGACTAACCATCACCACAAAACCCTGTAGGAGTGAGCCTGCTCGCGATAGCGGTCTGTCAGTCAACATTAATATCAACTGACAGACCGCTATCGCGAGCAGGCTCACTCCTACAGGGGGATTTCAGCGCCTGAAGAGTATTTACTCAGCCTTCAGAGTCTTCACACCTTCACTCGTGCCCAGCAACAACAGATCCGCCGGGCGTGCGGCGAACAGGCCGTTGGTGACCACGCCGACGATGGCGTTGATCTGCGCTTCCAGTTCCACCGGGTTGGTGATCTGCAGGTTGAATACGTCGAGGATGATATTGCCGTTGTCGGTCAGCACGCCTTCGCGGTACACCGGGTCGCCACCGAGCTTGACCAGTTGGCGGGCAACGTGGCTGCGGGCCATCGGGATCACTTCCACCGGCAGCGGGAACTCACCGAGCACCGGCACCAGTTTGCTGGCGTCGGCGATGCAGATGAAGGTCTTGGCCACGGCGGCAACGATCTTTTCGCGGGTCAGGGCCGCGCCGCCGCCCTTGATCAGGTTCAGGTGCGCATCGCTTTCGTCGGCGCCGTCGACGTAGAACTCCAGATCGCTGACAGTGTTCAGCTCATACACCGGAATCCCGTGGCCCTTGAGGCGCGCGGCGGTGGCTTCGGAGCTGGCGACCGCACCATCGAACGCGCCCTTGTGCTGGGCCAGGGCATC